>JAFGPC010000090.1 GCA_016926155.1 Sedimentisphaerales bacterium
ATGCATTTCGCCAGCAACAGATTACCGATGTCGTGGAGGCTGTCGCCACGCAGACCCGTAAGGTCCGGCCTGGTGTGAAGATCTCGGCGGCGGTCTTTCGCAACTGGCCTACCGACCGTTTCAGTATGGCCCAGGACTGGAAGCTGTGGTGTGATAAGGGGTATCTTGATTTTGTCTGCCCGATGGATTATACACCTTCCAATGCCGTTTTTGAAACAATGGTCGCCAATCAATTGAAATGGGCCGGCAAGGTTCCCTGTTATCCCGGAATCGGGCTGAGTACCTGGGCCGATCCAACCGATGCAGCAAGTGTTATTGAACAGATCCAGATTACGAGGAAATACAAAACCGGAGGCTTTACGATTTTCAATTACGGACGAAACGAAGCACAACAGGTGCTTGGCAATCTGGGGAAAGGAATCACGAAACCCAAATGAGCAAAGTCCAAACCTCACGAGATGAACGTGGAAGAATAATCCGTTATGGACCCTACCCGGAACTGACCCTGACCTCTGTGCTGGTCGGATATGGAATTGGTATTCTTATCGCGGTCAGCATCGGCTATGCCGCGTTGATTTTGGGTTTTTCTATTGAAGGCTCAGAACTGGCGGCGATTCTTGGCTTTGGGATTCTGCGTGGATTGCTCGGGCGAAGCAGTATCATCGAAAATAATATCAACCAGACCATCGCCAGCGCTGTCAATGGCGCCTCCTCCGGCTTGATGTTTACCGTGCCGGCCCTGTTTATCCTGGGGCAGACCGATTTCAATGCTGTATTAATGGTGTTTGCCTGCATTGCGGGCGGCATCCTTGGTATCGCCTTCATTATCCCGTTACGCAAACAGATGATTGACTTTGAAAGGCTTACCTATCCCGGAGGAGTGGCTGTTGCTACAATTCTAAAGAGTCCCGGTGCGGGAATCCGAAAAGCCCAACTCCTGCTCGTGGGAATAGCCGTTAGCGGACTGGTGCATTTCTTTTCACAATTGTGTGGATTTGAATTGTGGAATCTGGGAGAACAGATTGGCATGCCCGACTATATGAACGGGATATGGTATGTTTCTCTCATGACGATTGGTGTTGGTTTCATCGCCGGTAAAGGAGGCGTGAGTTTCATCATTGGAGGCTTTGTCTGTTATTGGATTATCGCTCCTGCACTTGCTGCGTTCGATTTATTGCCGAGTCCTGAGGATCTGGCTGCGACGATGCAATTGGAGGAACACCTGCAGCGCAAGACAATGGCGGTCTATCTGCAAAAAGACTTGTTCCGCCCGGTCGGTATCGGCATGCTGATAGGGGGAGCGGTCACCGGGATTTTGCTGGCGTTTCCACTTATTACAAACGCCATCCGAAGCATGCAGAACGCCGCTCGAACAAAGACAACCCATTCACAGGATGAAATGCCAATCAAGCTGCTCTATATCGGAATAGTGGGAGCCACCATCCTGTTGTTCGTTACGGCGATTGCCAGCGTCCAGGAGATGGGTTGGATTCGTGGTGGAATCATGGCCGTGCTCGGTACGTTGTGGATCTGGATAGCCGGAGTCGTATTATCCGAATGCATCGGTCGAACCAATTGGTCTCCGTTGAGTGGAATGACGCTGATCGCCGTAACTCTCCTGATTCTTATCGCCAAAGACCTCGGGGATACACCCGCGATCCTTTCCTCCATCGTTGTCGGAGCGGCAGCCTGTGTGGCAATGAGCCAGGCCACCGATCTGATGCTGGACCTTAAAACGGGATATCTGGTCGGCGCATCACCGCGAAAACAGCAGATAGGACAGTTCCTGGCGACATGGCTGGGCCCCATTGTCGTGATGGGTCTCATTTTTGTCCTACATAAAGCGTACACGCTGGGCAGCGAGAAACTGCCGGCGCCGCAAGCTGGTGTATTGGCGGGCATGATCCGTGGTATGCTGGATGGAGCAGCGCCTGTGCAGAAATACGCAGCCGGCGCAGGATTGGGGGCCCTGCTCAGCGCCAGCGGGATTGGCGGGCTAGGTATCCTTGTCGGTTTGGGTTTCTACCTGCCATTTCACACTGTTTTAACCTACAGCATTGGAACTGTGCTTCGAGTTGTTACCGACTGGCGAAAAGGAGTTCGATTCAGCGAAGAGATTGGGATTCCGATTGCTGCCGGATTTATTGTGGGAGAGGCGCTGGTGGGTGTTGGATTTGCATTATATCATATTATTAAAGGAATGGTATCTTGAAAATGACAGGTTTTCTGTTGATTGCTGCAGGATTTATCGGTGGAGCGATGGCTGCAGTGTGGAACAAGGATACAATCCAATGGTCTTATTTTGCTCCGGTGGTGGGAATTGGTGTTTTGGGTGTAATCGTTGCTCGACTTGGTCACCGTCAAACCCATCGTAGTGAAGAACGGCTGACCGCCAACATACAGGCCGTCCAAACGAGTCTGACCAATATTGTTTCACAGGTAGAGGCGATCCATAATCAGAAGGCGTCTGTCAGTCCGTATGATGTGCGTCACAGGATTGATGAGATGGTTTCCATGGATCTTTCCGTCTTTGTGGAGGCCAGGCAGAGTATCGCTCATGTCCATGGCCTTGCGTCATATGCCGATGTGATGAGTGAATTCGCCGCCGCCGAACGCTACCTTAATCGTGTATGGAGCGCCTCGGCTGACGGGTATATTGACGAGGTCAATGAATATCTGGATCGCTCTCTGAATCAATTTCGGATCGCCCTGGAAAAACTTACACTTTTAAGGCAAAAAGATTATAATAGCATTGGAACAGTGGGTACTAAGTGAATGTCTCGGAGGGTGTGATATGAAGTCGATACCGTATTCGATCATAGTTTTTTGTTTTATCGGTTCGGTTATTTATGCCGGTCCCGGGGGCCTCAGTGAAGAATTTCTCGACAAGACTCAGTCTTCCTATCGCATGGATCCGCATACCCGTGCGATGTACAACGCCATTACCAACAATAATATCACCGACCTGGCCCTGAATCGGGAATTGTTACGGGAGCATAATGACCTATTCAGCCATAAGATCAAGACCAAGGGAATCACCAACCAGAAATCGTCCGGCCGGTGCTGGCTTTTTGCCGCTTTGAATACATTGCGTCCGAAAGTGATTAAAGAGCACAAATTCAAGGAATTTGAATTATCGCAAAACCACCTGGCTTTCTGGGACAAGCTGGAAAAGGCCAATGCCTTTCTAGAGCGTATCATTGAGATGCGGGATCGGGATTGCCTGGATCGCGAAATGGAGATCCTGCTTCGAAATCCCGTCCCTGACGGTGGTTGGTGGGAAGGGGCTGTAGCCCTGATCGAAAAATATGGAGTCGTACCCAAGGACATCATGCCCGAGACCAACAGTTCAGAGAGTACCTCGGCCATGAACCAACTCCTGAGTCAGAAACTCCGCTCGTCCGCATCCCGCCTGCGCAAATTCCATCAGCAGGGTAAAGAAGTTGCCGTCCTCCGCAACGAAAAGGAAAAGGTGTTGAAGGACGTATATCGCATGCTGGCGATGAACTTGGGCATGCCTCCCCAGAAGTTCGAATGGCGTTATGAAGATGCCAATTCCATCGTCACCGATGTCCGTACATTTACTCCGAAGGAATTCTACAGTGAATTTGTCGGTCTCGAACTGGGTGAGTATGTTAATGTTTTCAGCGATCCATCCAAGGAATATGGCCGGTATTACCGCATGCGAATGACCAGTAATATGTACGACAAAGGCGATGTACATTTTGCCAATGTGTCTGTCAAGATTCTTAAAAAGATCGCTTACACCTGCGTGCTCGATGATGAGCCGATCTGGTTTGCCTGCGACATGGGTAAGGATCAGAACAGCAAACTGGGCATCATGGCGGCCAATCTCTATGATTACGACAGTATCTATCGTATGGATATGCGGCTAAGCAAGGCCGAAATGGCTTTGTATCGGCATGGTGTTCCCAATCATGCCATGGTTTTTGTCGGTGTGGATATTCAGGATGACAAGCCGGTCAAATGGCTTGTAGAGAACAGTTGGGGCTCTGATAAAGGGGCCAAAGGCTACTGGACGCTGTATGATGATTGGTTTGACAAACATGTCTACTGTGTGATCGCAAAAAGGAGCGATATCCCGGAAAAAGTACAGAAGATTTACGATCAGGAGCCGATCGTTTTGCCTCCCTGGGATCCAATGTTTGCTGCATTCTGGAATTAACGCTGGTTTTTCAGGCTTAAATATATCATCGACGGATTCTGCAAAAGCACGGCAGGTTTATCTCTATTTTTAACAAACAGTTCCCCTGCGCGTCTTATCTGCGCCGGAGTGATCGGTCCGGAAAAGAAAGGGATTTTGCCTTTTCCCAGGCGAGGTGGTACAATCCTATAAAATCAAATTTCAGAAGGCGTGAAACGTATGGAATCAAAATATTCTGTGGATGCCAAGGTATATCCTGCCGGAGGCGGGGTCAAGCTGAGCATGACTGACATGATGGCCTATTTTGAGAAGCAGGGTGCAATGCGTGTCTCGGATCTGCATATCAAAATTGGGGCCGTCCCTGCTTATCGTATCGACGGTGATCTGGTCAAGCTCAAAGGGGAAATGATTACGCCGGAACTGGCCGAGCAGCTTCTATTTTCTCTGCTGACCGAGCCGGAGATTGAAAAGGTCCTGGCCCATGAAGATCTGGACTGTTCGTACCAGTTTGGCACACTCCAGTTCCGCATCAATATCTTTCATGATAACGACGGGCTGGCCGGAGCCATCCGAGCCCTGGGGATGGATATCCCCCGTCCGCAGAATGTCGGATTTCCCAACGATGTATGGCGAGATATTGTTCGTCGAAAACATGGATTGGTTCTTTTCACGGGGATCACCGGGGCGGGCAAGAGCACAACCATCGCCTCGCTCATCGAGCGGATCAATGAAGATCGGGCCTGTCGGATCATTACCCTGGAAGATCCCATCGAATATATCTTCAAACAAAAAAACAGCATGATCAGTCAGCGTGAGGTCGGGCGGGATGTACCACATTTTGCGGATGGATTACGGGCGATGATGCGAGAGGATCCGGATGTGATCTTCGTCGGCGAAATGCGCGACTCGGAGACTGTTTCGATGACTCTGACGGCCGCCGAGACCGGCCATCTGGTCTTTTCCACCCTGCACACACGTGACTCGATCGGCTCGATTACACGTATCTTGGACTTTTTCCCTCCCGGCCGACAGGAGGAAGTCTCCAATCAGTTATCTCTTGGTCTGGCTTATGTGATCTCCCAGAAACTGATTCCTCGCAAAGATGGCAAAGGCCGTGTCGTGGCCATGGAAATTCTCAACAGTAACTATGCGGTTGCCAATTTAATTCGTAAGAGCAAGGTGGAGCAGATCTATTCGATCATTCAGACCAAAACCCGCAATCAGCCTGATGAAAAAATGATCACCTTGGAACGGCATCTGGCGCGACTGGTCAAAGGGGGTGTGATTGACCTGCTCGAAGCTCAGAAATGGGCCAACGATCTGAACAGTTTTGTTGATGCCATGAAAGGAGATGCCGATATAGCGGTTAGCTGATCAGCCATGGCGACGATCACATTCGATTGTCCGGGTTGCGGGGGGATTTGCGGCTTTGACAGCAAGCACGCAGGTCGTCGTGCGCGATGTACCCGCTGTCAACAGCGTTTTATTGTCCCCGAGTTCAACGGACAGCCGGCGCAAAAGGTAAAATCCGATGAGGAAGAAGACCAGGCCGTCGGAGGTTTTTATCATGCGCTGTTTGTTGATAATATCAAAGCGTTTTTTCGTACATCCAGTACTACGCCTGTGGTATGGATAACTGTACTTACAATTGTACGATTCACTGTCCGGCATATGAATTATTTCCTTTCGGTGTATGTGAAGGCCACGGGTAAGATGGCTACTCTGCCCCTGCCTTTCGGTTTGGCGGTATCGATCTTTCTGACCGGATGCATGCTTCGTTATTATATGGATCTGGCAAGAAGCGTTGCGTTTGAGGAAGATGCCATGCCCGATGCCGAGTTCAATTCTCCGGTCCGCTTTACGACTTCTACTTTTAGCGCCCTTTATTCTTTACTTGTGATTGTCTTTATCGTTTGCATTCCGATTCTAGTGGTCTATCTGGGGCTGCGGGGATTAGGATTTTTAAGCGGTGACGAAGATGGTTGGGTTTCGATTGTCAGTTGGATCGGTCTGGGAATCAGCGCTGTTCCCGGCTTGTTTCTTTTTGGGGTATTCTTTCTTGTGGCTGCTGTGATGGAGGATCTTACGATGGTTTTTGATCCGCGAGTTCTGTTTCGTCCGATTCGCAAGGCATTTGGCCCGTATCTGGTCCTGATGTTGACTGTTGTTCCGATTCTGGTATTGCATAGCTGGACCTTTGGTTTTGGGTGGAACCGTCAGGTTGAGCCGGTTACCCTCATCGTTCAAGCGGTCGGGGTGATCCTGTTGTCTGTCTGGACATTGGCCACAGCCCGTGGCATCGGATTGTTCTATCGACACTATGGATGTTACATGACATGACAGACCGGGACCGACAAAGAGATACGATCACGTTTCATTGTCCGCACTGTGACAATCTATGTGCATTTCCGTCGGACTGTGCCGGTCGTCGGGCTCGATGCATGAAATGCGACCAACGTTTTTTTATTCCGGATCGAGACGATGCTATACCCAGTAAGGTCTCCAAGCGTCATGAAGAGCCGTTGGGGGGATTCTTTTCGGCTGTCTTTGTCCGAACGTGGAGCGTGTTCCTTCGACGTGGAAGTGTTACCATGCTTGTCTTTCTGCTCTTTCTGGTAACTGTGCGGCATTTTCTGGATGGGGCCGACTGGAGCATTCAACTGCCGGGTTTTACCCTCCACCTGCCGGTCGGCTGGATTGTCATATTCCTTACGTGGGGTATGCAGGCATGGTTTTATATGGAGGTGATAGGGACGACCTTTTTAGATGAGGATGAGCTGCTGGAAAGCGAGTTGGGCGGTGGATTGGACTTTCTCTGGACGGTCATCAAATCGATCTACCTGTACATCTGTGCGTTTCTGGTGTCAGTAATGCCATTTGTCCTGCTGGCCAACGGGCTACGGATCATCGGATTGGACTGGAAGTGGCTGCTGTATCCTCTGCCATGGCTGGGTTTGCTGACGTTGCCGCTGGTGCTTCTGATTTTATCGACCGGACAGGAATTGTATCAGGTCTTTCGTCTGGACCAGATCTTCGTGCCGATTTACAAAGCGTTCGGACCGTATATTGTGGTGGTGGTGCTGGTGCTGTTTGCTGTTGCAGTCGAATGGCTTACAAAAACCAAAGGTCGGCTGGTCGAACCTTCCAAATGGACCGTTTGGTTACATTTGGCCGGTAATATTGTCGCCGCCCTGCTGAATGTCTTCGCCATGCGGGCTATTGGCCTGTTTGGACGTCATTATGAGTGTTACCTGCCCTGGCTCAAGGAGTAATGGAATGATACAACTGGGTAACGGCATTGTTATTGAAGAGCGTTGGCTTTCCTTTGCCTTTTCTCGTAGCTCCGGGCCGGGTGGCCAGAATGTCAATAAGGTCAATACTCGGGTGACCGTGCTGCTGGATTTGGAAGCTTGTCCTGTTTTTACCAATTCGCAAAAGAGCCGGATTCGCAGGCGACTGTCCACTCGGATCGACGGACGGGACCAATTGATGGTCTCCTCTCAAAAGTTTCGTACACAGAGGGCCAATCGTAATGCCGCCCTTGACCGACTTACCGAACTGCTGAACGAGGCCTTGAAAAAACGTGCCCCACGAAAAAAGACCCGACCTTCTCGATCCGCTATTGAAAGACGTTTGCAGGATAAAAAACACCGCGGTCAGATCAAGCAATCCCGTTCTTATCCGGGAAAAGAATAGATCTCCCCTTTTCATTTCAATATCACAAGACAGCTATTTCCCATCCGCTTTGGATTCGGCTAAATCTTTGCGAGAGCGGATCGGATGCGGTGTAAACCTTCCTTCAACCTGCTTTGAGGGCAGCCGAAATTGAGCCGGACATAACCCGGCCCGTCGAATTCGCTTCCGTCCTGCAGACCCACCCCGGCCTGTTCGAAGAATGCCATAGGATCGGGTAGATTCATCGCTTGCACATCAATCCATGCCAGATATGTCGCTGCCGGAGCGATCATGGACAAGCCGGGGGTTTCCTTGACCGTTTTGACGATGAGGTCACGATTGGATCGTAGATAGGCCAACAGTTCCTGACGCCATGGCTCGCAATCCCGATAAGCCGTAAGACAAGCTATATATCCCAGGGCATTGACATGCGGGACAATGCCGGCCCGAGCTGTGGAAAAACAGTGTCGCAGATCGGGGTTCGGGGTAATCGCAAAGCCACAATTAAGCCCCGGTAGATTAAACGTCTTGGCCGGTGACATGAGGGTTACGGTGTGAGCGGCGATTTCTTCACTGATCGAGGCAGTTGGTCTGTGGCGGATATCCTCTAAAATGAGGTCGCAGTGGATCTCATCCGAGCAGATCAGGATGTTGTTCTCGATACAGATTCGGGCCAGAGATTCCAGCTTGTCTGGGGGAAAAACCGCTCCGACTGGATTGTGTGGATTACACAGAAGCAGAACTTTCGTCCGTGGCGTGATTCGACTACGAAACGCATCCAGATCAAAGGTGTATTGACTGTCTTCCATCGTCAATGGACAGCGAACCAATTGGAGGTTTGACAGTTTCGGTGCTGACAGAAACGGCGGATACACCGGCGTGAAGGTGATTACTTCATCCCCGCTTTGTCCAAACGCCCGGCACATCACATGTAGAGCAGGCACCAGACCGGGCAGCCAGACAATCCAGTCGGGCCGGATCGCCCAGTTATAGTGTTCTGCGCACCATTGAATAATGATATTGGAAAGGTCTTCCGGAGGCAGGGCGTACCCGAACACCTCATGTTCGATTCGCTTGTACAAGGCATCAATAATCGGTGGTGCGGAAGCAAAATCCATATCCGCCACCCACATCGGAATCACATCCTGCCCGCAATACTTTCCCCACTTGAGGCTGTCACTGTCTTGTCGATCAATCACTTTGTCAAAGTCATATCGTTTGCTCATGGCTAAGGAGACTACGCGGAATCGGCCGTAAATGCAACCACTCGAATCCAAAGAAGGCTTTGATTTCTCTTGCAGATACGTTAGAATTCCGCCCGGTACTACTAGGCCGATGTGATTGTTTAACCGGTTATAGGAAAGGTGAAACATTGATCTATCTGGTAGCAGTTCTTGTATATCTGTTCGGTTTGGCGATTCTGGCAATGTCCCGGGCCGGCAAGGTGAAAACCGAGGACGATTTCGCCGTGGCGGGCCGCTCGCTCTCACCATGGATCATGGTTTGCACGATGCTGGCCGTCTGGATCGGAACCGGCTCCATAGTCGGTAATGCTGAACGGACGTATAAAGATGGCATGGCCGCCCTGGTTCTTCCGACCGGCACTTTCATTGGTATGATTCTGCTGTCCCTCATTGCCGCCCGGGCTCGAAACATCGAGGCCAGCAGCGTCCCGGAAATCATCGGCGGTCGGTTTGGGCAGATTGCCCGTGCATTAGCCGTCATCTCCCTGATCATCGCCTATATGGTCATCGTCAGCTATCAGTTCAATGCCGGAGGCGCCGTCCTCGAAGTCATCACGGAAGGCAAACTCGATGCCAAGGCCGCCACCATCATCGCCGCGGCCTTCATTATCCTGTTCACGATGCTTGCCGGATTGATGAGCCTGGCGTATATGGACATTGTCACCGGAATCATCATCATCGTAACACTACTGATTACCTTTCCGATGTACTGGTTCAGAGCCGGTGGTTGGAGCGGTATGCAAGACGCTTTTATGGCCCAGGGCCGGGCTGAACATATGCAGTTTTGGGGAGTGTATCCGCCGGTAACGCTGATTAACTTCTGCCTGCCCGTATTTTTGCTGGTGCTGGGCGATGCCAATCAGTATCAGCGGATCTTCGCCAGCCGCAACGCCAAAGGGGCAACCACGGCGGTAACTGTCATGATTTTTGCGGCTTTGGCCATCGAGTTGTTGATCATTGGATGCGCCTGGATTTCCTCAAGTATGACGCCCGATCCGGAAAACGGAAAGTATATTCTAATCTATGCCGCCCGGCATTATCTGCCCCTGCCGCTGGGCTGTCTGTTTATGATCACAGTCGTAGGAATAATTACATCGACGGCCAATTCCTTCCTTCTGGTGCCCTCGACCACATTTATTACGGATGTCTATTTGAATTATATCAATCCCAAGGCGAATGAAAAAAGAACAATCTTCCTAAGCCGGCTTCTGGTTGTAGTGTTCGGCATCATTGCCTATCTGGTTTCACTGGCGTTTTCCGAATCGACCGGTTTCTTTGAAAAGGCCCTTTATGCCTTTACCATCTATGGGGCATCGATCACGCCCAGCCTGGTGGCCGCCATCGTCTGGCCGCGAGCGACCAAAGCCGGGGCAATCTCTTCGATTGTTTCCGGGACTGTGATGGCCCTGCTCTGGTCAGAGGCCGATGCCCTGCGGAATCAACTGCCCGGCGACTGGTCCGATCTGGATGCGGTCCTGCCCGCTATCACAGTATCGACTCTGTCCCTGATCGTTGTCAGCCTGCTGACCCGTCCGTCAACAGCGAAAACTCCAATGGCAGAATGACGTTCGATATGGATCACACCAGTTCCGGTCGTGCCTCGGTTCCGGGTGGATTATGTTGCTCGACTTCAGCACGAAACCGCGGCAGCGAGCCGGGGTAATTCTGCTGCAGGAAGTCGATCAATTTCTCACGAACCAGGCATCGCAGTTCCCACGCTCCCGAACTGTCGGCGGAGCTGATCAGAGCCCGCGCTTCGATGCACTTTTCCGTCGTATTGGTCACCTGTACCCCGCAAACCCGGCCGTCCCACCACTCCGAGCCCTCGACAATCTCCCGCAGTCGTTTGCGAATCGCATCAATCGGGACGGAATGATCGACATACAGAAAGATAGTCCCCAGCATCTCAGCGCTGGTCCGCGTCCAATTCTGGAACGGCTTTTCGATAAAATAGGTGATCGGCACTACCAGCCGCCTTTGGTCCCAGATCCGGATCACCACATACGTCAGCGTGATCTCTTCGATCCGACCCCATTCCCCTTCGACGATCACCACATCATCAAAACGGATCGGCTGGGTAAAAGCGATTTGCAATCCCGCCACGAACGTCGCCAACGTTTTCTGTGCTGCAAAACCAATGACCAAACCCGCGATTCCCGCTGAAGCCAGCAATGACGTCCCAAGCTGTCTGACCCGCTCGAATGTCATCAGCATCGTACCCAATGCAATAATACTGACGACAATGATCACCAATCGCTTGAGCACGCTGAGCTGCGTCTGAATCCGTCGGGCCCGCAGATTGTCTTTGGCCCGGATGTCATACCGAAAACGCACATAATCGTCTAGAACATACACACTCTTGATCAGCAGCCAGGACACCGAAGCGATCAAGGTCAGGCTGAATACCTGCTTGCATGCGGTTAAAACATCCTCTGAAAGTGACAGAAGAGGCATCACCACTCGCAGGGCGATCAGGATAGTCACACAAAGCATAGGCGAGCGAAAATGCTTTACCAGGGATTCATCCAGCGGGGTGTCTGTCTCTTTGGCCATTCGTTTAAGGACAAAAAACAGTATAAAATGAACCACAAATGCAATCGCAACTGCGATGACAACCGTTCCTGCCGGCCATAAAAACGATCCGGCCACTTCGACGATATCTGCTAATATCAACATGATTATGCTCCCTCCAAATCGAAATTCTCATTCCATTATTAATACATGAACCGTAGGCTAAGACCCGTATCAATGCAAGAAGAAATCCGCACAGAGAAGGGAGTACTTACTGTTCTTTGTCGTGCTCAAAGGGACTGGTGGCGATCGAGAAGGGGCGGTCGCGTCCGATGTTATTTAGCAGTCCGATGGCAATGAGACTTACCAGCAAAGAGGATCCTCCATAACTGACCAGCGGCAGCGTCAGTCCTGTTATCGGCATTAGTCCCAGTGTCATCGAGACATTTACAATCACCTCGACAACAAACATCGCCACGATTCCCACGGCCACCAGCCGACCGAATGGTTCGGTATTCTGCCAGGCGATCTCAACGCCGCACAGTAGAAGAATCGTATACAACAGCAGTAAAATACCTCCCCCGACCAGCCCAAACTGATGCGCAATAATGGCAAAGATAAAGTCATTCTGCCGCTCCGGCAGGCGAATCCGGTCCGGCAAGTTATGCTTAGTATTGATGTCATGCCGAATATAGGGACCTTTTCGATATCCCTGCCCCCAAAGCCCCCCGGATGCTATCGCCCGTTTGGAATGGGTAATCTGATATCCCTGATTCCGCTCCCAGTACTTGATGTTCTGTGTCGAACCGGCCAGGATTTTGGCCAGCCTTTCATTATGATAGGCCTTGTTCCGAATCGTCTCATTCTGTAACAGCACACTGGAAAGCCGCATTCGCTGATAAGGATGCATCTTCATCCACAGCAGGGGGCTTGCCAACACGGCCAGCACTACGATAATCAACAAATGCTTGATCCGTGCTCCGGCAACAAACAATACCGCAAAAAGCACCGGCATCATCAGCATTACCGTACCAAGGTCCGGCTCCAGAAGAATCAGCCCCATCGCCAGCAACGTCAGGGCGAAGGGCCCCACTAAACCTTTAAAATGCCGGTAGTTACTGCGAAATCGAAGATACCATCCCAGGGCTAAAATAAAGGCAATCTTGCAGAATTCTGAAGGCTGCAACTGAAACGAAGATGAGCTGAATCCCACCCGGATCCATCGTCGTGTCCCGTTGATTACCGGCACAAAGGGAATATCGATGATTTTATCCAGCAAAAGGATCGCCAGAACGACCAGAATCGCCCCGTAAATCCAATAACTCAGCGGCCCTAGCCAGCGATAGCTGAACAGATTAACCGCCGCTGCACAAAATAAACCCGCTACAGCGAAAACAACCTGTTTTTTCCACAGCCCCGACGGTACCGAAAGCTTGGTATCCGGGTCCGGATTCAGCGGGTTCCCCGTCGCGTAAATGTTTAATATTCCTGCAGTTACGAGCATTACAGTCGTTCCCAGCAGGATCATCCTGACCAGTAGTAATCGTCCTGAAAAAATCTTCATCATGACAGAGATAATATCGCCCGAAAGGCTTGAAAAAAACAGCATTTTCCGATAAAATGAAGTTTGTCAGGATCACAGACGTGAGGATCAAGGGTAGGGATGGCCAAGGATGATTTTGGACAAGTCCGATAGTGATATGGGTAACAGGGCAGAAAATTTGCAGAAAAATCAAAAAATTTGGTTTTTTGCCTTGCCTTTTATGACCCTGTAAGGTACGATAACCCTTATAAGACGGGACCTGTTTTCGGGGTTCTGTGTCGTAAAATGTTGGATGGATGGTGATTTACGGAGGTACGCTGAAAAGCACAAGCAGGAGAGTCGGGGTGATACATACCGGCCAACAATATCCAATAAGTTGATCCATCGTGTTTTTCGGACGTATGAAGTTTGCGTTATACTCTGCAGAGCGGATATCTGCAGGTGAGAAAAGTTAAGAAGAAGAGAAGAAGAAGAGAAAGGATGGTGTGAAATGAGAAAGCTAGCATTGGTGCTCGTGTTAGCAATGGCGGTCCCGGCGATGGCAACCGTGACCTTCACCGCTGTGGACAATGGCGACCAGACGATCACGATTTCGTACTCGTCTGATGCGGGCGATGCCCCTCGTGGCGTAGGACTGCGTGTCGATGTAACGGCTCCGGTTGCAGTGCAACTGACCGAGTTCGCTGCGGATGCCGCCTACAACACGTTCATCGACTATGCCCACTCCAACCCCCTGAACTTTGCCGTTGGCGATGGTCATCCCTTTGCAGATGCCACCGCAGCGGGAGCGCTGGGAGAGGATGCCGTAACGAGCTTCTCGATCAGCATGGGTGTGCTGGATGAAGAAGGCGGACAGGCCGCCGGTCCTGATGCAGCCGATTTGATCACGTTCAAGCTGTGTGGCGAGGGCACAGTGGATGTCACGATCAGTGCCGACACCCTGCGTGGCCCGGCCAGCGGCGTGGTAGGCAGTGTGATCGCCAGCAATCTGGAGACCGCGCCTATTACTCTGACAGGTGTCAACGTGGTTTGTGGTGGCGAGCCGGCATGCTGGTCTTATGACTGCCATGGTTTCGGTGATTCGGATGGTGATTGCGATGTGGACGCTGCCGATGTTGGTGTGGCCGTGGGTGGCTGGAACAACTACGAAGGCACGACCAACGACATCCCCAATAAGTGTGCTGATACCGACAGTGACGGGGACGTCGATGCCGCCGACATTGGAAACCTGGTAACAGGCTGGAATAATGGTTGTGGGGAATGCACCCCCAAGTAATTAATTTGAGTTTAGACACACACACTTCACTAGTGAAGAAATAGGAATTGTTCGAACAAGAGTGTTCTGAAAGGAGAACGATGATGAAGAAGCTGTTAGTCTTAGCTCTGGTTCTAGGCGTTACTGGCCTGTCCAGTGCGGGGCTCATGTTCACAGTCGAAGACAGCTCGATTACAATCGACGGTGAAAACGTGTTCGGCCTGCTGCTTTCAGCAGAATTAGTAGTCGAATCCGGAGACCTGGCATTGGACCTCAGTGGCGTCGAATTCCCGACAGGATTTGATCTGCCGGGGAAAAAGCAGAATGAAGCAGGGAATTATGCCGAATTGACGATTTCCAACATCTTCGGCGCACCGAAGACTGGGCCGATGGTGACCGGGATCAGTTGGACCGGCACGGGTGTTGGCGACCTGATTATTTCGGCAGTAGGTGGTGGAAATACTTGGGACGGGGAAGCACAGCCTAATGGCCAACTGTTTGCCCATCATATTCCCGAGCCGATGACCCTCGGTCTTCTGGGACTGGGTGCCCTGTTTCTGCGTCGCCGCAAATAAGACGGCCAGAAAACAAGCTTAAAAAAGAAAAGAGCGTTTCTGTGTGGAACGCTCTTTTTTTGCGCACACCAAGTATTACCATGACTCTCTTGTCATCCCGGACTTGATCCGGGATCTAGTTGTGTACAGGAAGACTATACGATTTCATTAATTTCAGCAAGTTCAGTCCAGGTGGGATGACGGGTCTGGAGCCCAGTATGACAATACATGGCTATATGTCTCCTATCTCCCTGAAAAGGGGGGACAGATACAACCGTCCAGGAGGACGAACATGCCAACCCCACTTTTAACAAACAGGAAAAAGCTCTATCCACAATCTTGACATAATGGCCGTTCTCCATTACAATTGATTTAAGCATGAGAGTTTTTGTAAAGCAAATGATCATTGCCAAGGGAGGATCGATCATGCGAACGTGGAATCTTCTTTTTCTCACCCTTATCACTACATCTGCTTTTGGAACTATAACCTTTACTGCTGTTGACAATGGTGATCAGAGGATCACGATTTCGTACTCATCTGATGCGGGTGATGCTCCGCGTGGTATAGCCCTGCGTGTGGATGTGTCGGCTCCGGTTACTGTGCGACTGGCCGAATTCACCGTGGATTCTGCATTCAATACCTATATGGATTATGCCCACTCCAATCCCCTGAACTTTGCTGTCGGTGATGGTCATCCGTTTGCAGATGCAACCGAAGCAGGAGCGCTGGGAGAGGATGACGTAACGAGCTTCTCAATCAGCATGGGAGTGTTGGATGAGGCAGGTGAACAAGCCGCGGGCCCTGAGGCTGCCGACCTGATCACATTCAGGCTGTGCTGTGCAGGTACGGTTCATATCACGATTTGTGGCGACACACTGCGCGGACCCGACAGCGACGTGGTTGGTGCCGATGGACAGATCGATAGCAACCTGCAGGTCGGGTGTATCGAAATGGATGTGAGGCTTGACCTTATTGAAAGCTGTTCTGATTGCCCTGGAGATGTGGATGGGGATTGCGATTGTGATGCGGCCGACGTTGGTGTTGCCGTAGGTGGCTGGAACGACTACAATGGTATGACTGGTGGTATCCCCAATAGGTGTGCCGATACCGATTGGGATGGGGATGTCGATGCCGCCGACATTGGAAACCTCATTCACTGTTGGAACAACGGCTGCGGTGAATGCACGCCGATCAGCCGTTGATCGTATGATCAACAAATGTACCAAGATAAGGGAGTGTTATTAAGGGAGCGGTATCATGAAAAACAAGACAGTATTGATTGTCCTTTATGTTGTATCGATCTGGTCTTCCGTACAGGCAGGATTATACTTTACTCTCGAACCCACAGAAATCCCTCAAGTAAGCGAATTAAGCATGCTTCTTGATGAGGCCTCCAATATCTGGGGCTTTCTGGTCTCTATTGAAGTACTGAGTGATCAAGCAATCCTGGATCGTCAGGACATCATCTTTCCCGCTGAATTCGATTTACCGGGGAAAATCAGCAGAGTTGAGAAACAGGGGCAATACATCCATATCACGGCAGCCCAGGGTGGACTTAAACGAACCGTTTCCGGTCCGGCTGTGTTAATGGAGGGCTTGAAAATCCATTGGCAGGAGGTACAAGTTCCTTTTGAGATAATAGCAATGGTACCGCCAGAGAGTATGCCCGGTATAAGCGGCACGATTGTCAATGGCCAGGTAGTTCCCGGTGAAACAGTACTCTTTCAGCAAACGATCCCGGAACCGGCTACGTTCGTATTGCTGGGGCTGGGCGGGCTTTTGATTCGTCGAAAAAAGGGTATTTTTTAAATCTCAAAGGAGGGAGAGATGAAAAAACAGATTATACCTTTATTCATGCTAAGTTTAGTGGTTCCGGTGGGCGCCGAATTAATCTGTTTTGTTGAAGGGAATGAAGTAGCGGTGGAAGGGACAAACGTTTTCAAATTTTTCCTGACGGTAGAAATCCAGGAAGATACGGGTGCCGATCTGGATTCGCTGTCTTTGGATCTTAGTCATGTTGAATTTCCCACTCAATTTGATCTTCCCGGCAAGATTCAGAATGTGTCCGCGGATGGTTTATATGCGGAATTGACACAGTCTAATATTTTCGGTGATCCTAAGACCGGGCCGATGGTAAACGGCTTATGCTGGACAGGCGAAGGGCAAGGTTGGCTTGTTATTACTTCCCTCTTCTATGATCACTACTCACAGCCCGATGGTGAACTGCTTCGATATTTTATTCCTGAGCCGGCGACAATGGCGATACTTGCTCTGGGCGGATTGGCTGTGTTGCGGCATCGAAAACCCTCGCGTATCTGATCGCTTTTGATGGTCATCAATGACCTCTGCATGGAGAAAAGGCAGAAAATATCGGCTACGGTTTTACCGTTGTAAATCCGCCGCAAAGACACTAAGATAAACCAAACAGAGGATTTTTGAATCAGGAGCAGTGTCTTATGAGAACGATATTTTATGTGTTTTGTACCGGACTGTTTTTGACCCTGGTCGGTTGCCAGGATGACCAGAAATCTTCCGATCCGACCAGCACCATCGATCGGATGGATGTGATTATCGAAGAAGAGGGGTCTTTTCCGGCTTCTCTGGCGGGACGATGGAAAGCCGACAAACATCGTTGGCAGATCGTCTTTGCTCCTGACGGTTCTATTACAGAACTGATTCACAATTTCGGGGGCAATCTTTACAGGCCTATGCATCGTACAACGATTCCATTAAAACAAGGGGGAACCAGCTACTATGACTGTGGGCGTTGGCGCTTGGAGTATTCACCGGCAACACGCGAACTGGTCATCGAAATAACTGTGGATGATTTTCGTCTGGAGATGCAAGGAGTGTCTATGGAGGGTAAAATGCGAGACCTGTTTGTAGGCAAAATCGACCCGGATGGACAGGGCTGGAGTGCTGATTGGTACAGCTTCCCGGATTATTGGATGCTTTCACCGCAGAAAAAACAGGTTACCCATGATCCCGATAACGCCTTTGTATGCAAACTGCGTTTTACACGAGCTGAAGACGAAAAATGATATGACTGGCTCGTCTCAGTATTCCGAATAGGGGTTGTTATGGCTGTCGGTACCGGGATAATCAATACGGAGTTGTCGAGTGGCAGGCTTATAATACCAGCCGTCATCTCCGGGCATGGGATCGGGAAATGTTCCAACATCGCTGAGTATTACGATGGCATTATTTCCGTTAAAGCTATTCTTAGGTATAGCTGTCAGATAAGGGCCTAAGTAGTGTTCGGCTGATTTCACTCCGGCAGAATTTCCAGTAATACTGGTATAGGCGGTTAGTTGTGTAATAAGAAGTGATTGAGGATCGACGATTGCTCCACCAAAATAACCAGGCGCCAATCCGTTATGCTGGACGGTATACCGTTCAATGGCTTCGCGCATAATGCGCAGGTTGTCTTTGGCGGCAGCCTCGGCGGCCTGTTGCGAGTGATTCTGAAATTCGGGAATCACTATGGCCGCCAGGATCCCGATGATCGAGACGACGATCAAAAGCTCAATAAGTGTAAATGCCTTTTTCATATCCTGATATATACCTATAATTCATTCCCAAAACCTCTCTTAAAGTCTTCGAAACGTTGATATGTCGGTCAAATAAGGATTTTGATTTGCCTTCCGCTTCAAGATAATGCATCATAATGCAACAAAAACAGTGAAAAATAAGAATCAGTGAGGTTTTCCATGAACGTACTACTTATCGGAAGCGGTGGTCGTGAACACGCCATTGCATGGAAACTACGCCAATCAAAGGACTTAGGGCAATTGTACACCGCCCCGGGAAATCCCGGAACCGCCCGCTGCGGTAAAAATATTCCCATCGATGTCAATGATACCCAGGCTCTTGTCGATTTTGCCCGGCAGCGTGATATCGGACTTGTTGTTATCGGGCCGGAAGATCCGTTGGCCGGAGGAATTGTCGATGCGTTTGAGGCGGCCGGGATCAAGGCATTCGGGCCCAATCAGGCAGCCGCCCAGCTTGAGGCCGATAAGGCCTTTGCCAAGCAGATTATGCGAGCCAATTCCGTACCGACTGCCGAAAGTCGCACTTTCGATACATTTGAGGATGCCAAGGCCTACATCGCCAGCCGGGATGAGGCCGTTGTCATTAAGGCGGTCGGCTTGGCCAAGGGAAAAGGCGTCTTTGTATGTAATGATCCATCGGATGGAATCCTGGCGGCTGAGAAAATCATGTGCGACCGTATTTTCGGCGAAGCCGGGGCACAAATCCTGGTCGAAGACAAGCTGCTTGGGCAGGAGGCCTCGATCCTGGCGTTTGTCGATGGGCGAAGCATTTATGTCATGGAGCCGTCCCAGGACCACAAACCAGTCGGAGACGGAGACACCGGAGCCAATACTGGTGGGATGGGTGCTTATTGCCCGGCACCAATCGTGACGGACAAGCTGATGGACCATATTATCAAAGAGATTCTTGTCCCCACGGTTGATGGAATGAACCGCAACGGTACACCCTATAAAGGAGTGCTTTATGCCGGCCTGATGATGACGCAGGGCGGTCCAAGGGTACTGGAGTATAATGTTCGATTTGGCGATCCGGAAACCCAGCCGATCCTGATACGACTCCAGGGCGATCTACTGGAGATCCTCCTGGCGGTCTGTGACGGTCGTCTTGATGAAGTGGACTTATCCTGGGATGAGAAAGCGGCGGTCTGTGTGGTCATGGCCTCAGGCGGGTATCCGGACGCATATGAGAAAGGTAAGGTTATCTCCGGAATCGACAAGGCCGAGGCGATTGAGGGAGTAACCGTATTTCACGCCGGTACGTCCGAAAAAGAAGGCCGACTAGTAACATCCGGCGGGCGTGTACTTGGTGTTACAGGTGTTGGGGCTACGATTACCGACGCCAAAGCAAAAGCCTATGAGGGAGTAGAAAAGATTTCGTTTGAGGGGGCAACTTATCGAAGGGATATTGCCGATAAGGCATTATAGAATGAAATCCTGACATAATGAGTATGTCGAACAAGCGAACCAGAACAAGGTTGAGGCGTCTAGTCCGTCGGCGGTTTCTACGGCGTTTGATGTGGATAGGTATTTTGGGGTTCCTTTGCTGGGTGCTCTATCGCGAGGTAGGATATCGTATCCTGCTTCCCATCGCTGAACGTCAGATTCGCGGACTGACCGGTGCACAGGTTACGATTGGGAATTTGGAATTTTCCAGCAATGCCGTGGCGCGCATTCATAATCTGACCCTTCGCTCTCAGCAGGACGAACATTATGGCGGAGAGATTCTTAAAGCCGATGAGGTGGAGGGGAGATTTTCCTTCTGGAGTGTCCTGCGACTCCGACCCCGACTGAAGTATGTGACGCTGCGACAGTTTGAGGTTAGCGCCCAATATAATGCCGATGCTCGAGAGTGGAATCTTGCGGATTTGGATATTACACGTTCCTCTTCTCGGGCGCCACTTCCCATTGTCAATGCGGAAAATGGTGTGCTGAAACTGCAGGTGGTTCGCAACAACGTAGTCCGTCCTCTGGCGATTGCCGGTATCCGCGGGATGTTCTCACAGGTTCATCATGTCGAAAACACATACAGTTTCTATCTCAGCACAGACAATTCCCTGGGATATGTGGGAAGTGAGCTTAGAGGCATCTGGCAAGCCGGCCCCGAGGGGAAAATTACCGTTAGCGGACAGGTCTTGATGGGTAACACCCCCATCTATGGAAATAGTTGGGACATGCGAAATCTGAACTTGCAGGTTTCTTATACGAAAGAGGAATTTTCCATCGACAAGCTTGATTTTACGGCAGGAGCAAGCGGATATGTTTCATTAACTGGTGTGGTACGTGATTTTCGTAATGAAGGTGAGTTTGAACTGGATCTGGAGGTAATTGACTGGTACCTGGTTCGAGGCAAAGGGCATAATGTCCTGGCATATAACGATGACATCCTTGCTCCTTTTACAAAGGTCAAGGAATTGATGAATCAGTATCAGCCGGAAGGTCGTGGCGACATAGAACTTTCCTTAAAGGGGCGATTGGATAATCCGGCGGCCGGCAGGCTGACAGGATTGGTCCGATGTCGCGATATGACCGTTCGGAATACAAGATTTCCTTATCCACTTGAACACATTACCGGTTTGTTGGAAGTAACCGAGAACAGCCTGAATCTGACCAATCTGAGGGGACGGCATGGTGAGGTGGAGGTGCTGATTGAAGGCCACTCGCGAAAAACGAGCGATGGTATGGAACGTCAACTCCGAATGGTCAGTGAAAATATGCGATTGGATGAAGACCTGTATAAGGCTCTCAACGACCGGCAGAAAAGTCTGTGGTATATCTTTTCTCCGACAGGACGCGCCAGGATCGATTATTGTTTACAGCAGATGCCGGGTGAAGATGCTTATGGCAAAGTGGACGTGGAACTGCTCGATGTCGATGCTGTGTTTCAGCACTTCCCGTATCCGTTGACCCATTTGACCGGTTTGCTGATACTGGACCCAAACCGCGTTGAATTAAGGGATGTTGTCTCCCGGAAAGAAGACCGAGCCATTCATCTCAATGGAGCAGTAACTGAGATCAAATCCGAAAATCCCCGATTTAATATTGTCATTGACGCCAACAACATCCCCATCGATGACACTCTGAAAGCGGCCCTGCCGACCCGGCAACGTGAGTTCTATGAAAGTTTTCAGGTTGATGCCAAAACAAATGTGCGGATCAAGATATTTCCGAATGAGGTCGGCCGCCGTCCGGTTGAGTATATTGCCTGGGCAACCATTAATGATGCATCGCTGGTGTATGAAAAGTTCCCTCTGCCTTTGATCCATGTATATGCCAGGGCTCAGATAACCCCGGATGTCGTGATCTTGGAAGAAATGAAAGGTCGAAACGGAGAGGGGACGGTACAGGTATCAGGGTATGTCTGGCCGATTAATGATCGTCGCGACCAGACCGGTTTTTGTTTACAGATTAATGCCCAGCAACTGGAACTGAAAGAACAATGGCTTGGCTCACTACCTGAAAAAACTGCCAAAGTAATCGAACAGGTTCATCCGACCGGCCATGTGAATATTGATGCGCAGTTGAATCGAAATGCTCCGCAAGATGCCTGTCATGACAATCGTGTGGTTGTGGAGTGTCTGGGGAATGGTTTTACCTATGAACAATTCCCTTACCCGGTCGAGAACCTTACTGGTCAACTTACGGTTGTCGATAGGCGTGTTACTTTGGAAAACATAACGATCCCGGAGATGGTGATTACCCCGGAGCTTGCCGATGCATTGACTGGTGCGGCCCGGCAATTTGTTCTTGGCCTTGAGCCGAATGGAACTCTGGAGGTTCGGATCGATCATGCCGTGTATGAATATGGCCCGGACGATCCTGGTCAGGTGGATTTTGGGGGAGAGGTCCGATTTCATGATTGCGGTATCGGCCGCAGTCAGGTCGTTACCAACCTTTATGGCCGTTCCTCCGGAACCGGTCGTTATGTCATAGGGCAAGGTCTGTTTGCTGCGGCTGGCATTGTGGAAGCCTCCACATTGAGGATCAAAGGGCGAGAGGTAACCCGGCTGCGGGCGGATGTTGTATATGATCCGAATGACGGTACATTTATCAGTCGGAATTTTGGTGCGCGGTGTTATGAAGGGAAGGTTCTGGGAGATATGACGGTGCATCGGCCGACAAGAGAAGGGATGGCTTATGCTTTGGATGTTTTATTTGATGAGGTTGCCTTTCGTGGACTGGCAACCGAACAGATGGTGACCAGCGGCCAGACCAGTCCACAGCGACCCGGCTGGGCCAGCGGGGCGTTGCAGGTTCGAGGTGTGTTAGGATCGGAAGATTCACTTGTGGGTCGGCTTAGCGCGGGAGTGGTGGATGTCGAAGTGGCGCGCCGTTCCATGCTGGGAAAAGTATTGACCGCACTGCAGATGAGTGAGCCTACCGATTATATGTTCCATACCGTTACAGCGGATGCATATCTTCAAGGTAATGAGGTGATTTTCGAACGTGTAACCATGATGGGGCGATCGCTTGTGCTGGAAGGCACCGGCCGGCTGGATCTGGAAAATCTGGATGTACATCTGACGTTCAGAGCCGGTCGGACGACTCCGGAAGGGCCTTCTTTCCTTGAATCTCTGGCGGCGGCGTTGGGAAGCGCTATGGTGAAAGTGGAAGTGCAAGGAAATATCGACGATCCCAAAATTGCGACCGATGCACTACCCGCCATGTCACGTCCTTTGTATATATTCAAAGACGGAAAATAAAAAACCACTACCCAATCGAGGTTTGGCGATGGTTATTTTTTCGATTTCGTTGAGAAAGGCTGCTTATTTCTTTGTGGCTGTACTTTCCGTTTTGATGGGCACAGGTTCAACCTGTGTGAACTGGATCAGGGTTACGGGATTGTTCGGATCTTGAACAATCGTACCCACCAACCCGACCTTTTGTCCGATCAAATTGGTTAAAGACAGTTCCACGAGGCGATCTGCCGGTACCGCATAGGCGATGATTCTGCCCGCATCGTTTGTGATCGTGTATCGTTTTTGGCCTGTCTTGGCGGTATAGATGCTTGAAGGCCTGATCGTACCCTGCAGAATGAATTTGCCTCGATCCGGTACTTCCTGCAGTTTTGACTGAAATTCCTGTTGAATCTTTTGTCTGGCTTTCTTCAGCTCGTTTTCGATGTTCGTAAGGTCGTCACTGGTCTTCTTCACTAATTCATATGCAGCGATTCGTTGAAGATAGAAATCCGCATATGTTTTGGCGGCACCGGCGTTGGGATTATTGGCAATCTCCGTAAGCGCTTCCTTGAATGTGGTATAATCCTGTTCGGCAAGGGGCTTTTCCAGTTCCTTGGTTATTTGTTCGCCGATTTCCGTGCATTGAACAGCGAGTTTTTTTGCCAGGGCCAGATCACCAATTTCCGGAACTGGAGTCGTTTGTTCTCCGTTGGTTACGGTTTCCGTTGCAGTTGGAGTGTCCTCGGTTTTTGGGGGTATCGACGAGTCTGTTTTTTCGGGCTGTGTTACATCTACTTTGGGTGGAGTGGTTTTCTCTGTTGTTACAGGAGTTGAGGAGTCAGTTTTTTCCGTGCCGGGCCGAGGCGGCAGAACCACGGGTTCGGCCTTGATCGGTCCGATGTATTTAAGGTATTCCCTGCTGATGTACAAACGAGCACTGATAGGCGGCTGGATTTTATAATAATCACCTTCGGCGTCCGCCGGATCAATCAACTGTACAAAATCGCCGGTATTCAATTTAGCCTGCATAGAGGAAGAATTAGCCGGTGCAATCTTTTCGGCGCCCGCCCAGATACGTACGTTATCACCGGTCACGGTCCCGATTTTGGGATTGGAAGGATCCAATTTGACGTAGTTTTTGTAAATCCATGAAAAGCTTCCTTCGGGGGGGAGAATCACGGCCCAGCTAAATTTATGATCAACTACTGTAACCCTTGTGGGGGCATTGAGTTTTGTAGTGAAATAGTAAGCTGTGCCTGCCCCGGAACGAACGTAGATATCCTGACCAGTAACCTCGGCGATATAAGGCATCTGAGGTGTTTTTTCCTGATCCTGACCGGTTTTCACGAGAGTATCATTCTGAGCCCAGCCGCACGAGGCGATCCATACCAGTACAATAATGAGTATATTGTTTCGTGAAGTCATTTTGGCATCTCCCAAAAAGGTCCTTCTTTTCCGTTCGAAATGTGACAAGACCTGTTATCCTTAACATAGTAAATTATCATCAGCTCTAACGATTGTCAAATGCTTTTACACAATCGATCTCATTGTTTGAGTCGATCCAGTTCCTCCTGGCACATACGGATTTGTCCCGGATCCGTCAGTTCGGTACGAGCCAGTTTCAAATACTTGTTTGCCTCATCGGGCTTATCTAGATATCGGCAGTAAAGAATTCCGAGCATCAGATGAATCTGTTCTATATGGGAATACCTTGGATACTGGTTTAAAAACGCCTCGTAGGCATGGGCGGATTCTGCCCAGCGGCTTGTAGACATGAGTTGATTGGCTATGTCGAGCTGATACTGCTGGGGGAGCACTTGACTGGGATCCAATTCGGTTAAATCGACGTATTTCTCGGCGGCAGAGGTGAGATTGCGATCATTGATTAAATTGACGATTTCGCCACGGATACGAAGGATTTGATCATTTATAGCTTGTTGTTCCGGTGAGGTCGTAATCCTGGCCGAGACATGTTTAGCCACTTTTTTACCGGAAAATGGATCGTAACCATCCGAAACCGAATCCCGAAACCTGCGGCGCCGATTCCATTGACGGATCATATACCATAGATCGGTATAACTACGATTGATCAGGCCAAAAGCCAATAGAAGGAACGAGGCAGCGATTCCATAGGCGTATCCTGCCAGATGGGCTTCGTAGGCAACCGCTTGCCGGGCAAAGTTAGGCTCGAAGATATTATCCCAGACAATTAATTTGAAAGCGATGAAATAGAGTGCTGACAATTCCAGAGTTCCGATGATGTAAAACCAGTAGACAATTGTAATTAACGTCCTGGGAAATAATACCAGATAGGCCCCGGTAACTGTGGCAACAGCACCACTGGCGCCCAGGACGGGCGCTACGTGATTAAACAGCATATGCCCGATGCCGGAAAAAACCCCCCCGGCTAGATACAGGCATACATAACCTATATTCCCCAGTTTATCATTGACATTGTTACCGAATAGATAGAGGAAATACATGTTTCCCAGGATATGCATCAGACTACCGTGAAGAAAGGCATAGGTGACAAACTGCCATAGATAGGCATTGGCCGGATGCAGCATAAGCTGTTGTGCCCAGTCCCGCAGGGGCTCAGTATACGTCATTCCAGGACGTAGACCTACACGATGCGGCCAGTAGGAAACCAGGAAAACGAGGATGTTTAGGGCGATCAGTACGTAATTGGCATACGGTGTTCGCCGCGGCTGAATGCTGGTTCGTATCGGTAATAGCATAATCAATCATTCCATAGTATAGAAGTTCGTTGGGGGGCATTGTACCGGTTAAGACCTGCGTGTACAAGTTCAAACGCTACGAACCTGACAACCTCTTCCGAACAATGTAAAATCTGTATTCGTATACCTTTAGGTTATTTGAGAAAAGGCTTGTTGTTTCTTAATTATCGACCAACCGGTATGTTTTTTGCTCGAAATCATATCGGAGTAAAAATCAGTCATTTTGTGTAAGAATACCACTGACATCGGCGTCTATTCTGTCAGAATAGAGTCAAGAAATGAATCAGCCCAATGTTCTAAATGAATCAGCACTGGTTTGTGGGGCTCAGCGGGGAGACCGCAGTGCCCTTAAGACATTGTTGCTGCGTAACTGGGGTTGGATGAAGGGATTAGTGCGTTCGATTTTATCGGACTGTAATGATGTTGACGACGTACTTCAAAATATCTGCGTCCGTGTAATCGGGAAGATCGAAACCTTGCGTGAGCCCGAGCGATTCCGACCTTGGCTTGTGAGTCTGGCCCGCAATGAAGCGATCAGTTTTCAGCGAAAGAAAAAACGTCAGCCGATCCGGTTGGAACCGGATCAGTTTGTCCGACAATCCGATCAAAAGGCTTTCGAGGAAACTGAGCGAGCCGAGCAGCAGCGACGGTTGACCGAAGCCATTGACAGGCTGCCGGAAAAATATCGCCAAGCTCTACTGTTGCAGTTGATGGGAAATATGAGTTACAACGACATCGCCCAGCTTCTGGAGATTCCCGTCACAACCCTACAGGTTCGTTTGGTGCGGGCGCGCCGGATGGTACAGGATATGATGCTGGGAAAAGAAGTGATAAGGGTACCAAGAACATGAGTCAGGAATTGCTGGAAGTTTTGATTGGAAAATTTCTGGATGGGGAAATCACCCCGGCGGAAAAAAAGATGTTGGATGAGCAGCTTGCCTGTGACGAATCGGCAGGTCGCCTTTTCGAACAGTTACAACGGCTTCATCAAAAGATGCAACAGGCTGCTGATGTGCAACTGTCTACAGGGAGAAGTGCGGAAGAGATTTTTGATCGGGCGTGGATTCAGAGCAAGTATTCGATAGGGGAAAGAGCTATTCGGTTTTTGCAGCGGATGCGGTTTGTCACCGGCATGGCCGCTGGTTTACTCCTTGGATTGGGAGTTCATTTTGTTCTGGAACGTGTTCAGGAAGAGCCCCTCAGTGTGGATACTATTCAGACGATAGCGGATGCGAATCCTACTGAGATCATGGGACAAACGGATGGATTACCTGCGTGGGAAACGTCTTCGGTCCAGCCGGTAACGCGTCGGGTGGACTGGTATAACTTTACCGACAGCTCCGGCAATGAATGGGTAGTCGAAGGATATCGTTATCGTGAAAAACCTAATTTGATCAATTGTGGGTTGTAAGTTTTATACCACAGAGTCGGTGGTCGTCTTTCTTGAATCAGGCCTGACTGTTTTTGAAAAACGTATTTTGAAAGGATACAGTCATGAAAGCACGGATTTTATACTCATTGTTGATAGTATTTCTACCTTGCTTAGCGTATGGAATAGAGGTGATCACTCCATCACAATCTGAAACCGTTCATATGACTTCCAGGGTTCAATATCCACCTGCAACGGTTCGGTATGTTCAAATGACACAGAAAGATCAGCCCCGTATTGGGGTACAGCTTGATCCGGCGCCGCTGCCCGAATTGCTTTCTAAACACCTGCGTCTGGAGCCGGGCAGTGGATTGCGGATTTTAAACGTAGCAGTAGACAGTCCAGCCGATCACGCCGGTCTGGAACGGGATGATATTATTATCCAGTTCCAGGATGATCCTGTTCGGGAAATGGAACCATTCGTCGATGCCATTCGCAAGTTCGAAGTGGGACAGGAAGTAACTCTTCAGATCATTCATCTGGGAGAGAAAAAAACAGTTACTCTGGAATTGGGAAAGGCACAGGACCAGGTGGAATGGAAGTATCCCTTCGAATCGGAAGTGGACGCCTGGCAACCCGGCCGAATCTTTCGATTACCTCCCGGAGAGCAGAACTGGATGGAGATTCCATTTGAGCAACTGCCCAATATCGACACTGATGTCCATAAATTTTTCAAGGAAATCCGAACGTATCATCATGTAGATGATCAAGGCAGCCTGGATGTGACGATTGAAGGAAATCCTCGCAGTGAAGATTCACAAGTCACAGTGAAAACGGAGGGCACGACCTTTACGACGACGGTGGGCAATATAGATAAACTGCCCGAAGAATACCGTGATCGGGTAGCTGATATTGTGAAGAAAACTGCCAAGGAAAATGACCAGCAAATACTGCGGAACTTTAAATTAACACCGCGGATTGATGCTTTGGACGATCTTCTACGCCATCAAGAGCAGATGCAGGAAAAGCTGCATCGTTGGGTAGTTCCGCCGCAACCTGATGTCAGAATTCCGCTTAATGCACCTTCTCTGCAGCATTTACAGGAACAGATTGAGCAATTGCGTGAGCAACTCGAACAGATGAATCAAAAACAAGAAGAAAGGATGGAAGAGTTGCTCCAGAAATTCAAGAATGATTTGAGGATAGACAAGGAAGACGAAGACGTCCAAATTGAAGAGTACGAACAACACGAGAAAGAACACGAAATGGAGGAGATGGAAACGGGAGGTGATTCGACTCCACCGACAGTTGAGGCAGGCGGGGGGCCCGCGATGATGTCTGTTTAATCTAAAATGCGGAGAGACGATAATCGAGGACGACCTTATAGAAAGGTGTCCTCTTTTTTGCGTTTATTTTTACGATATGGGCCGCAATACTTTACGAATGAAATTGTCTGATCGGTCGGTTCTTGACTCATTTCTGATTCCATGTACGATCTGGGCACAGAAAATACTTGAAAGGAACAGCGACACATGGAACCAGAATGGATGCGGTGGGCCAAAGAACTGGCGGCGATCGCCCAGAACGGATTAACTTACACTGAGAGTCATTATGAGCGGGAGCGGTATGAGAAAGTCCGACAGATCGCGACAGAGATGATTTCAGCAGGGACAGGAATCCGGAGCCGTGAGCTGCTTTCTCTATATGCCGGGGAAAACGGATATGCGACACCAAAGGTGGATGTGCGGGGCGTCGTATTCCGGGACGATAAGATTCTGCTGGTCAAGGAAGCCGTGGATAATGGATGGACATTACCGGGGGGATGGGCCGATCCGTGTCAGTCTCCCACCGAAGCGGTTGTTCGCGAAGTCTGGGAGGAATCGGGATTTGAAGTCCGGGCTACTCGATTGCTGGCTGTATATGATCGCAGTAAGCACGCCCATCGGCCGCTGATGCCTTTCCATATCTATAAGATTTTTATTCTGTGCGAGATCATCGGTGGCGGGCCTCAAACAAGTCATGAGACCCTCGATGTCGATTTCTTTGCAGAAGACAATATCCCGGAATTGAGTATCAGCCGGACATTGCCCGAGCAGATCCATCGCATGTTCGAGTATTATCGTGATCCGATTTTGCCCGTGGATTTCGATTAATGATCAGTAGAAAACATGTCAGTTATTCCGCTTGATTTGTGATTGAATTGCCCAGGTCAGTTCATCCGGCTCATCAGTGCCGATACGGGCATGTTTTCCATTGCGAAATGTCAGCTCAACAGCGTCAAAACCGGCGATGTTGTAGAGCCAACCGAAACTGCCCCAGTGGACGCCCCAGCCATACAACCAGTGATTGCGAACCGGCCGGGCTGAAACGATTTCAAGCAGATCAAACCGTTTTCGCCAAACACCGCCGCCGAAGCGAACCAGAATTTGCCTATCGTCGACACGTACGGTCAGGGAATGCATCATAGTGGCAGCAGCTCCCAAGAGAACGACAGAAAATATTTCGATTCCCAGTAAAATCCAGTAAACAACCACCTCATCCTGATCTCCGGAGGATGTCGTGGCCAACAATGAAGTAAACATTACGGCTATAGAGACCGTTGCTGCTACAACCGCCCAGAATGCCCAACCACCTCTTTGAGTGTGTTCATAGATGGCCATCATGATTTTCCCTTTCCAGTACATGGTTGATTTCTCTATAATAAACACATTAGTCATAAAAAAATGCAAAATTTTCTTACAGGAACAGGAAAGGAGGCATGGTGGGAACCACAATCACACGAAGGCAATTTCTGGCAGGGATAGCGACATCAATGGCCGCCTGGCATTTGCCATATCTTTTTGCAGGGCAAAAAGGAAAGCGCTCCCCTAATTTTGTGATCATTTTCCTGGATGATTCGGGATGGGGCGATTTTCGACCGTTTGGCGAACCGAAATACAAAACGCCGAATGTTGAACAACTTGCATCCGAAGGCTGCCGGTTTGATAATTTTTATGTCCCGCAGGCGGTATGTTCGGCTTCACGGTCGGCATTGATGACCGGGTGTTATCCGGGCCGGACCAAGGTCTTCGGAGCCCATCCACCACGCGCGCGGGGGCTCGATCCCAGATTTGCCACGATGGGACAGGTACTACAAAAACGAGGGTATCGGACGGCAGTATTCGGCAAATGGCATCTGGGTGATCAGCCCGAGACACGTCCACCGGCGAGGGGTTTTGATGAATCGTGCGGCTTGATGTATTCCAATGATATGTGGAAGCACCATCCGGGTAATCCGAAATATTGGAGTCAGTGGCCGCTGCAATACTGGGACAATGGGAAAATTACAATTGAGCCGGTCACTAAAGAACATCAGCGAATGCTGACTACATGGTATACCGAACATGCGGTGGATTTTATCCATCGCAATGCAGACAAACCCTTCCTTTTGTATGTGCCGCATTCCATGCCGCATGTGCCGCTGTTCGTCAGTGATAAGTTTCAAGGTAAATCCGGTGCCGGGCTTTATGGCGATGTGATGATGGAGGTTGACTGGTCGGTCGGACAGATCAATAAGACGCTTAAGGAAAGCGGTGTCGAGGATAACACGGTTGTACTATTCAGTTCCGACAATGGACCGTGGATTTCTTATGGCAATCACGCCGGTGTAACGCCGTTTCGCGAGGCTAAAGGTACCAGCTTTGACGGCGGGACACGCAGCGCATGTATTATCAAATATCCTCCGCAGATCAAAGCAAAAAGCCGGTCGGATCGGGCCTTCTGTACGCTGGACATCCTGCCTACGTTTGCTGCTCTGGCCGGTGCCTCACTTCCGGACAATCCAATCGATGGTAAAAATGTTTGGGACCTGATCATCGGCAAGGAAGGAGCGACAAATCCGCACGAGTACTACCCATTCAGTACGGGCGGTACATTTGAAGGCATCATCAGTGGAGATGGACGATGGAAACTGCACTTACCCCACAAGTACCGCACACTTATGTCGCCGGGTAAAGACGGTCTACCCGGGCCGTATCGACAGGAGAGTATTGGTTTGAGTCTGTTCGATATGAAAAATGACCCGTACGAGACGACCAACGTGATCAACACATATCCCGAGATTTCCAAAAGACTCCAATATCTGGCCGAACAGCACAAACAACGCTTTTATGAGAAACAGAAGTGATTCTTGATGAAGAAAAAAAGTGCGCCGGATTTGACTGGCCGACGCACTTTCAAATTCTTCGGAGTACTTATTGTTCTTGTTGCGGGCGTGGCCTGCGCATGAACTGTCGTCTTGTACCGACAAATTTACTTGTACCCATTGAGGTCTTAAATTCGCCGACCAGTTTGCCTTCTTCGAGCTTGCCGGCAAAGTTCATCTCGAACTCACGATCGCCGAACTGCATCTTGACAACGAAACTGAGCTGACCGTCTTCGAGTTTGAGCTTGACGGGCATGGCGCCATAACGGCCGCTGAGGTCCGGGTATACAACCAGGCGTTGTTTACGTTCACCTTGTTCGGAGGTCATCACGAGATCCCACTGGCCGATCAGGTCGGCACCTTCACGAACGCCCTTGACCGTGATCTCACCTCGCTCTGATTTGAGTGTACCTTCAAGTCCTTCTCGACCAACTGTACCCTCAAAGGTCGATTCTCGCTGTTGATCGTTGAAAGTGCTGGTGCGTTTGAAGGTCAGGGTTCGATTTTCATATTGCAGATCACTGATTGTACTTTCACCCCATCGGCTTTCCCACTTGGCTTGAATCTGGCCTTCCTTGTCAGTGGAGACGACCAGTACGGACGGGAATTCCCGCTCTCCCATGGTCAACGTCAGGTTCCATGTGCCAACGATGGACGGGACACGTTGCATCCGTTTTCCTTCTATGGACCTTTCCCCGTTTTCACTGGTCAGTGTGCCGGTGAGAACACCCTTTTCCAGGTCGAAAGTTCCTTTGAATTTGCTTGTGCGTTCCTGGTCACCGAAACGCATGACCTGCGTAAAGCTCAACTCATTTTCCTCCAGTGTAACATCCTGCAGATCATTGACCCCAAACAGGCTGATCCATTGGGCGGTTATGTTGCGTTCCTGGTCCCGTCCGAATGATAGAATGGAGACAAACTCGCGATCATTGAAGGTCTGTTTTATCTCCCAGTCACCATACACGCCCCTTTGTCGAGGCTGGGCATGACAAAAGCTGCCGGCAAGAACGAGCAGGCAAAGAAATGATAGACTCAGGATTTTTCCGTGTGATACCTTCATGTTACTTTCCTCCAAAAAATGAAAACCAAAATTTCCCCATCCGCTGCTACCCTATAGTTCCATCTGGGTTGGCGGTATTGATAATTCCACTATAGCATATATGTTGGCGGGTGGTCAACTTCTCTTCCATTCTTATTGCAGCGGAATTTGATCTTGTCGGAGATGAGGCAGGGGCGGTTTTTCTTGGTTTTTAGTGTTGAAACAAGGGATTAGATTCGGTACACTCTTAGGTTTTCCGCAGGAAGTCCCTGCGCTGTTTCAGAGGAAGCAGAGCAGATAATGTACGGCCCATATGGGCCGGACATCGTTGGGAATGACTGTAAGTGTTTGTATTTATGGAAGTTAGAGATTGTTTGACGCATTAACAGACAAGTTTAATGGGATTTTCCGTTCCCTTTCGGGTCGGGGCCGAATCACCGAGGCAAACGTTTCGGACGCGATGCGCGAGGTCCGCAAGGCCCTGCTGGAAGCGGATGTGAACTACCATGTTGTCAAACAGTTCACGAAAGACTGCCTGGAAGCGGCCAAGGGCGCCGAGGTTATTAAAAGCCTGCATCCGGGGCAGGTGATGGTCAAAATCGTCCACGACGAGCTTGTTCGGCTGATGGGGCCGGTCGATACACGGATTTATTTCGTCTCACCGGGACCGACAGTCGTTATGCTGGCGGGCCTACAGGGTAGCGGTAAAACCACAACGGCGGCCAAACTGGGAAAATATCTTATCAGCAAGGGACGTAAGCCACTGATGATTGCCGACGATTTGCAACGTCCGGCGGCTATCGATCAGTTGATCACACTGGGTGAACAGCTCAACATCCCGGTCTACAGCGACCGAATCAAAGATGCCGTAAAGGTTGCCAGGGACGGGATCAAATTTGCCAAGTCAAACGGCCATGACGTGGTCGTTCTGGATACGGCCGGTCGGCTGCATATCGACGAAGAGATGATGAGCGAAATCGCCGATGTTGCCAAGGCGGTTACTCCGCAGCAGATCTACCTGGTCTGTGATGCGATGACCGGTCAGGATGCCGTCAACAGTGCTAAAGAATTCAATGAGCGGCTGGAGCTGGATGGAGTGATTCTGACCAAGCTCGACGGCGATGCCCGGGGTGGTGCTGCATTAAGCGTCAAAGCCGTAACCGGCAAGCCTATTAAGTTTATCGGGGTAGGGGAAAAGCTCGATAAGCTCGAAGAATTTCATCCGGACCGGATGGCCAGTCGTATTCTGGGCATGGGCGATGTAGTAACCTTGGTGGAAAAGGCCCAGGAGCAGTTTGACGCCGACGAAGCCGCCAAGATGCAGGCCAAGATGGCCAAGGGAACCTTCGGCTTCGATGACTTTCTCAAGCAGATGGATGCCGTCAGAAAGATGGGCGGCATGGCCAGCATGCTCAAACTGTTGCCGGGTGTGGGATCGCAATTGAAGGATTTACAGGTCGACGAGCGTGAGCTGGATCAGATGAAGGGCATCGTCCATTCCATGACGACCGAAGAACGGCAGGATCCGGATATTATTGATTCTTCCCGACGTCGCAGGATCGCCCGAGGATGTGGAAGGGATGTGCAGGATGTGGCGAGCCTGATCAAGACGTTTCGCCGCAGTCGGGATATGATGAAATCACTCAGCGGCGGAGGGATGGGTGGTCTAAAGAGCATGTTGAGCGGCAAGATGGACCTGTTCGGCGCGATGGCGGGGGGGCGTGTGCCTAAGGTTAAACAACGTTCTAAACGAAAGCGGGTACCTCGCAGAAAAGGAGGCAAAAAACGGCGATAGATAAATCCATCTCACTGGCAGCGTATCTGGAGCAGGTAGCGACTTTTACCAACGACGAGTTCGGCTCCCGAATGCGGACGCAGTTTGCCGATCACAAAGGCTGGTCTGATTTGTCGATGCTCAAGGCGCCGAGTAAGGCGGAAATCGATCAGCTCAGTCGTGCTGTGGCGATTATGACCCCCTCGGAGAAAAATCAAGCGGTGGAACTGACGGATGAGCAGGTGAGACGGATCGCCGATGATGCCCGAGTGGATCCGGCATTGTTTGCGATTTTTATCAATGGCTACGTCCTGGCCTGTCGCAACGGCGGCAAATTAGAGGATGAGGAATCAAAAGCCAGGAGGGAAAAACAATAATTATCCCTATGTAAGGGAATGTACGGTAAACGTGTTTCGCGATCCGAATGGTAGGGACGCGAATCTTCATAATAAATCTTTCGAAAGGAAATGATATGGCAGTACGAATTCGATTGGCGCGACTGGGCCGGCGACATCGCCCGTTTTTCCGCATCAATGCAGTGGACGCCCGCACGCCACGGGATGGACGCATCCTGGAAAAATTGGGACATTATGATCCGTTGGAAAAGGATACCGGCAAGCAGGTTGTGCTGGATTTGCATAAGACACAGGCATGGTTGGAAAAGGGAGCGATCCCTTCGGATGGAGTAATCCCGATCCTCAAGCGGCTTGGTTTAACCTGCAAATATATGGAAGAAAAAGAAAAGCGGCATATCAAGGCGCGAATCCTTGCCCGCAAGCAAGGCAAGCCCTTCACCAAAGCCGAAAAAATCGTTGCCGGACATCTTCCGTCGGAAGAGAAGAAGTAACTGCGGGTAGGGCGAAGAAGGTGCAGGACCATGCGGATCGATGTGTTGACATTGTTTCCCGATATGTTCACCTCACCGTTGAACTACTCGATCCTCAAGCGGGCTCAGGAATCGGGCCTGGTTGAGATTGTTCTTTCGAATATCAGGGATTTTGCTATCGGTCGTTACCGTCAGGTGGACGACAAGCCGTATGGCGGTGGGCCGGGTATGGTGATGATGTGTCAGCCGGTGTTCGAGTGTTATGAGCATCTGCTGAACGAATCATCGCAGCCGGGACGAACGATCCTGCTTACGCCACAGGGCCGGCCGTTTGATCAAAACCTGGCGATGGAGCTGAGCCGTGAACAACGGCTCATTCTGATTGCTGGGCGGTATGAAGGTTTCGATGAGCGGATTCGCACAGGGCTGGGCGCTGAACAGATTTCGATCGGGGACTATGTGCTCAGTGGCGGAGAGTTGCCTGCCATGGTCATGATCGATGCTGTAGTGCGACTGCTGGAAGGGGCCCTTGGTGATGAGGATTCGGCCGAGGATGATTCTTTCCGTGAGGGATTGCTTGAATATCCCCAGTACACTCGGCCGGAAGTATATCGCGGGATGACTGTGCCTGAGATTCTTCTTTCGGGTGATCATGCCCGGATTGCAGCCTGGCGAAAAGCCCGATCCATCGAGCGGACGAAACGATGGAGACCGGATTTGATGGAGTAATTAAACGATAAAACAAATGAAAATGAAACGGGAGTATAGATCGTGAAAACGAAACTATTGGATTTTGTGGAAAGCGCCAGCCTGAAGAAGGAGATGCCGCATTTTGAGATTGGGGATACGGTGGATGTGCACTGTCGTATCCAGGAAGGCAACAAGACCCGTGTGCAGATTTTTAATGGAACCGTGATTGCACGAGGCGGTCGAGGCATCAATGAAACCTTTACTGTCCGCCGGATGGTGGGGGATGAGGGTGTGGAGCGGATTTTCCCGCTTAACTCGCCGAATGTGGTCGATATTCGCCCGATACGAAGCGGCAAGGCCCGAAGAGCCAAATTGTACTATCTGCGTAACCGCAGCGGCAAGGGTGTACGCCTTTCGCATCGGCACAGTACGCATACAGTCAGCAAGTAGCCGGATCGGCTGTGTGGCTTCCGCGTTTTTACCGTCGCTATCTGCGTGCCGATACAAAGCGCCTGGGTCGATGGGGGGAACGGCAGGCCTTGCGGCGTTTACGGCGCAAGGGCTATACGGTTATCGCACGGAACTGGCGATGCGAAGCAGGCGAGGTCGATCTGGTGATGGCCGATCCGAATGGGACAGTGGCGTTTGTAGAGGTCAAAACCCGGCGCGATGAGATCTGGGCGGCTGCACAGGATGCGGTAGGATATGCCAAGCGCAAACATATCAGCAGTGTAGCTCGCTACTTTGTACAAAGGTATGGCATTAAAGATCGACCGTTACGATTCGACATTGTGGCTGTCATACTTACGGAAAAAGACCCGGTGGAGATTCGACATTATGAAAATGCGTTTCGAGTCACGCAGTGAACGGAAAAGACATAAGAAAGAAACGGACAGGTTGGAAACGCCTGTCCGTTTTTATTTTAGGTAACTCCGATGGAACTGATTGATACACATGCCCACTTGACATTTGATGAGTTAGTTGCCGATGTGGATCAGGTGCTGTCGCGCAGCCGGTTGGTCGGTGTGCGAAAATGGATTACGGTTGGTACCGATAGCGAGCATAATCGTAAAGCCGTCGAATTGACCAGAATGCACGAGGGAATTTTTGCGGCGGTGGGAATCCACCCCCACCACGCCAAAGATGTTACGTCCGACGATATGGCTCTGCTGCGGGAATTGGCACAAGAAGAGAAGGTGGTGGCCATTGGGGAGACTGGGCTTGATTTTCACTACAACTTCAGCAGGCAGGATGCCCAACGGCAGATATTTCGAGCCCAATTGGACATGGCGGCTGAATTTAATCTGCCGGTTGTGGTGCATTGTCGAAATGCTTTCGAGGAGACGCTGGCGATTCTGACCGACTTTACTGGCAAACTCAAAGGGGTTGTGTTTCACTGCTATAGCGAAGGCGCTCCGCAAGCTGAGGCGCTTCTGGAACGAGGCTATTTTCTTTCCTTTACAGGAATCGTGACGTTTAACAGCGGTAATCAAGTGCGAGAAGCGGCCGCGATTGTTCCAACCGACCGGATGATGATCGAAACGGATTGTCCTTACATTTCGCCGGTTCCGGTGCGGAACCAGCGTCCGTGTGAGCCGGCCCTGCTGATTCACACCGCCCAAAAAATTGCGGAAATCAAACAAATCCCATTGGACAGACTAGCCTTAGAACTATCCAATACCAGCAAAACTTTTTTTGGAATTTCTTAATGATGGTTTGCTTTTCAGGGAGGATGTATATGTCCAAGGCAAAACGTTCATTCCTTACACTGATTTTTATTATTCTGAATTCCAGTGTTCTTGCCGTTCAATACCAACATGAGCAGTACAAGCGGCAAGGTCTGAATGTGATAGCCGCTGCTGTTGATGGAAAAGGCATTCCATACATTGAGCCAATTCTACGGTATCTTGAGGAACACCCCGATGATCTTGAATCGATGTATCTGCTTACAGTTCTCTATACGCAGCAAGGTGAGCAGGATAAAGCCATGGAATGGATGAAGCGGGCCCTTGATAAGGGCCTTCCCATCGGACGTTTTATTGCCGGTCCTCGCGATTTGCTTAGACCCCTTCATGAGTCTAAGACATTCCGTGAAGTTGTTGACATGCATATGGATTCCCATGCCTGGGACAAAGTGATACATGGTCCACTACTTGGAAATGTTACCGATACGAGTGCCCAATTCTGGATTCGGACAGACCAAGAAGTAACCATCCGACTTGAAGGAATCTGTGTTGGATCACCCTTTGACAGATTGGAAACCATCCCACCAGAGGCGACCACTCTGTCAGAAAACGATTATACGACAGTTCTTACATTGCAAAACCTCCGGCCGGGGAAACAGTACTTGTATTATGTGTTTGTGGATGAGATCTTTTGCAGGGGAGGACTATTTCGTACATTCCCATCCGCTGGGAAAGGAGCGATATTTTCCATCGGCTTTGGCGGCGGAGCAGGCTACACTCCACAGCATGAACGGATGTGGAGTACAATTTCCTCACACAACCTGACGGCATTTCTGTTTCTCGGCGATAATGTGTATATTGACCAGCCGGAAAAACCGGCCGCCCAGAAGTACTGTTACTATCGAAGGCAGTCACAGCCCTGGTATCGTGAGTTTGTTTCGCGAACACCGATTTATGCCATCTGGGATGATCACGACTTCGTAGATGATGATGGTCGGGGCGGACCACAAATTGAGATTCCCGCATGGAAACGGAAGGTATGGGAGGTTTTCAAACAGAACTGGGCCAATCCATCTTATGGCAGAGGTCGGACGTATCCGGGCTGTTGGTTCGATTTCATGATTGCGGATGTGCACTTTATTATGCTGGACGGGCGATACTACCGCGAAAATCCCAAAGGAAACAATCCTTCCATGCTGGGTCCTTTTCAAAAAAAATGGCTTAAGGAGACTCTAAAGAAGAGCAGTAGCGCATTCAAAATCCTCGTCTCTCCCGTTCCTTGGGCCATGAACACCAAACCCGGCAGTCTTGATACATGGGATGGATATGCGACCGAACGGAAAGAAATATTTACCTTCATCGAGCAAAACAAGATCGAAGGAATCCTCCTGCTCAGCGCTGATCGCCATCGCAGCGATCTTTGGAAAATCGAAAGACCCAACGGCTATGATTTCTATGAATTCGAAAGTTCACGGTTAACCAATATCCATAAACATGGACCGCAAAAGGGAAGCCTGTTCAGTTATAACGAGAAATGCTCTTTCGGCAAGCTGACATTTGATACAGTACAAAGCAATCCCCAGGTCAACTATGAAATCTACAATATCGACAATCAGCGAGTCTATACTTTCACGATAAAGCACAGCCAGCTTGAATTGTAACCAGTTCCCCCAAAGTTACCACGACTATTGAGACAGGATCTCTTGGATCGGTTTCTGATAGAACAGGCCGAAATTGCTTAAGGTTATAACGAGACGCGATTTGTCAATTCTTAGCCGTACCTTTTGCGTCGTTACCGGTTCGATCCGCAACAGCCGCTTGTATCCTACAGTGGTCCCTTCTGTGATGTTTCGCCATTGCCCACCCAGCCAGGCCTCGATCGAAAATTGTTCGATGTGCTGACCTTTTGCGATATACTCCTGCAACATTATTACGTTAAAGGTCTTAGCCTGCTTCAGGTTAAATTCAATGGTTGCTGTGGTTATCCCATTTGGGGTAGCCCAATACGTATCATCCTTTCCATCCACGATTTTAACGGCGGAATGAAATCCCAATGATCCGCGCTGCTCTGAGGCCCAGGCCTCAGTTCCTTTTGCCAGATTTACAGCAAATGTACTACGGATCACCTTACCGAAATCCCGCAGGCGATGGGCGTCGGTTTCATGGATCAGGCCGCGCCGGTCGGGTGGAATATTCAAGAGCAATAACGAGTTTCGTCCCACCGAACTGTAATAGATATCCAGCAGTTTTTCGAGACTCTTGACCTTATCGTCCTCGGCAGGGTGGTAAAACCATCCCGGCCGAACCGAAACATCCGTCTCAGCCGGATACCATACGATGTAGTTAGCCTTACGGATTGCTTCAAAACTGCCCAAATTCTTTGCTTGGGGATTGATCTTGTATTCCAGCACATCCAGTGCATTGACTCCAATCGGGCTCCACTCCGTCTCTCGAGCGTATCCCGCTTCATTCCCGACCCACCGCACATCGGGCCCGTTAAAAATCACTGCATCCGGCTGCAGACGACGTACCGTTGCAAAATAACTGGGCCAGTCGTATTCCTGTCGTTTTCCATTGGGTCCTTCTCCGCAGGCGCCGTCCATCCAGACTTCGGCTACCGGTCCGTATTGGGTTAAAAGCTCCTCAAGCTGGTTGATGTAATATTGATTATATTTTGGGGAATTCCCATACGTTGATTCATGACGATCCCATGGCGACAGATATAATCCCAGTTCCAGGCCTTCGTCTCTGCAGGCCCGGGCCAGTTCGGCGACCACATCGCCTTTGCCCCCTTGCCAGGAACTGCCCGCGACCGTATGATCGGTATACTTGCTTGGCCACAGACAAAAACCGTCATGATGTTTGGCCGTTAGAATAATCATCTTCATTCCCGCCTCTTTACATACCTTTACCCATTGACGACAGTCCAGTTCGGAAGGATTGAAAATCGATGGGTTCTCGGTGCCATCGCCCCATTCTTTATTGGTAAAGGTATTCACGGTAAAATGGATGAATCCGATCAATTCCCGCTGCTGCCATTGGAGTTGCCTCGGATGTGGGAGTGCATTCGCCGCTTTCAGTAGGAGTTGCTCATTGGTATCCTCTGGAGAAACCGGAATGGCCCTCCAGGCAGAAGGAGCACTGTTACAGGAACACACCGGTAGTAATAGGAGAACGAAAGTGATTTGCCCTAGAAAATGTCGCATTGTCATGGTTCCTATCCTTTCAAAAATAACGAAATTGTCATCAAATTTGCAGTAGGTATTTGTGAGATCAAATACATCCTTCTGCTCTTTTATGGTATCTTCTTGGCCTTTTCCTAACAAGATTTTTTAGAAATCGAGGATTTTTTACTTGTTACCCTCGGATTTAGGTACATACAATAGAATGTTGTCCGAAAGTGATTGACAATGAGTTTTCTCGTTTGACGTGCGACATTCGCCCCAAGGCGCCGGAAAGTATCAGGGCTTGGCGGCAATGCCCGATCGTTATTGTCTTCTCCCTTTCCCGGACAGTTTGACAATGACAATAATGGACTGGCATATGCCTTTGCAATGAGGAGTTTAAGAATTCTTCCAGGCCCGGGTCGCTTTTCGATTTGCTTATTTGCAAGCTATCTACAGCATGTTTCCCCATGGCCACATCGGAAAAGGTATATTCCATAATATGTTATTAGGCAGATGGATGTGTGTAACGGCCTACTCCCCCCAAGAGGGAAAGGCCTGAAATTCTTTTCTGTTAGATTTATTATGAGCGAAGGACAGGTATGAGTAAGAAACTGTATGTGGGCAATCTGGCTTACGGGATTACCGAAGCACAATTGCAGGAACTGTTTGCCGAATACGGCAGCGTGGCCAGTGTCAAGATCATCACCGACCGCGAAACAAACCGCAGCAAAGGTTTTGCCTTTGTGGAATTCGCCGACGATGGCGATGTCGAGGGAGCAATCTCGGCCCTCGATGGAACGGATTTCCAGGGTCGCGCCCTTCGCGTAGCCGAAGCTCGTCCCCAGCAACAGTCCCGTGGTGGACGTGGGGGCGGCGGTCGGTTCCGTGGTGGTTCCGGTGGCGGTGGCGGCAGAGGCCGTTATTAAACCAAAGATTCGATAATTCGGTTCAGAGGATCTGAAGCCGTTATCGCTACCTAGTGAATGGCTCAACGTTTTTATATCAGCTTAGTTTCATAGGCTGAAAAGAGGGTAGTGTACGAAAGGTTTTTTCGCATTATCCGATATTGTGGCATTCAATAAAAACCATAAAATACCTTGATTTCCCTGCGGGAACAGGGTATTTTTTTTGGTATCGACTAGCATTGAAGCGGAAGTTTCCCTTCTTGATCGAAATGGAAGCAAATCTGTACGCAAGGGGGATCCACATGAATACAAATCCTTTAAGGACCGTTTATTTTTTTGTTTTATATTTGGCTTTTCCATTTCTGCCTGGAGGCTTCTTATTGGCTCAGCAAGATCGTTTGGATACAGATCCGGTCCGAAAAGAATCAGTCATAAAGCAGCCCTCCTTTATCAAAGACGGAAAACTTGATCTGCCCGCGGCTGTCAAATATTTCGAGGATCTGTACCGATCCAGGAGCAGTATTTCCATAGCCGAGTTGAAGGTGATTCGTCCCCGTTACGAGCGAACTGTCCGTATGAAAATCTGGACTCGGGGAGAAGATCGGGCCTTGATTATTATTCAAGAACCGGCTCGTGAAAAGGGTACCGCCACTTTGAAAGTGGATAAAAATCTTTGGAATTACCTTCCCAAAATCCGTCGCACCATCCGAATTCCGCCTTCCATGATGCTCGCTTCCTGGATGGGCAGCGATTTTACCAATGATGATCTGGTCCAGGAATCGTCCTATAGTAAAGATTATACCTACGAATTGGTCGGTCCGAATGAAGATCCGAATGGCTGGCTCATACGGTTTACCGCCAAGCCTGACATTGTCGGATTATGGAATCAGTTTGAACTTGTTGTCAATAAAGAGGGAACCATCCCTCTCATGGCCCGATATTTTGATCGGAAAGATCGTTTATCCCGAACGATTGCCTGGGATCAAATTAAGACCTTCAGCGGCCGAAGAATTCCTTCACGTATGACTCTGATTCCCCTCGATCAGCCGGATAATAAGACTTTAATGACCTATCTGGAAATCGAATTCGATGTGGAAGTATCTGAAGGTACCTTTAGCCTATCACGACTCGAACAAAAACGCTGACCCAATTGTCACAAAAGCGTTGTCGAATGGTCTATAAACATAAATCATAAGGCTTTCAGCGCATGTTGCATTGGAGCACAATTCGCATTGCCTGGCGCAATCTGGGTCGGAACCGAAAACGCACAGCCCTGGCGCTGCTGGCGATCGCAGTGGGCCAATTTGCCCTGTTGGCCGCCAACGGCATGATGCATGGCTATGCCGATAACATCCGCCTGGCGATCACCGGTCCCATGATCGGCCACGTACAAATGTATACTCCGGGTTGGCGTGATGAGCAGGCGATGGATCTGGTTGTGACGGGTGTCTCTTCTAAGCTTTCGATTATCCGAGCTGATCCGGCCGTAATGAATGCCGGAGCGCGAATCTATGCACCTGTCCTGGCCGCTCCGGAGCATGATGCTTTTGCTGCTGTCGTTGTCGGTCTGGATATTCCTGTCGAATCACAGGAATATGGCATGCTCTCAAATATGAAAGAGCCTTTAGGCTTGAAAGAAGTGCTGATCGGATACCGTTTGGCCCGTCGTATTAAGGCGGAACGTGGACAGAAAATAGCGATTGTCGGTCAGGGTACCGATGGTTCCATTGCCAATGATCTCTATACCATACGGGACATCATCAAAAGTCCGGCTGATATTGTGAATCAAGCCGGAATCGTAATGTCTCTGGCCGAAGCCCAGCAATTGTTTGTCATGCCCGACAGTGTTCATAATATTGTTATTCGCACCAAGGAATCCGATCAGGCAGACGAACTGGCCGAGCGTCTTCGGAAACAAGCGATTCTGTCCAGTCTGAAAATCCTTACCTGGAAAGAAGCCATCCCCGAAGTGGTTCAGCTTCTCAATGTAATGGATTATACCGGCTATATCGTGCTGGTTCTGGTGATGATCGCCGCCGTGGCCGGGATTGCCAACACTCTCATGATGTCTACCTTCGAGCGAATGCATGAATTCGGCATGCTTCTGGCCTTGGGATCCCGGCCGGGACGTTTGGTTGGAATGATCATGGTAGAAGCTATCCTGATTGGAGTTCTTGGCGTAATCATCGGTTCATTACTGGGTTTCGGATTCGTTCTGGGAACCTCCCAATCGGGAGTCAATATGGCTTCCTGGGGCGGGCAGGGAGAGATGGAAGATCTGGCCTATATGGGTCTGAATCTGCCTCTGCATGTTTACCCTCGCCTGGAAGGAGATGACATCGTGGCCGGCCTGGTCGCCGTAGCTCTGGTCTCGCTGATTGCATCTCTCTGGCCGGCTTCCGTAGCCGCACGATTGGAACCTATGGAGGCGATGCGTACATGAAAATCAATCTTTCCGCAAGATATGCCTTTCGTAGTCTAAGCCGCCATTTGCGCCGGACCACTCTGTCTATTCTGGGCGTAGGCGTAGGCTGTGGATTGTGTTTGTTCACAATCGCATTTATTCGCGGAGAGAAAAAAATGATGGTTCGTGCCGCCGCCGAAAGCGGTGCCGGCCACCTTACGGTTGTGCCCAACGCATGGATCAATACTCGTGACAATGACTTGCGACTGGATAATTGGGAATCGAAACGTCAGGAGATTGGTGATATCGAGGGGATTCGGATCGTCACTCCTCGTGCCGAGACGGACGCCTTGCTGGCTTTTGGTACGCGGATGCGGGGTATTCAGATGACCGGCGTCGATCCGCAGACCGAACCTGTCGCCAATCGCCTGGTTCAAAAGCTGGTTGAAGGGCGATATCTTACCTCTGGAGAAACCGGTAGAGTAGTTATTGGACGTACGGTAACCAAACGGCTCGATGTGGCCCTGGATGATGATCTGATGGTGACCGTGGCAGGTATTGACGGCCGGATGAGCAGCGCCATGTTGCGTATTGTCGGCATCATTGAGACAGGTAGTCGGGAGCTGGACGGAACGATCTGCCATGCGACTCTGGAACAGATTCAGGAATTGACCGGCCGATCAGGCGCAACACAATTGACCATTCTTCTCGAAAAACCCGAAAATTTAGTGCATATGGAGAAACAATTGCAGAATCATATGGGGGATTCCGCCTCGGTTCTGGATTGGGAGGAGTTATTGCCTGAAATGGCAGCGGGTGTCGAAGGGGATAAGACCTGGACTCGGATGATCGTAATAATCATTATGACAGTCGTATTTCTGGGGATCGCCAGCGCACAACTGGCGGCAGTGTTGGAACGGCGACGTGAATTCGCCGTCCTATCGGCTCTGGGTATGAAAAGTGGAAGGCTTGTCTTAATCATGCTCATCGAGGGCGTTGTATTAGGTTTTGCAGGTGCCTTACTGGGCTTGGTGCTGGGAGTACCGACAGCCTATTATGTCGCTACTCGAGGAATTGATTTCAGCGGGCTTTATGGTGAGGTGGAAATGTCCATGTCCAACATCCTGTTTGATCCGATTTTCTATGGCGATTTTGGATGGTGGCTTGTTCCCCTGTCTTTTGTACTGGCACTGGTCGCAACCAGTTTAAGCAGTCTTTATCCGGCGTGGTATGCGGCCCGGACCGATCCGGCCGGGGCTTTGCGTGTGGAGCAGTAAATGAACGAAGCATATGAAAACAGGAGATCGTCCATGACCGTTCCAGTGATCGAAGCACAGGAGTTGAGCAAGATCTACGATGCCGGCAGGATGGAAGTTCAAGCCCTTCACGATGTTAACATGACAATCAACAAGGGAGAATTTACCGCCATTGTCGGTCCCAGCGGCAGTGGGAAAACTACGTTGCTGAACCTGTTCGGTGGTCTGGACACCGCCACTTCCGGTTCGTTATCCGTTGTCGATCGCGATATCGCCTTACTGAGTAAGCGACAACGGGCCGATATGCGGCTACATTATCTTGGTTTCGTTTTTCAGGCATACAACCTTGTACCGGTTTTGACTGTTCGCGAAAATGTGGAATTCGTTCTGGAGCTGCAAGGGGTCGGCAACGAACGGTCCCAAAGAGCCAGGGAAGTTTTGGATGAGTTGGGATTAAGTGAATTCGCCGACCGTCGCCCCAATGAACTCTCCGGGGGCCAGCAGCAGCGTGTCGCCGTCGCACGAGCCATTGCCTCTCGACCTCAACTGGTTCTGGCGGATGAACCAACGGCCAATCTTGATGGGGAAAATGCAGAGATCCTTCTTACGATGATGCGACGATTAAATACAGAACATGATATTACATTTGTCTTTTCCACCCATGATCCACGTGTTGTTGCTTATGCGCAACGTGTGATTACACTGGTTGACGGCTGTGTGGACAAGGACGAAACCAAGAGCATCGATTCCTGTTGAAATGAGAAGTCTTACTGTCCGATATCAATGGCTATGTCTCTGTGTACTTCTGTGCATGATGGGTCGTGTTGTCCCGGCAGTGGAAGTCTGGTCAGATAAGGAAAATGAGGATCGTTACGCCACGTTAAACACCACCGGCAAATGGACCTCGCTGGTGGCTCGAGCGCCGGACAATCCTATTCTTTACCCCGAACATTGTACCCTCACCGAATTATTCCGACTTCGTCTGGCTCTCAACATCCATTGGAGTGAGGTTGTCAATTCTGAAGTTGCGTATGAACAGCGTGCCCGGTGGATCTCTACAAGTAATGCAGGAATTGTCGGAACGGGGTTTTTGCCTTCCACTACCGAAGCCCCCTTCCGTATCCGACAATGGGATTGGGAAATTACGCATCATGATAACCGATTTACTTATAATCATGAGATTGATCGAATGTTGGTTGCAATGCATCCTGAATGGGGTGAGGTAACCCTCGGAAGACAAGCCATTGGTCTGGGGCGAGGAGTCCTGTTCGGTGCAGTCGATTTATTTTCTCCCTTTTCGCCGCTGGAGGTGGATCGGGAATGGCGGCGCGGGGTGGACGCCGCCCGAGTGGAATATCATCTTTCCGATACCAGCTCCGCCGAGGTGCTTGGCGTCTTCGATGAGACGTGGGAACAATCAGCCCTTCTTGGGCGAATTCGCGGTTATATCGGTGAGATGGACGCGGAATTGATCGCCGGAAAACGTGCTGAGGATACGTTGGTTGGTGCTGTCGTTTCCGGTGTGGTTGCTGATGCCGAAGTCCATGCCGAATTGGCACTTTTTGAGACTCCGGAAAAAGTTGAGGATGGCGGCCTTTTCGGCAACGATCATTTACCTGTTAAAGCGGTTGTAGGGGGATCTTATACCTTTGATATCGGTAACGGTTTAACGGTTCTGCAGGAATACCACTACTGTGGATTTGGTGTTCAAGATACAAGTGATATTACTTGGCAGTTACTCGATCCGGATTTTCAACGGCGTCTTCTTCGCGGCGATATGCAGATTCTTGGACGACATGCTTTGGCTACTCAATTGAGCTATCCTTTCAATGAGGCTATAACCGGAGGTTTTCTGGTCCTCAATAATCCTACGGATGGCTCCGGCGTACTGTCTCCCTCCCTTATCTGGGATATGAACAATAACACGACCATCAGTGTCAGTGGCTTTCTTCCCTGGGGCGAAGAACCGAAAGGCCTGATGATTCAGAGCGAATATGGGATGATCTCCACCAGCCTTTTTGCCCAGATCACGATGTACTTTTAACTGTACAATGGCTTTACAGGGATGTTTAACAGGCATCTTGCCAATCGTCTCCAGACTCGGTATGCTGTTGTAATATGAGAATACCACTGACAAAATATGGAATGCCGCAGGTAGCCGTATTTCCTGCAGTATTATTACTGTTGATGGCCGTATTGTGGTTTTTCGGTTTGTATCGGCTGCCGGATTGGGTTGTGATAGTTAGCGAGCTGGTGTTTCTGGTCGTGTTGGTGTGGTGCCTGTCGTTCTTTCGTGATCCGGCTCGTCATGTCCCCCAGGATGGGATGGTTCTACTGGCTCCAGCCGATGGCAAAGTCACGGATATTACCGTTCTTGAAAGTTTTCCGGGCTTTGACGGCCCGGTGCAGCGGATCGGGATTTTTCTAAGCATCTTTGACGTCCATATCAACCGTTGTCCCTGTATGGCTCGAGTGGATAAAATCACCTATAAACCCGGCCAATTCCGTAATGCCATGAGTGCCGAATCGGGCCGTGTGAACGAGTCCAATGATCTGGAAATGACCCGTTTAATAGAGCCGAACGATCGGATTATAGTCCGTCAAATCAGCGGAGCGATCGCCCGTCGAATTGTGTGTGCCGTTGCAGAGGGAGGAGAATTAGCTGGCGGAGAACCGTTCGGTATGATAAAATTCGGCTCTCGGACGGAATTGGTTGTGCCGTATCGTCCGGACGTCACATGCACAATCAAGGTGGGTGAAAAGGTTAAGGCAGGCCTGACAATTATGGTGCAATATATAAAGGCCGATTCTGCGGGGGCAGATTCATAGTCCAGCAGGATAAAAATGCATGAGCAATGAAAAAAGAAATAGTTTTAGAAGGCGGGAGTTGTTACGCCGGGTTCGAAGACAACGCCTCAGGACGGTTACCATCCTGCCGTCTCTGATCACGCTGATTAACGGAATCAGCGGATTTGCAGCGATCTGTTTTGCCAGTCGTGGCGCCGCTCAATTTACTTTCCATCGTCTTGATTTTTCCTCCAGTTTTGCGGTGGCCGGATATTTAATTTTTATCGCCATGATCGCAGATATGCTCGATGGCCGAGTCGCGCGGATGAGTCACACGACCAGTAGCTTCGGCGGCCAGCTTGACAGCTTATGTGATATGATCAGTTTTGGAGTGGCGCCGGCCTTTCTTGTACTCAAGGTACTTGAACACGAATTCATTCAACATCTTTCTGCGTCAGGGATGTTCAGCGGATTGATTGTGCGATTCATCTGGCTTTCGGGCGGTTTGTATATGGTATGTGCTGCTATTCGACTGGCTCGCTTCAATGTCGAGAACGTCGAGGATGAAACGGCTCATATGAGCTTTATTGGATTACCCACCCCCGGGGCGGCCGGAGTCCTGGCAAGCCTGATCGTTTTTTATCAGGATATCGTGCTTGATATAGATCCAAACAGTCTTCTCTTTGCCGTCGTGGAACCCACTATCCTTTATGTTCTTCCGTTTGCCGCGATCTTCGCAGGGATCCTTATGATCAGCCGAATTCGTTATCCCCATCTGGTGAACCAGTATTTGAAGGGAAGAAAACCGATTACGCATCTGACCTGGCTTTTGACCATCATTGCGATGATCTGGCTATGCAAACTGCAAAGTGCTCTGGTCATTTCCTTTTGCGGTTTTGCCCTTGTTGGATTCGTGCGATGGTTCTATTTCCGCATCCTCCGGCCTCATTTTATTTCCACCGAACAACCTGAACCGCCCGTGCTAACTGTAACCACAACGAGTAATCAATAAGTTTTGACATTGCCTATACTGAGACGAAACAAAAATGTGTAAACCATCAGAGGGTATTTGTATGTACCGAAAGTTATTTGTAACCATACTATTGGCTTTTTTCACTGCTATAATGCAGGCCCAGGATAATTCTCCCAAACCGATTCGTGTGGGTAATGTGTTCCCGAATCTGACTGTAATGGCCGAAGGTGTCGGTAGTGACAGCGAAGCGGGGATCGGCGCATTGATACCGTGGGCCAACAAACTGTGGATGATTGGCTATGTGGCCCATATCCGGGGCGAGGGTTTGGGCTTATATGAAATCAGCGAAGATATGACCATGAAAAAACATCCGGCTTCGGTGACCGGGACCTTCACCAATCGCATGGTCCACTGGCCCAGCAAACAGGTATTCATCGGACCGTATGCGATTGATCCGAATAGTAATGTTCGAATAATTGAATCCCTCAAGGGCTATCGGCTTACGTCCACAATCCGGCATTTAACTGATCCAAAGAACAAGGTATATATGCTGGGAATGGAGGGTCATTTCTGGGAACTGGATGTCAATACGCTGGAATCCAAACTGCTATTTGAACTGGTTAAGGAACTGGAGATCCGGCCGGCCAAGGAACACTTTAAAAGCGCTTTTACCGCGCAGGATCGGGTAATCGTAGCCAACAATACCTATGATGAAAAGGAATTTCTGGGCCGGCAGGCCGGCGGCCGGTTGGCGGAATGGGACGGAAAGCAATGGCGAATCATCGAGCGCAATCCGTTTGTTGAAGTGCATGGCGGGGGCAGCAGTTCGTATGGAGATTATGCTGCCTTTGCAACGGGCTGGACTAAATCATCCGTTGTATTACGGGTGCTCCATAACGGCATCTGGCATCGCTACCTTCTGCCCAAGGCCGGTCAATCCTGGGACCACGCCTGGAATACCGAATGGATGCGGATTCGACATGCTCAAACCGAGCGTTTTCTCATGGATATTCATGGTATGTTTTACGATCTCCCGCCATTCACGTATGGCGGTAAGGTCTGGGGGATACGGCCGATCTGTTCCCATCTGCGGATCATTCCGGATTTCTGCTACTGGCGGGGAATGCTGGTATTGGCCGGAGATCAGATCGATCACGATCAAGGTCAGCCGCAATCGGGCTTGTGGTTTGGAAACATCGATGATCTATGGAACTGGGGCAAACCGGCAGGCTGGGGCGGGCCCTGGTGGGATGAATCTGTCGAAGCCGGAACGACTTCCGATCCTTTTTTGATGACAGGATTTGATAAAAAAGTTATTCATCTGGCACATGATGCGGAAGGGGATGTCTTCTTTAAAATTGAGGTGGATTTCCTGGGGGATGGCTCATGGAAAGAGTATAAAACCATCGGAGTTCCCACCCGCGGATATGTGCATCATGAATTCCCGGATGCATTCAGTGCCCACTGGGTTCGTGTTACAGCGAACAGGGACTGCAAAGCGATGGTGTATTTCATGTATAACTGATGATTCCGGTTTTGCCCTAAAGGAAAATTCGAATTTTTTGCAGAAACGGTTCTCCCGTCTTAGCGTAGTGGTCCGGACAATATGGTATTATTATAGCGACCATGGCGGATTGAAATAAAGGCTCCTATACAAGCATGAATGTTTCTAGCCCAGTTTCGTTATATGTGCATATCCCTTTTTGCAGCAGGAGATGCCGATATTGTGCCTTTGCCAGTGAGCCGATGGATCTGCATGATCCCAAACCTGTGATCGATGCGTTGATTCAGGAAGCTGCCCGGTATGATCTGGGTTCGACTATTCAAACTATTTACATCGGGGGCGGTTCCCCCACATCTTTGCCGGAAAAGCTTTTGTTTGGGCTTATCGAGTATCTGGCTTATATCTGTTACGATGTCAGCGAATTTACGGTGGAGGCCAATCCCGGGCAAGTCAACGAGCCAATATTGAAGTCTTTGTACTCCCTTGGTGTAAATCGATTGTCGATTGGGGTGCAGTCCTTTAATTGGAAAGAGCTGGAATTATTAGGGCGACAGCATACGGCTGTTGATGTCGCTAAATCTGTCTATGCAGCACGAACCGTAGGCTTTACGAATATTTCACTCGATCTGATAAGCGCTATACCTGAATCAGGAATCAAGGACTTTGAACACAGCCTCCTCTGTGCAACCGATCTGGATGTGGAGCATATATCGGTGTATAGTTTGTCGTATGAAGACGGTACGTCCATGAAAGAGATGCTCGATTCGGGACGAATTCAAGCGGTCGATGAGGAAACCGACCGTGCCATGTACGAGATGGCGATAGAAGTTCTCGAGCAGGCCGGATTACGTCAATACGAAATTTCCAATTTTGCCGTGCCGGGTCTGGAGTGCGCCCACAATCTGACCTACTGGGCAAATCGATCCTGGATCGGAGTAGGTCCATCAGCGGCTTCCTGGTATCAGGGTAAAAGAACCGTTAACGTGGCAGATGTACGGGACTATGTAAGAAGGATTCAGGAAGGCAACGATCCGACCCTGGAAGTTCAAAATCCCACTCTGCTGGAAAGGGCCTGTGAAACTGCCGTACTGAACCTGCGACGACGAGTAGGAATTGACTTATCCGAGTTTCAGCAGCAAACCGGCTTTGACGCGTTGAACTTGTTCGCGGAATCCATCCAAAACCACGTTTCCAATGGATTCTTGGAAATTACCGACAAATCCGTTCGTTTGACTTGCAAAGCTCTGCCGATTGCCGATCAGATTCTTTGTGATTTTTCGACATTATGAGTTGGTATTATTTGTATTTATGCCCGCAATTGTCGCAAAATTTGGCATCGGGATCATTCAATTCGTTGCACTCAGGACATAGTTTAGTCTTTACGACAGGAGCCCCACATTGATCGCAGAATCGGGCGTGTTCATCTGCTACACTATTGCACTTGTGACAGCGCACTTTGGTTTCCATCCCTTCTGCCTTGGTTAATGGAACTCCGCCTTCGGCCAGGCCTTCGGCAAAAGCCCTGGCAGTGGTTTTAACTCCTTGTCGGGTACCTTCTGCCATGTAATTAATCGTGTCCTTGGCCACAGGGGCCATTTCATCGGCCATATAGCGGGAAATCCGCCCCATGTAGCCAAGCTTGATCATCATACTTCCGATGCCTATTAAGGGTAATCCGACAAAGGCGCACCAGAAGAGCCTGGGTATACCACTTCCAAAGGACAGGAAGGAACTCGCAACCCCGACGATTGTAAAAAGAATGCCCATTATCAGCACTATCGGGCCTATAGTTCGCAAAATCGCTCGTATTGCACTATGTTGCGGATCGATTTTGTTCTGGTCCATCAAAACCTCCTTATTTCTCTTTAAACTTCCAATATATCGAATCCCCGCTGTTCTTCAAAGAGTTTCATCCCTGAATTCAACGATGCTATATTGCTCCAACTTTTCTATTATGATATACTCGCTAGTTTGTCAAATAGTCAGGTTTTTAGGTAGTCCTTATGGGAACCGAACATATACGGAATTTTTCGATTGTCGCTCATATCGATCACGGAAAGAGCACGCTGGCCGACCGCCTGCTCGATCTGACCGGAGCTGTCGATGAGCGTGAGAAGATGGATCAGTTGCTTGACAGCATGGACATCGAGCGCGAACGGGGAATCACTATCAAGGCCTCGGCAGTGACGATGTACCATGAATTTCAGGGAATCCGCTACATGTTGAACCTGATTGACACTCCCGGGCATGTCGATTTTCATTATGAGGTATCCCGAGCGTTGGCGGCGTGCGAGGGGGCCCTTCTGGTTGTCGATGCCAGCCAGGGTGTGGAGGCCCAGACTGTGGCCAATGCCTATCTGGCGGTTGAAACGCACAATGAGATCCTGCCGGTCATCAATAAAGTGGATCTGCCTGCCGCCCAGCCCGACCTGGTTGCTGAGGAAATCGAACATATCTTTGGCATCAGCAAAAATCATTGCTTTCAGATCAGCGCCAAGAGCGGATTAGGAGTAGCGGATTTGCTGGAAGGGATCATTACGCTTTTACCGCCGCCGAAAGACCGTTCAATCGAACCGACAGCAGCGCTGATTTTTGACAGCCACTGCGATGAATACCGCGGCGTGATCTGTTATGTTCGGGTGTTTGCCGGCTCTCTGCGGACTAGAACCAAGATTCGCCTGATGGGCAGCGGCCGGACCTATATGGTCACCGAACTGGGTAAATTCATGCCGGAAATGACACCGGTTGCTGAACTGGGATGCGGCGAGGTGGGGTATGTCATCGCCAATATCCGTCAACTGGCCGACGTGACTATTGGTGATACAATTACTGAGGATTCCCGGCCTGCTGTTAAGGCCCTGCCCGGCTATCAACCGCCGATGCAGATGGTGTTTTCAGATTTCTACCCCGGTAACAACACCGATTATCCAAAGCTTCGTGCTGCCTTCGAAAAACTGACCCTGAACGATGCGAGTTTTTCCTTTACGCCGCAGAGCAGCCCGGCTCTTGGATTTGGATTTCGTTGTGGTTTTCTGGGCCTGCTGCACATGGAGATCATCCAGGAACGGCTGGAGCGGGAAAATGACATTGATGTTGTGCAAACCGCCCCGACCGTAAGTTATGAAGTCGTAACCACCGATGGAGTGGCTCGCAGGATCGATTCTCCCAGCGAGCTGCCCGACCGGACGAAAATCGAAGAACTGTGGGAACCGTTCGTCCGGCTGGAAATCCTTACCGGCACCGATACCATCGGCGGGATTATGAAACTGGCTGAGCAGCGGCGATGTCAGATGATCAAGACCGACTATCTGGGGCCGACGCGTGTCATGTTCGAGTATAAAGCTCCCCTGGCCGAGATCGTGTATGATTTTTACGATCAACTGAAGGGTATCAGCCATGGATATGCGACAATGGACTATGAGTTCATCGGATTTGAGGCCAGCGACCTGGTCAAAATCGATATTCTGGTTAACAAGCAACCGGTCGATGCGTTGTCTCTGATTATACACCGTTCGGTTGCTGAAACACGGGGTCGTCGGGTGCTTGTGCGTCTGCGGCAGGCGATTCCCCGTCACCAGTTCGATGTACCGCTGCAGGTAGCTGTTGGCGGAAAAATCATTGCCCGGGAAACGATCAAAGCGTATCGTAAGGATGTGACCGCCAAGTTATATGGCGGAGACGTAACCCGTAAGATGAAGGTCCTAAAGAAGCAGAAGGAAGGCAAAAAACGCATGAAATCCATCGGACAAGTGCAAATCCCGCAGGAGGCATTTATGAGTATCCTTGACAGTAGCGATAATTAGGATATCGTAATAACGAGCTTTTCTATGTGTAAGAAGAGTTGGACTGTCTTTACGTTTTTTCTCATTGAAACAATGTTGCCCTGTGTTTTCGGGGTAAACATTGAATTGATCCATGATCCTCGCTTTGAACAAGGCCTGGCGGTTCTGTCGCCTGTGCACGGCAAAAAGGTCGTGGTTGGAACCCTTGCTACAATTGAGCAGGACACGTTGATTTGGCAGCTTGCGCAATGGCACAGTCAGTATTGCATTACCGGAGTACAGCGGGAGAATCTACCGGACGGGGGTGTACGGTTCTCCAATGTTGCCAAGAGTATTACGATTGGCCTGGGAGCTCTAAAACATCGTGACATCACCCTGGCAATGGATTCTCGTCTTGAGTACGACGGTAAACTTCGTACCCAGGGCCAGCCCTGGCCTCATCTTCTCGTGGAACAATCCATTACGAACTGTCCATCCGTTGCGGATCTTGCGGGATTGCACTTTCATATCGAATCGCGACTACTGTATGCAGAGATATTTCGTCCAAAGGGGTACACACGAACATTACATTGCGCACAGGTCCCATTCGTTTTGACAATTCAGAATAGGAATCCTGAATCTAAAGGGTATGGCGATTTCCTGTGGTTTATCGTGCCGATCTATGATGATCGTGATCGAATTCCACAACCGCATATTGCACAGGACACGGCCGATCCCTCAGCCAAGCTCATTTACAATCCCGGTGGAGCAGCCTATACCGACCAAAGTTGCCATGACGGTCAATGGATTACGATTAATTGCGATCTTCTGCCATTTGTAACGAGGGCGATTGAAACCGCCTGGCAGAAAGGGTATCTTACAGACTCACGAGACCTGAATGACTATCTTATCAGCAGTATGAGTCTGGGCTGGGAGGTAACGGGTTTGGCCCGAGTGGCGATTCAATTTCGCGCTCTAAGCTTGATGGCTTCGACGGAAGGAGAAATCTATGAAAATTAGAGATGCCGCCAATATTGGCAAGGCTTTGGTCATTGTGCACCTGGCGTTAACCGTATTTCTCAACGTTATGTATTTGATCCAATATTTACCGGCCTTAAGGGCTGGGAGTACTATTCGATATCTGCTTACCATGCCGATAAGTTTTCTGGCTTCCATTCTTCTGGATGTGGCACTGCTGCTGGTGTTTAGTTCCCTGACAAGAACAATGGAAGACATCCTTCGTGACACACCGGAAGTCTAACAAGTAACTAACGGCTTTTCAGGTTTTTTTCAAAGAATTCATGGACCAATTGATCGACCTGTTCATCTCGAAAACCGTGTCCACCGCCTTTGACCGTATGGAACAATACCGGCACTCCTGCTTTTTTCAGAGCTTCCGTCAGGATTTCACTCTGGTTGTGCGGTACGAGTGGATCCTTGTCACCATGACAGATCAGAAACGGGGGATCGTTTTTGCTGATATACGTGATCGGATTGGCCCTGGCACAGGCGGCCTTATTTTCCTGAATCGGACTGCCCACAAGTTTTGATTCGGGCGAATCGGCGGCATCGTGGTCCATCTGACTGTCAAAAGCGCTCATTTTCGTAAAATCGGTCGGCCCGAAAAAGTCACAAACAGCCTGGACCTTGCTTGAGACATGCAGGTTCGGGCCTTTGTCGAACTCTTTTACGTCGCCGGTTGTACCCAGCAGAGCGACCAGATGTCCACCGGCTGAAGATCCCCAGACACCGATCTGATCCGGGTTGAGGTTATATTTTTGTGCATTCGCTCGTATATATCGAATAGCAGCCTTGCAGTCTTCAATTTGGGCTGGGAAAATGGCATGTTGACTGAGTCGGTAATTGATGCTGGCCGCTGCGTATCCCTGTTTCAGGAAGTTACGTGCAGGACAATTATTTTTATTTCCCGCAAGCCAGGCTCCTCCATGAATCCAGACAATGATCGGCAGCGGTTTGGCCTTCTCATAATCGGCGGGTAAATACAAATCCAGCTTCTGCCTTTCATGACCTCCGGACACATATTCCACATCACGGATTGCAATGGTACCGTCCGGCAGGACAGATCGGTTTCCTTCCTGGGCAGGGTTAGAGGATATTTTAAGGTGCTTATCGAAGAAATCATCGACCATTTTATTAATCTCAGCCCCTCCGAAACCGTGTCCTGCTCCTTGCACCACATGCAAGGTCGACTCGACATTGGCGTTTTTGAGCCTTTTATGAAGCAGTTGGCTTTGCCTGAGAGGAACGAGGTCGTCTTTATCTCCATGCAGGATCAGGAACGGCGCATCTTTGGAGTCGACGTGCCGGGCAGGTGAGGCGGCAACTGCCAAGTCATGCTTTTCCTTTAATGAGCCTCCAAACAACTCGATTATCACGGAGGAGGTAAAATCAGTTGGGGGATTATCCATGAAATAGTCGGGAAATTCCGTTGGCCCGAAGTAATCACAGACGGCCTGGACACGGCTGGAATATTCCAGATTCCCTCCGACGGTTCCTTCCAGGTCTTTGTCATCCCCGGTGGTGCCCAGCAAGGCGACCAGATGCCCGCCGGCCGAACCTCCCCATACGCCGATACGATTGGGATCAATATTATATTTTGCGGCATTTGCACGGAGATATCGGATCGCTGCTTTGCAGTCATAGATTTGGGCGGGGAATATAGCGTGTTGGGTAAGACGATAATTAATACTAACCACTGCATAATCCCGGCGGGTAAAGCGGATGGCCGGGCACCAGTCCTTGCTCCCCGCCTTCCAGGCGCCGCCGTGAATCCAGACGATGGCGGGTAGTTGATCCGAAGATTTACGATCTTTTGGAAGATACACATCCAATCTCTGCCTTTCATGCCCGCCGGACACATATTCCACATCCCGCAGAATATCCAAGTGCTCCAGCGCCCGGTCGACTTGTTGCTGCCGGGGTTCATTTGGTTGGGCCCAGACAGGATTGGAAAGGATAAAAAGCCCGAACAAGACAAATAAGAACATCGCAATTCGCCCCGTTCTTATAGGACCATACGTTGCGTTCATATCAATACCCTCCATTTTCTGTGGTTACATGATCCCGATTCCTGTCGATTCAATGCGTTTTGACAAATATGCCCCTGTATGGGCAGGATTTCAACTCAGGTTAGCTCAGTTTCGAGGGTTTGATCCTGAATCTGACGATCCGGGTGATCAAGCATCTCCCATGCCATCAGGGCGACTTCATCGGAAGCCCAGCTCTGCATCAGCGGCGCCACCAGTTCTTTCAATTCCATACTGATCTTGACCAGAATGGATTTATTGCCGATCAGGGTTCCGCAACGTTCGACAATCGGCCGTACGGATGTAAAATAGGGCATAAATTCGGTAACAAGCTCGCGTCCTGCCAGAATATTGATCAATGATAAGAATCGGGTTCGAATCAGCCAACGCCCCATCAGATGCCATAACAGGCGGCTGGATTGATACAGGATTACCATAGGACATCCTGCGGCAGCCACTTGTAGGGTGGCGCTGCCGCTGGCGACCAGGGCAAAATCCGATTGGTCGGCGATATCGATTACATTGGCGACCGTATATTCGCATTTGAAACCGGTGATTTTTCGCTGTTTAAGAAGTTGCAATTTCTCCTCGTTTGGGGCTGTCGCCACAAATTGAGCCTGGGGCCACTTTTGCAGGAGTTGGATTGCCACTTTTTGCATTGCCGGCCAGAGCGACTTGATTTCAGCGGTTCGGGATCCAGGCAGAAGGGCTATACGCACCTTTCGTGGTTCATAATTGGAATAGTCTTTAACTCGCCGGGTAAGGTCGATAGAGACGTCATCGAACAGTGGATTGCCGATGAATTGGGCGTCGATGTTTCGACTGCAGAACCAGTCCTCTTCAAAAGGAAGGATACAGGCCAATTTATCGCAGTTTCTACGAAGCTTGCCAATCCTCCAGGGAGCCCAGGCCCATAATTGAGGAGCGACATAGAAGAGTGTGGGAATACCGTATCGTTTAGCAGCCTTGGCGACATGGAAATTGAAGGCCGGGGAATCACAGAGAATCACTAGATCAACCGGATTTTGCCGAAAATAGGATTTGATATGCCGCAGAACCTTCCAAAAGAAGCCAGCTTGGCCGATGGCGTTGTAAATCATGGCTGCCCGGCGGACCGTGTCCTCCAGAACCTGACAACCAGTAGACCGCATCTGGTCCCCGCCGACACCGACCCATTCGATGTACTGGTTAAAGCCGCGGGCTTCGGCGGCGCGGACCAAATGGGCACAGTGCTGTTCGGCGCTGGGCTCGCAGGCGCTGATAAAGATCCGTTTTCTAACTCTTGGCTCCGTCACGGTATTGACCCCTGATGTCCAGAGTCGGGCGATTATAAACGAGACGACGTAGAGTGCAAAGGCTAATTTTGAGCATGAAGAATAGAAAATCGTTTAGCTAGGGTGATCTATAATCTTGGCGACAGGAAATACCCTTCCAATATTTTTATAATAAACAGGAAAATAAGTCTATAATGCCTTGAAAAATAAATCCTAATCTGATGAAAATAACAGTAGAAATAATCCCAGTAATAAACTGGGGATATGATAATGGGATGGGAATTCCAAGAGTCGAAAAACTCCTTGTTAAGTGTATATATATAAAGATCTTATGATTTAATTGGGGGGTGTTTAAATTGCCGGCTTATACATTCTTTTTAAAGACCGAAAATATTTTTATGAAAAAAGTAAAAAAATCCTTGCTATAGGACCGATACGGAGTATAATTAAGTAGGATAGATAACGCTCTTTTTCTTCTTATAACTAACTTTTCTCACAACCGCTGAGGCGGATAATACGTTTGATATTGTTTCTTAATTCTGTAAAGCCTCAGCAAAGCCGGTGTGGAAACGCACCGGCTTTTTCTTTTGGTATTTATGGATTTTTTCCTTTTTTTTGCAGGCTACGCTCAATTGTGATTGTGAGTGACCATAGCGGCTAACAGGATATGTCGAAGGCGATCCGTACTGAGTCCGTCGAGGTAACTTTCTGTAAAGTCCAGTCGAGGGCGACCCTGGAAGTGAAGCAGACGATCCTTCACCTGAGATTTGCTCAGGGTTGCAATCATAGAAACAATCTCTTCGACCGACTTACACTGCCTCATTTCTGACTCCCATCTGTAACACACGACATCTTGATTGCGACTTTGTGTTCTTCGTATCGGAAAAGCCATTAAGGTGGTTAACTCCACGAAAGGAAGCGACCGATGAATTCCGAAAATTTTTTCTATCTCATGGGGTGTGTCAGTTCAGCCTGTAGCGATTATGATATAAGCGAAAGGTTTGGGATTGGTTGAATTCCTTTGCAAATCCTGCTACTCTCTGATTATGCGTACGGATGAATTAAATTATGAATTGCCGTTGGAATTGATCGCTCAACATCCGCCGGATCGGCGAGACCGATCTCAGCTTTTGGTGTTAGAGCGGATCTCAGGGAAGCTGACGGATCGTTTGTTTATCGATATTGGAGACTATCTTTGTGAGGGGGATTGTCTGGTATTGAACAATACTCGAGTGCTGCCGGCGCGGTTTTTTGCCCACCGACCGACAGGCGCCCGAATCGAAGGGCTCTATTTGAACAGTCCTCAGCCGGGGCGATGGGAGGTGATGCTCAAGAATGCTCGCAGAATCAAACCGGGGCAATCGCTGGTATTATTGGATCGAGAGGGAAGAGAGATTGTTGAAGTCCAAATTGGACAGGATTTAGGGCAGGGATACTGGTTTCTGGATTTACCGAATAAATGGGAATCTTTTGCCCTGTTGGAGCAAATCGGCTTTGCCCCTCTGCCCCCTTACATCAAGCGAACCGAACGGGACCGGGTACAACGGGCGAGACGGGATCTGGAAAGGTATCAGACTGTGTTCGCTAAGACCGATGGGGCTGTTGCGGCGCCGACGGCTGGTTTGCATTTTACCGAAACTTTACTGGACGATTTGAAAAAGCGGGGAGTGAAACTGGCCTATATTACATTGCATGTTGGAGCCGGTACATTCAAGCCGGTTACAACTGAGTATCTGGAGCAGCATGACATCCATGAGGAGTGGTATCAACTGGATGCAGGCAATGCTGAAATCCTCAATACCTGTATTGAAAACGGGGGTAGGATCATCCCGGTCGGTACTACCTCGGTTCGAACACTGGAAACCGTCGCGAAAGGACGTCAATTTCATCCCGAAACGGGAAAAACTCGGTTGTTTATCCTGCCGGGCTATCAGTTTCAGATCGTTGATGCCATGATTACGAATTTTCATCTGCCCAGGTCTACTTTGCTGGCGCTGGTCGGGGCTTTTGCCGGTCTGGAGACAATTCACAATGCCTATCGTCATGCGATTCAGCAACAGTATCGTTTTTATTCGTATGGGGATGCAATGCTGATCCTGTAGGACGGGAGGATTAGAGATCGGTATATTTCTTGTGGCTTCCCTTGGCTTTGTGCAGGGGGTACTTTTTTGCGTTGTGTTCGATCTTTTTTACGGTCTCCTCGAACAGATCCACTTCCAATTCCTCACAGAGGTAGATCAGGAAGACAAAGATATCAGCCAGCTCTGGCTTGATTCTGGCCTTCTTTTCCTCGCTAAGATTCCGTGATTGTTCTGGACTGATCCAGAGAAAATTTTCTAACAGTTCGGCCGCTTCGACACTGAGCCCCTCGGCCAGGTTTTTCGGGCTATGGTACTGTTGCCAGTCCCTCTTGTTGCGAAAGGAAAGCGCCTTTTCCTTCAATTCTTCATATCGGTCTGCCATGATTTATTCGAAGTAAATCCGATCTCCCGGTCGAATTGGTGGGATCTGGTCGATTTTGTTCTTCACGTCTTCCGGATACAGGGCAAAGCTCGGAGCTATTTCGATAATACAGTCCGGCTTGCCATCCTTCGTGCGGGGGAGGGCGATTCCGGCGCGTTGAAGCCAGTCGGCGGCCCGATCAATCATCATTTGATACGTTGCTTCGGCGCTGTCGGTCCCGGTGGCATTTTTGACGGGGGCAAATTCCTGATTTCGAATTGTTTCCAGGATAATCGATTTTTTTGACATAGGCAGGGCATCAAAGACGAAGGTCTCCAGCTTTACTCCATTGGGTTTGTCCGGTTCAATAAAGTTTGCCTCTCCATTCAGATAGGGGATCTTTTTAATCGCCTTATGAACAGGCAGGGCAAAACCGTGTTGGTTAAGCTTTTCCACGAAGGCCACACTGATCATATGAATGGCGATCGAACCCAGTTCAAAAACCAGTGATCCATCCGGATTGGTTCGATGGGATTGTTCATCAGGCAGGTCACTGTATTCGATTACAGTTACGCGTCCATCCACTAGGCAGAAATTACCGACCTTTTCCAGGGGGCCGGATTTCTTAAGCGTCTTGGAACTCATCCCCGCGCCGGCCTGGGCATGCAGGCCGATAAATAACGGATCCATTAAATGAATCAATGGATTATCGACCTGCCAGTAACTGATTTGTTCTATGCCTCTGTCACGCATGTCGGAAATTGCGCCGGAAGCATATAAAGCTTTCAGGCTGCCCCCATGCCCATCGGGACTTTTGGCGATTGTGTGTTTATCGGAAAGAAAAATACGCCCTTCGAAATCAAAATTCGGATTGGTTCCCTGCTGGAAAATGAGGACATCTTCCTTGGGCAGTCCGTAATATTGATTCGCCTCAAAAATCTCGATGGTCTGAGCATTGTTTAACGGGCTGGTCATAACATACCAGGGAATTTCAGCCTGGAATCGTTCCCGAGCGGCCAAAAGGATTTCAGCGAAGATTTGAAAAAGCGTCTTTTTCTTAATCGGGCTGATGGGGAAATTGCCTTTAGGCCCGTCGAAACCCAGTCGAGTGCCCTGTCCTCCTGCCACGACGAAACCTGCAACTTTCCCTTCTCGCAGCAGTTGTTCGCCTAAGGCGTGTGCCCGATTATATTCTTCCATTTGTTCCGGAGGCGTCTGAGCAGGATAAAACGGAGCCGGTTCGAAATCATGGGGGATTTCGATGATCCCTTCTCCCATGACATATGTTTCGATCCATTTGGGAATCAGCTCTGTTTCCAGCCGATCAACTTGACGCAACAGGTCGGTCTTCTGGGTATCGTTCAGTTCGTCCCAGAACCGCAGTAAATGTCCCTGGTTAATTTTTTCCAGTCTTTTTTTGGCTTCCTGATGCCATTGCTGTATGTCCATGTTTTTAGCCCGTAAAGTCAATAATTCTTATTCTAATATCAGAAAATGATAGTGGAATTGATCTCAGAGTTCAACTGTCTAGTGGAAACTATACAAAGCATTTCCTGTTTTTAGAAAGAGAAGATTTCAAACATTGGCTGGTGTGCTTGTTTGGGTGTGCTATAATGTTCTGTAAGTAATTAAGAAGTTTTGGTGTGGTTGAAAATTCCTGCCAAATTTGTGCGATATTGGGTGGAGAATCGTATTATGAGCCTGAATAGGGCGCTTGTTGTCCAGATATTTATGTGGATAAAAGTTATGATATTTGTAATTTTCCTTTCAAGCTTTGTTCTTCCGATACCATTAGGTATTGGACAGGATATTTCCGGTCCACCTGCAGCCGTTTCAGAAAAACCCGCCGATCTTGAAGTGCTGCCCGTAGAACCAACCGCGGCCAATAGTGTCAAGCTTACCATAGAAAGTCTTGAATCTTTCAAAAAAACCGTAACGGATTCTTCCAATCTTGAGCAGGAACAGAAGACAAAGCTTCTTGAGATATATGATCAGGCCATTGCTCAGTTAAAAGCAGCAGAAGAATCTCTCGTCAAGAAAGAACAATATCTTCAGGTTCGTCAGGCCGTACCGAGTGAATTGGAACGAATCAAAGGATTATTGGCTGAGCCCATGCCGGAGCAGGTGGCGAGCGCACCGACGGATATGACTTTGCAGGATATGGAACAGGCCCGTACCCAGGCCAAAGTACAGTATGATGAAGCCAAGAAAAATTCCGATACGCTTGAGAATGAGCCGCGTCGTCGTGCCGAACGGCGAACCAAGATTCCTGAAGAGGTCAATGCGGCTCAGGAGCAATTGACCCAATTGCGAGAAAAACTTACGACAGTTATCACAGATCCGAAACCTACGGAGATTCCGACTGCGAATCGATACCTGCAGCAGACGCAGGTCCGCTCTTTGGAAGCGCGTATTGAATCCATTACAGAGGAACGTCTCTTTTATGATGCTGCTCCCAATCTTCTGGCCGCCCGACGGGATTTAGCCACTCGTCAGTTAACGCTGGCAGAGAAACGTATACAATTCTGGGAGCAGAAAGTCAGTGAGAAACAGAGGTCTCTCGCGCAGGAAGCTCAGAAAAAGGCCATACAGGCCGTAAAAGAAACAAAACAGGCGGACCCGGTTGTTCAGATCCTTGCCGAGGAGAACGCCGGATTGGCCAAGCTGCAGACCGAATTAATTGTAAAAATCGACACGGCAAAAAAATATCAGACCGGCCTGGTGCAGCAGGTTACACAATTGGAAAAGACGTTTCAGGACACCAAGGACAATGTCGAACGTGCGGGCGGAGTGACCAATGTACTGGGCATGTTTCTGCTGGGCAAACGCAATGAACTGCCAGAAGTGTCTGCCAGTCGGCAACGGATTCGTGAGTGGACGTTGGAAATCGCCCAGGCCCAATTGGGAGTCAATGAATATGATCGTAAATGGGTAGAAATGGCGAACCTGGACAACCAGGTCGATGAGATTCTATCCAGAGTGGATCCTTCGGTTTCGACCGAGCAGCGCAATGAACTGCGATCCCAGGTCATAGAACTGCTTGGGCAGAAGCGGACAATTCTTCGAACGTTAAGCGATTCGTATGAGGATTATTCCGCCACTCTGGCCTCGTTGGATGTTAAAGAAAGGCAACTCGTTAAAACCGTCTCTGAGATTATCGGGTATATCGATGAGCATGTGCTCTGGGTACGAAGCAGTTCGGTAGTTCGCGTCTCCGATCTCCGCATCGGAGCTCGAGCCGTTTTCTGGCTGATCGATCCTTCCAACTGGAAAAGCCTGTTGAAGTCCTTTTGGCAGGATGTGAAACAGACGTTGTTATTGTATTTCCTTGCGTTGGGATTCTGGTTGCTGTTATGGCGCGTTCAGCCCCGGATTCAGACAAGGATCCGCAAAGTTTCGGAATTGGTCAGCCACGTATATTCGGATAATTTTCTGTTAACCATACGTGTTCTTCTCATGAGTATCGTTGGCAGCCTGGCCTGGCCGATTCTTATTGTCTTCATAGGTTGGAGGCTGCGGATCTTCGCGGAGTCGAATGACTTTACACAGGCTCTGGGCCAGTCGGTGCAATTGACGGGAGGCCTTTTGTTTCTGGCCCGTCTATTTTTCCAGTTCTTTTCAACATATGGTTTGGTTGGACAGCATTTCCATGTTTCCGGAGAAATCGTTTCTTTTGTGCGGCGCCATCTGCTGTGGTATTTTATTGCCATCATTCCATTGACCTTTTTATTCCATCTGACTCTGTATCAACAGACCAACGTAGCCTGGCACAACACGCTGGGCCGATGGTCTTTTTTCGCCGTACAGATTATTCTGGCGATCTTTCTTCTGGTTTTACTGCGTCCGCAGGGCGCGTTGATGGAACCGATCCTCAAGGAACGGCGGGGTGGTTGGCTGGATCGTCTCCGCTTCCTCTTTTACGGCTTGTGTGTGGTCGTTCCTGTTGGCTTTATCTTCGCCGCGGGCAGAGGTTATTTTTATACGGCGCAGCACTTGTTTGAAAAAGCAGGGTTGACGATCCTGTTCTTGCTGGTCTTGTGGGTGCTTAATGCATTGCTGATCCGCTGGATGGAGGTAGCCCAGAAAAAACTGGCCATCAAGCAACGGCGAAAACAGATGCTGGCCGCGCAACAAAAACGCGAAAAAGAGCAAACGTCTTCTGCCGACCTCCCGCCTGTGCCGAAAGTCGAGGAGGAGGATATTCCCCTGATCTCGATTTCACAACAAACACGTCAATTGATTCATGCCTTTACGGCAGTAACGTTGTTTGTTGGGACATGGTGGATCTGGCGCAATGTGCTGCCGGCCCTTACCGCTCTGGAAGATATCGGATTGTGGAAGACGACCGACGGCCAGGGCAACGAAGTATGGATCAGTCTCGGCACGCTGGCGAGAGCATTTATTATTTTGGGATTATCGATTGTTCTGGCGCGGAATGTACCTGGCCTGATGGAAATTGTCATCCTGCAGCGATTGCCTCTGGACCGCGGAGCACGATTCGCCATTACTTCGATCTGCCGCTATTCTCTGGTGGTCATCGGTCTGGTCATGGCGTTTAGCGCGATCGGAATCGGATGGTCAAAAATACAATGGTTAATCGCAGCGATGACGGTGGGATTGGGTTTCGGGCTGCAGGAAATTTTCGCCAATTTTATCTCCGGTTTGATCATCCTGTTTGAACAGCCGATTCGTGTGGGCGATGTCGTGACGATTGGCGATGTCAACGGTAAGGTGAGTGAAATCCGCATTCGTGCTACGACCATCCGTAAATGGGACCAGCGGGAATTGATCGTGCCGAACAAGGAATTCATCACCGGCCGCCTGATCAACTGGTCACTGTCGGACACCACGTTGCGGATGGAATTCAAGGTGGGCATCGCCTATGGTTCCGATATTCGGAAAGCCGAACGAACACTTTATAAGATTGCCCGGGATAATCCGCTGGTCCTTCGTGACAATCCGCCTCCCGTGGTCATCTTTCGAGGCTTTGGCGACAGTACGCTCGATTTTGAATTGCGAATCTGTATTCCGAACATGGATCGATATCTAGAAGTCTGGCACGAGATTAATTGTGCCATCGATACTGAATTTCGCAAGGCCGGTATTGAAATCGCTTTTCCGCAGCAGGATTTGCATATTCGTTCCGTTGAGACGGATATTCCTTTTGTGCGAAAAGAGCCCCCTGTTCCGCCGCGGGATTTATAGCCGGACACAGAATACGATGTTTTTCATGGACGGTCGCGCAGAGCCGCCTTGACAATTTTTGTGCATAAGGCCGGGCCGTTAAGACCGATTTTACGGGCGGCCATTGGCAGGAGGGAATGGTTGGTGAAGCCAGGCAGTGTATTTATCTCCAGCACATAGGCGGTTCCATCCTCGGACAGGATCAGATCGACACGACCGAGGTGACGGCAGTCAAGAGCCATGAAACAACGTTCTGCGGTTTGTTGAATCTTTTGGACCAGCCCAGTATCGGTGATTGTATCAAAACGATATTCCGTTGCATCGTCCACATACTTTGCGTGGTAATCATAGAAGGCGGTTTTACTGACAATTTCAATGATGGGCAATGCTTTTCCATCGAGAATACCCACGGTTATTTCGCGCCCGGCAATAAACCGTTCGACCATACAATCGCCGAACTGCTCTATACACCGATGTATGGCGATTGCCGCCTCCGTTGGTCCGGTGATAATTTCAACGCCCACACTGCTGCCCTGACAGGGGGGTTTGATGACAAATTTGTCTCCCAAGTTTTTCAAGCGTGAAACCAGAACCGATATTTCTTTGACGTGATCCAGGTAAATATCCTCGGCAACGTCTGCACCGCATTGACGAAACGCCGCTTTGGCAGCTATTTTATCGAAGGCCAATCGACTGGCTTGTGATCCCGATCCAGTAAAGGTCAGATTCCGCTGTTCCAGAATCTGTTGAAGCTGGCCGTCTTCCCCAAACTCTCCGTGCAGGGCCAGGAAAAAAACGTTGATCTTTGGATCTTCTAAAATCGTCAGGTTGTCGGGTGTGATGTCCGATTCAATTACGGTAAAACCGGCTGTTCGAAGAGCAGAGGCGATATTGGCTCCGCTCTTCAGGGATACTTCTCGTTCCGATCCAATTCCCCCGGCAAGGACGGCGATTTGTAGAGATTCCGGTCCCGATTGGGATGAAGGACGTGGGCCTACCAAATTTCCAGCTCCAGTTCGAGGTCAATGTTAAAGCTCTGTCTGACGCGGTCCCGGACCAGATCGATTAGCTTAAACACATCACGGCTTTTACAGTTTTTCTCGGCAATAATAAAGTTAGCGTGTTTTTCACTCACCTTGGCCCCACCAACCTGTGTTCCTTTCAGCCCGGCTCGATCGATCAAAGCGCCTGCGCTAAGTCCGCGAGGATTTTTGAATACACATCCGGCATTTTTCATATTCAAAGGCTGGCTGTTCTTTTTATAAATCCAAATTTCCTTGACCGTGCGCAACATTTGCTCGGCATCGGCTTCAGCCAGTTGAATCTGGGCGCTGAGGACCAATGGAGCTGTAATATTAACCTTGCGGTAATCGAAGGACAAATCCGGCTTGCTCCTGTCGAAAATATTGCCTTGTTTGTCCATCAGGGTAACACTCTCAACTGAAGCGCCAATATCCCCAAAATTACCGCCGGCATTCATTTTTACTGCGCCCCCGATAGAGCCGGGGATGCCTGTCAAGGCCTCGAGCCCGCTGAGTCCTTTGCGTACACATTCCAGCACCAGCTTGCTCAGGCTTGCCCCGGCCCAGGCGGTGAGACGATCATGGGCAAAGGTAACCTGGGCAAATTCCGGGCCTTCCAGACGAATCACTGCCCCGCGAATCCCTTCATCGCGCACCAGTAGATTGGATCCATACCCGATCGTGCGAAACGGAAGATCGCTATCGTTACAACGTCGAACCACTTCAGCAAGATCCTCAGCGGTTTGCGGAGTGATCACATAGTCTGCCGGTCCCCCCAGACCATACCATGTATAATTGCTTAACGCACAATCGGTCTTAACGATTTTCTGTAAGCCACTGAAGATATTCATCTGCCACCTTCCAGATCGGTCCGGCGCCCATAGTCATGACCAGGTTGGCCGGTTCCACGTGTGTCTTAAGATAGTCCACAATTGCGTCGAAATCAGGAATGAACATTGCTTCGCTGCCCCGCGAGCGAATACGCTCGACCAGCACCTGTGCATTGACCTTTTGTTTCGATTCGGCTGTGTCGCGTACGAAATAAATCTCCGGCACAATGGTTATATCGGCCAGAGCGAAACTGTCGGCAAAATCTTCCAGCAAAAACCGTGTTCGGCTATATTGATGTGGCTGGAATACGCACCATAACCGTCTAGGGGCAAATCGCTGTCGCACGGCCTGCAGGGAAGCCCGAATCTCGGTGGGATGATGCGCATAGTCGTCCAGCACTGTAATGTCTTTAACGATCTTTTTAAGCATCAACCGACGGTCGACACCGGTGAATCCGCCGATACAGTTCAGGATTGTTTCGGCGTCAACTCCGACCTCCCTGGCTGTTGCGATAACCGCCAGGGCATTGTATACATTGTGTTCCCCCGGCACACCGAGATGTACACGGCCGAAGCTGCGACCTTGTTCGATTACATCGAATTGATAAGTCCCATCCACGATAGCCAGATTATCCGCCCGATAGTAGCAGGTTTCATCCCGTCCGAAGGTTCGGATATGGATTCGATCTCCCACTCCGGCAAGAACCTTGGCGACATTTCGATCTTCTCCGTTGGCGATTAAAAAACCTTCTTCACGTATCCCTGCGGCGAAATCACAAAAGGCGTCAACGATATCCTGTTCATCTTTGTAATAATCCAGATGGTCCTGTTCAATGTTGAGCATCACGCCGATGCGAGGGTGCAGGTTCAGAAAGCTGCGATCGTATTCACAGGCCTCGGCAATAAACCAGTTGGCCAATTTACCTACTCCGCTGCTGCCGCCCAGTTGCGGTATATCGGCCCCAACGATGAAGCTGGGCTCAACCCGACATTGGTCCAAGACATAGGCCAGCCAGCCGCTGGTGGTGCTTTTACCGTGCGTGCCGCACACCGCGATGCCCTTGTAACAGTCCATCAGTTCCCCGAGCATTTCGGCATACTTGAGTACCTCGAAACCAGCCGTCTGTGCCGCCTGTACTTCCGGATTGGTCGGTCGGATCGCCGCCGAGATGACGACTGCGTCACAGTGAGTCGGCACGTGAGGACCATCATGCCCGATGAAGATCCGGACCCCGAGAGAGCCAAGCTCCCGGATCACATGGCTGTCTTCCATATCCGAACCGACCACGGTAGCTCCGTTTTTCATTAAGAGCTTGGCCAGACCGCTCATTCCAATGCCGCCAATCCCGATAAAATGACACGTCTTACCCGAAAGGCTCCACCCTCGGCCGCGCTCGACGGCCTGGTAGGTGGCGGGGGACAATGCTTTTTCGGGGTGCGTTTCCATTCTAAAAAGACTCATAACATCCGTTCACTCATTAGACCAGAAATTCCCTTTTCCGCTTCGATGGATGAGTATACCGTCAGATCAAGACCTCTTCAAGCCCCGACGGAGAATTTGCTGCAAACGATTAGCTTCGGCTTGACCCGGTTCCTTCTGGGGCCTATCCTTTCTGGCTGTTGGGACGTCGATTTAATAAGGTGAAACAGAATTATGACTTTTCGATATATCGGATTGGATGAAGAGCAATGCAGGCGACTGGAGGTGTTTGCAGAGTTACTTATTGCCGAAAATCGGATCCATAATCTGACGGCTATTACCGAACCGGGGGAGATTTATCGGCGGCACTTTGCCGATTCGCTTGAGGCTCTGGAGGTCATTCATTTCCATGAAAAAGCCGCCTGGCAGAAGGCCCCCTGCGGTTCACTGGCGGATGTCGGTTCCGGGGCGGGCCTGCCGGGATTGGCCCTGGCGATTGCCCTGCCGCATTGGACCATTACCTCCATCGAAGCGACCGGCAAAAAGGTCCAGTTCCAGAAAAAGGTCATTGAAACGCTTTCGCTGGCCAATGCCTGCGTTGTCCATGGCCGGGCCGAGGAGCTGGCCCATGATCCCCAATATCGGGAAACCTTCGATATCGTGACCGCCCGGGCGGTAGCCTCTCTGGATGTTCTGGCCGAGTTAGGTCTGCCGCTGCTCAAGCCGGGCGGCAGGATGATCGCTTATAAGGGCGCCGATTATCAGAAAGAGCTGGAATCAGCCGCTTCGGCGCTATCGGTTCTCGGTGGGCAGTTGGAAAAGGTGGTTCCCTATTCTCTGGCAGAACTGACCAGGAAAGTGGATGGCTTGAATGTAAATCCTGAATATGTCGAAACCGACCAAAACCGTTTTCTGATTGTTTTTCATAAGACGGGTTGCACGGAGGAAAAATATCCCCGTCCCTGGCGCAGGATCAAAAAGTCTCTGTTGGGTAGCTAGGTTTTGAGAATCAGCTGCCTCAGGTGCAGTTACGGATCAAATTCATAATCCGCTCGACCAGTTCAGTATGGTGCTGCTCATCGTCGGCGATTTCCTGAAAGCGGCAACGCATGACTTCATCGGTGACTATCGGATCGTCGGCGGCCTTACGATAGAAATCGTGTGCATCGGCTTCAATCGTTTTCATCGTCTCAAACTCGCTGAGCAGCTTGTGTTTCAGGGCATTATCCATTGTCGTTCTCCAGCTTCGATTTGAGATGGGTGACGATATTATGGTGCCGCTCGGTATCCTTGAGCAGTGTGGTCAGCATTTCCCGGATTTGCTCGAAAATGTCATCCTTGAGATTAGAGGGCCAATTGCTCCGCTCCAGGTAGTCCTTATAGACGCTGTGGGCGATCTCGTCTTCCATGTCCAGGGCCGATAACAACAGCCCCACTATCGTCTTGGGCCGTCCCTGCCGGGATCGGGTTGTGTCGGTAACGCTTGTCTTATCCATTCCACTTTCCTATTGTTTCAGTACGGTTTTTGGTTTTTAGGGACATCGGCAGGATCTGGCCCGGCCTTAACTGTGAGCTTTCTTGCAAACAATCCCCGCACCACGTAGGATGATTCGAATGAATCCGTTTGAGCAGGATAATTTTGCCAAACATCTTGGTATCGAACTTCTCGATCATGGGTCGGGCTGGGCGAAGGCTCGGCTTGCGATTGGCCCCCGGCATCACAATGCCCTAGGAGTAGTGCATAACGGAGCGATCTATGCCCTGACCGTCTGGACGATGGCAGTCGCCGCTAACACCGAAGCGCCCGTGTCGGTGGGCATCCAGGCCAATATCACCTATCTGGAAACCATCACTGAAGGCACACTCACCGCCCATGCCCGTGCTGTCTCGACCCGCCCGAAGATCTCGGCCTACCGTGTGGAAGTATCCGACGACCACAGCCGCCTGATCGCCACCCTCCAGGGCCTGACCTTTACTAAATCCACAGACCGGACAGGTTCGTAATTCTTACTATCCAGACTGTCAGATCATTTACTTATGTTCTTCTTTTCATAGCGTCCGGAACACAAATATGCATTTTGACGGAGAATCGTTACGCGACTGGAACGACCCTGACACTTCATGGTAAACAGGAAGGCTTTCAAAACAGCAAGGAGGTAAATATCCGGCGCCCTATAGGGAATCTTACCCGTAGAGATTAGGTATTTTTTCTTCTGGAAAACCGTTTCTGTGGAACAGTACAATGAAAAGGCTGTTTAGGAGGGCAGCGATAAGCGATATGTATGATTGTGAAGGGAGAAAGAACCTGTTTTGAGGACCGAAGTCCAGTAGGGGAGAATCGATCTCTACGTGGTTTTATCTTTGGGCTAACAAGGAGGGGATAGAGTGCCTCGTGCAGTTTTTCTGAGATTCTTCCAGATTTCATTATCCTCACGGAGTATAGATCTCGCACTGGGATTGGAAAGGGTCTGGTTTAAAGATGAGACAGAGATGGACTGAGAGATAAGGAGAAGAGAGATGAGACGGCTAGGTCAGATTTGGATGGTTGTGGCTGTGCTAGTTGGGCAGAGCAGTACTCTGTTGGGTGGCACCTATGGAGGCGGAAGTGGGACGGAGGAAGATCCCTACCAAATCTGGACGGCAGAGCAGATGAACACGATCGGACTGACTCCAAATGATTGGTGGAGGCATTTTATGCTCATGGATGATATTGATATGTCCTCATATTCGAATACCCAATACAACATTATTGGTACTTCTTCTAAGCCATTTACAGGTACGTTCGATGGGAACGGTCACATTATCAGCAACTTGACTTATACGACAAACAACTATATTCAATATGTCGGTCTATTTGGTCGTACCATCTCCTCCTCAATACAGAATCTTGGGTTAGAAAATGTTTTGTTCTCAACCGCAGGTTCTACAGTCGGGGGAGTTGTGGGGCTTAACGGTGGTGTTATCAACGCTTGTTATGTCACGGGTTCTATTAGTGGTTCTGTTGGAGTTGGCGGTCTGGTGGGGGATGATTATGGCGGTACTATTAGGGCTTGTTATGCTACCTGTGTAGTGATGGGAACTGGACAAGCTATATATATTGGGGGGTTAGTGGGCTTCAGTGAGAAAAGCTCCCTCACGGCCTGCTACGCCACCGGTTCCGTCAACGGTGCTGGTTCTATCGGGGGGGTGGTGGGGCACAGTGATCCAGGGACCGTCAACGCCTGCTTTTGGGACATGCAAACGTCTGGCTGTACCAGCAGTTCCGGGGGAAAAGGCCTCACTACAGAGCAGATGAAGACACTAACGATTTTTCAGAATGCTGGCTGGTCAGACAAGGCCTGGGTGTTGAATGACGGCGTCGATTACCCGAGACTGAGTTGGGAAAACGCTGGCGGCATACCGATTCCCCTGCCCCAACCCATTCCTTTGCCGGGAAACGGTACCACGGAGGAACCATATCTCGTGTCCACACCACAGGATTTTGCATTGTTGAGTTGGTATGAGTATGTGCTGGACAAACACATCTTGCTGACAACCGACTTGGATGTAAGTGGCCTTATGCTATATCCAATCGGTGATCTTGGTGCAGTGACAGGAGTCTTTGACGGCCATGGTCATGCGATCAATAACGCCGTCATTGATCAGCCCAACAGTGACTGTATAGGGTTGTTCGGGCATATCGGCTCCAGTGGCGAGATCAGAAACCTAAGTGTGGTGAACATCACTGTGGACGGGAGTGGTTATGTCGGCGGCCTGGCGGGGTCAAATGCTGGCACCCTTGCGGCCTGTCACGTCAGCGGTACCATAAACGGGGTCGTTCATGTCGGCGGCCTGGTGGGAAGCAATGATGGGTTCCTTACGGCCTGTTGTAGTACCACCCCTGTCAGCGGTTCTGGTTTCGTCGGGGGTCTCGTAGGGTCAAATGCTGGCACTATCACGGCCTGTCACGTCAACAGCACCGTGGCTGGATATAGTTACGTCGGGGGATTAGCTGGCCACCTTATAGGCGGGGGAACTTGCACCATCAAATCGTGTTACGCCACGGGCTCTGTCACCGGTTCTTTCTATGTTGGGGGACTGGTGGGAGAGAGTTTCAAACACATAATCACATCTTGTTATGCCACAGGTTCCATCACCGGTTCTTCTTACGTTGGAGGGTTAGTCGGCGCCAATTTCGAAAGTACTATTAGGAACTCCTACGCCAGCGGCTACGTCATGGGTTCTACTGACGTTGGTGGATTGGTGGGGCGGAGTGAACTTGAAGAATGGCACTGCGAATGGATATGTGATGAATGGGACTGTTGGGAAGAATGCGGGTATGTAGTGATAGTAGCGCCTCAGCTAGTGGAGGATTCTTTTTGGGATGTCGAAATGAGCGGCCAGAATACCAGTTCAGGGGGGCTGGATGAGAGCACAGCAGGGATGAAAACACGCACCATATTCCTTGATGCTGGCTGGGACTTCACCAATGAATCCGCCAACGGCATAGCCGATATCTGGCATCTTTGTGAAGATGGTTCCGACTACCCTCATTTAGCATGGGAGTTTGGCCCTGACTATTCCTGTCCTGATGGAGTATCCGTGGAAGATCTACTGTACCTATCTACCCACTGGCTTGAATCTGACCTTGATCCCTATACCTCAGCAGATCGAACCGGAGATGGAGTAGTGAATATGAAAGATTGGGGATTACTATCCCAACAATGGCTCAACAACCAATAGCTCATTACCAAATCCTCCTCCGTGAGGATTGTAGAACTATTCCCCCTACAGCGCTTTTTCTGATATTCCCATCACACTTTCCAGCATTTTAATATTTCCTCTGTCCTTGAAGTTTTCTTGTCTCTCGAATCGAAAACAAGCCTTGACGGGAGGGGGCTTTGTCGCTAGTCTTTGGCCGGGTCCGGTATAGAACTGACGGGCAGTGGTTTTCCATTAAGAGTGTTTGCCCGCAGGTGCGGGATGAAATGAAGGTCAGAAAGGGAGACGAATGTTCACGACGATTGTAGATGTAGTAGCGAGAGAAATTCTGGATTCGCGGGGCAACCCGACGGTGGAAGTGGATGTCATGCTGGACGACGGATCGTTCGGCCGGGCGGCAGTGCCCAGCGGCGCCAGCACGGGCGCCTACGAGGCTTGCGAGCTTCGCGATACGAAGAAGAAACGCTATCTGGGCAAGGGCGTCCAGCAGGCGGTCAAAAACGTTAACGAAGTGATCGCCCCCGAGGTTTTGGGGATGGACGCCACGGCTCAGGAAGAGGTCGATGCTATGATGATCGAGCTGGACGGCACAGCCAACAAGTCCAAACTGGGGGCCAATGCGATCCTGGGTGTCTCGCTGGCTGTCGCCAAGGCCGCCGCCAGTGCTGCCGAGCTTCCGCTGTACCGTTATGTGGGAGGGTGCAATGCGAATATGCTTCCGGTTCCGATGATGAACATTCTCAATGGCGGCAAGCACGCCGACAACAACGTAGACTTCCAGGAATTCATGGTTATGCCGGTCGGGGCTAAGGATTTTCCCGAGGCCCTGCGGATGGGCGCCGAGGTATTCCACACGCTTAAGGGCGTGCTCAAGGCCAAGGGCTATAACACGTCTGTCGGGGATGAGGGCGGCTTTGCTCCGTCGCTCAAGAGCAACGAAGAGGCCCTGGATGTAATCCTGGAAGCGATCAAGAAGGCCGGCTACAAGGCGGGCAAGCAGATCTTCATCGCATTGGATCCGGCTTCGACCGAGATGTGGGTCAAGAGCAGCAAGAGCTACAAGTTCTTCAAATCCAATCCGGACAAGAAGGTCTCCTCACAGGATATGGCCAAGCACTGGGCTGCCTGGGCCAAGAAATACCCGATCGTCAGTATTGAGGACGGGCTGGCCGAGGACGACTGGGACGGTTGGGCCGCCATGACCAAGAAAATGGGAGATTCCTGCCAGCTCGTCGGTGACGACCTGTTCGTGACCAATACCAAGCGGCTGGCCAAGGGAATCGAGCTGGGTTGTGCCAATTCGATCCTGATCAAAGTCAACCAGATCGGAACCCTGACCGAGACGATTGAGGCGATCAACCTGGCCCGTCGCAATGGCTATACAGCCGTGATGAGCCACCGCAGCGGCGAAACCGAGGACAGCACAATCGCCGATCTCGCCGTTGCCACGGGCGTGGGCCAGATTAAGACCGGCTCAGCTTGCCGGACCGACCGTATCTGCAAATACAATCAGTTGTTGCGGATCCACGAAGAATTGGGCAGTGCCGCCAAGTATGGCGGGGAAATCTTCCCGTACTAAGGGCGGATCGACCGATATAGACAACGGCAGGGGCGC
>JAFGPC010000091.1 GCA_016926155.1 Sedimentisphaerales bacterium
CCTGCGGGCACCCTTCCCTCCACTCCGCCAACATCCATCATATCGTACCTCTTGTTTCCTGTCCAACCCAACAGGGGGACGCTATAATAGTAACATGGCAGAGAGATTTGTCAGTGAGGCAATTATTCCCGTCGCGGGGAGTAGCGATCCGGCGGCGATGAGCCGGGGGGCGCCGGGACTGCCGAGCGGATTTCTCTGGAAGGGCAGACGCTACGATGTTGCCTGTGTTCTGAAGACCTGGAAGGAATCGGGCCCGTGCCGCAGCGGCAGCGGGGAGATGTATCTGCGGAAGCACTGGTGGCGCATCCGGACAGAGGATGGGCTGGAGATGACGATCTATTTCGAGCGGCAGCGGCGGTCGAAACGGCAGAATAAAATGCGGTGGTGGCTGTTTACCGTGGACGGGGAAAAAAAGACATATCTGGATCCCGGCTCAAGGCCGGGATGACAAGGAGCTACGATTTACAATTGATTGTTTGTGATTGTGTGTCAAGGCGTTTCTTTTGCCTGGGTTTGGGCCTGGTTCTGTTTGTCGGCGGGGACAAATTCCAGGGCCGGGGAATTGATGCAATAACGAAGTCCGGTCGGCGGGGGGCCGTCGTTGAAGACGTGTCCGAGGTGTCCTCCGCAGCGGGTGCACACCACTTCGGTGCGGATCATGCCGTGGCTTGTGTCGCGTTTATAAGTGATGCTGTTTTCGGTGATCGTTTCGAAAAAGCTGGGCCAGCCGCAGTGGGAATCGAACTTGGTATCGGAGAGGAATAATTCGGCCCCGCAGCCGGCACATTTGTACAAACCCACTCCCTTGAAATCCCAGTATTTTCCGGTATAGGCACGTTCGGTACCTCGGCGGCGGAGAATCTGATATTGTTCGGGTGTCAATTCCTTACGCCATTGGGTATCGCTTTTGACTACCTTATCTGTCATGATCTGTTCCTTTGGATCGGTTTGGCTTGAAGAAGTGGAGGCTGCCTGTGCGTGCTCTGTTGTTGTGTCGGAGGCTGGTTCTGCAGCCGATTCGGTCGGATCCCGGTCTGCGGGAACGGCGGCTTTCTGCTGGATATCCTGCCATGCGTTCCAGGCTTTCCGGTCGCATCCGTTACATGCGAAGATAATAAAAGAAAATGTACTGAAGATAATAAATTGTAAGCCTGTTTTTAACATTTCAGGCCTCCTGAAAATAACATTATATTCGTATTGTTCATTCCTACGCCAGTGGTGGTATTCAGTTCGCCGGAATTGAAGCTTAGGACCTTTTGGCTTGACAAAAACAGTCTTTTTTCGTATAATAGCCGTCCTTGAGAGGGATATCCCTCGCTTGGTGTGACAATCGTTTTGCAGGAGGTGGCGACATGTTCCAATCAGCGTTTATTGCCCGAATTTCGGCATTTCTGGTTCTCTGTATTTCAGCGGGGGCAGCGTTTGCCCAATTCGACGAGATTCGGATTACGAACGACTCTGCCGGGCAGACGATGCCGGCCGTTTCGGGCGATCGAATCGTCTGGACGGACTCTCGAAACGGGAATTACGACATCTACCTGTATGACCTGTCTACCAGCATGGAACGAGCCATTTGCACTATGCCGCAAGCTCAGTGGTATCCGGACATTGATGGTAGTCGGATCGTCTGGCAGGATAATCGGTTTGGTAATCCTTTTAACCAGAAAAATGATATTTTCCTTTATGATCTTTCAAGTTCCTCTGAATCCGTTGTAACCATGGCCAGTGGTTTTCAATTGTATCCGGCCATCTCAGGATCCCGAGTGATATGGCATGATACGCGAGGGACGACTCCGCCCAACATCTACATGTATGATCTGGATGATCCCGGAGAGGTGGTCATCTGGCAGGATCCAGGCGGACAGAACAGTCCGGCGATCTCGGGGAATCGAATCGTCTGTCTGGATGACCGTAACGGATATCGCAACGTCTGGCTGTACGATCTGATGACTGAGACGGAAACACAGATCACAAACGTGAATTCGTATAAGGAAAGTGTATCAATCTGCGGGATGCGGATCGTCTGGGTTGACGCCCGGCACGGCGACAATGAAATTTACCTGTATGACCTGGCAACCTCCACGGAGACGCGGATAACCAACGATCCGACGCGACAGGATGAGCCGGCCGTGTCTGAGAACGGCATCGTCTGGACGGATTATCGAAACGATCCCGAAGGGGATATTTATCTGTATGATCTGGCCACGGGGCAAACCGTCCCTCTTGTGACGGAAGAGCACGCCCAGAACCAGCCGGATATCGACGGCAATCGAGTAGTATGGACGGATCAGCGGCACGATCAGCAGGATATCTTTTACCTGGATTATGAGTTACTGGGTGGAGCCGACCTGCAGGTGACGATCACGGATCAGCCGGATCCGGTACGGGTGGGCGAGTATCTGGTTTACCAATTGCAAGTGCGTAATAACGGTCCTGAAACTGCCGAAGGTGTAGCCGGATTCGTGCGGCTCAGCGATGCAGTGGAGTTTGTTTCCGCTTACGGGACACGGGGAACCTGTTATTTTGAGGTGCTTGAGGACTATCCGACAGTGATTTGTCCCATGTATGACCTGGAACCGGGCTGGATCGGGGAGGCTACGGTCGTCGTGCATCCATTGCGGGCCGGGCGAATCAGCGCTCGCGGAAGTGCAGATGCCGGAACGGACGATCCTATCGCGGCCAATAACATGATGACTCGGACAACGCAGGTCGTAGACTTTCTAAAAAAGGATCTAGGTGGCGGCAGGCAGCCGCAAATAAAAGCGGGTACAACTGGTGCGACTCATATCTGTTATATACGAGACGGAGAACGCCGTATCGATCATTACAGTCCGGATCCGATGATCAGCTATCCAATCGTCCATTGCTGGGATGACGTTGTGTATGCCAGCAACCGCAGCGGCCGGTGGCAAAAAGAGATTGTCTTTGACGGCACGGGGCATCCCGATCCGGGGATGATCGGCAATCCGCATTATTATTACGAACAGGCATTGTATTCGGAATTGGCGCTGGATGCGGATGGATTTGTGCATATCGCTTATGTCGTGGACGATATCGAACTGGACGTGACCGGAGTTGTATACAATCAGTCGCGGCGGCTGGAGTATGTCCATAACCGTTCCGGCTCCTGGTCGAATCCTATCGTCATAGCGAGCCGACCCATCGTCGAGGAGAAATACACGTATTATGAAGGGTGGGGGATTTGGTCGATCGACATTGAGGTGGATTCGGCGGGCAATGCTCATATTCTCTATATGATGTGTTATGGCATGGCGGGACAGGGACCTGTGATCTATTGCACGAACGCGACAGGTTCCTGGATGAGCGAAACGTTAATGACGGCGTATGATCGGGCCGCCATGGCCCTGGATGATGATGGTTTTGTGCATCTGGCCTATTACCATTGGGATATCGGCGGTCTCGGATACTGTACGAACAGGCCGGAGGGGACCTGGCAGACGCCTGAGCCGGTTGAGACCAACTGGACGGGTGGTCAACTGGAGGGTATGGTCTGCGATATCGTTGTGGATTCCCAGGATCGTCCGCATATCAGTTATGTCAGCGGACAGGGAGAGCCCAGAGAGGATTATCGTCATGCCGTTAAAGAGGAGGGCATCTGGAGTAACAGCCTTGTGAGTCTTGGGCAATTTATGAGCGGGCAGAACAGCATTGCCATTGGATCGGACGATTTCGTTCATATCCTTTATTGGGACAGGGAGGAAGGAAAATCCATTTATGCGAACAATGTGTCTGGTTCCTGGGACAAGCAGGATATGGGATCTGGCGCGATATGGGCCGGCGATATCGCAACCGATCCGGCAGGAGGAGTGCATATTGTCCGGGAGAGTGAGGAAAAGATTTATTATCATGGCCAATTCGGTTCGGATGGTGATCATGATAATGTACCGGATGTTTTTGAGCAGGGCCCTAATGGAAACGATCCGGACTATGACGGCAATGGCGACGGCAATGCCGATTCGCAGCAGGCAAATGTGACCTCCTTTTATACCAATACCGATCAGGCTTATGTTACGTTGGCCTGTTCCGAAGGGTCGATGGCCAATGTCACCCCGCAGGACAATCCTTCGGAACCGGATGTACCGGAGGAGTGGGGCTTTTTGTTCGATTTTCTGGGCTTTATGGTGACGGATCTTCCGATTGGCGGGGCAACGACGGTTACATTGTATCTGCCGGAAGGAGAGCTGTTTGATGTGTATTACAAGTATGGCCCGACGCATGCGGAGCCGACGCCGCACTGGTATCCGTTCATGTATGACGGGCAGACCGGGGCGGTGATCGAGGGCAATGTGATTACCCTGCATTTTGTCGACGGGCAGCGTGGAGATAACGACCTGTTAAGCAATGGGATTATTATTGATCCGGGCGCCCCGGGTTTATATCGGCCCTGTGTGGTCGATCTGGATGACTTGCAACGGTTTGTCGACGAATGGACAATGCAACCTCCGTCTCCGGAGCTAACGGCTGATTTGAACCAGGATGGCTCGGTTGATTTGCTCGATTTGGCTATAATTGCCGATTCATGGTTGGCTCCGTGTCCGTCGGAGTGGCCGATTCGCCCTTGACAGCGGCAGGGATTCTGCTTCAATAGTCCTATTGGAATTAAGCAGAGAGTGGGATTGTCTATAAAAGAATCAATGAGATGATCTTTTCCCGACAAAGGGGCTTATGTCGGCGGTCCGTTCGACCGATAATCACAATGGATTATCGATTATGAATCATATGCCGGGATAATGAATGTTCCGTAAAAAACCCAGCTTTAGACTGTATTTGTTCGCATCGATCCTGTTGGTCGGTTTTGGAATTGTGTATCGGCTTATAGGAGATGTCGGATCAGGCAGGATCGAACTGCCGGTTCCACTGCGGGAGATGCCGATGGATGTTGGAGACTGGGAAGGTGAGGATTGGCCGCTATCGGAGGTTATTCTGAATGTGGCCGACAATGACGATTATGTCAGCCGTTTCTATGTGAATAACGATAGCGGATTATCGGCAAGTCTCTATGTAGCGTACACCGCCCGTCCCCGGACCATGCTCGGACATCGCCCAACGATTTGTTATGTGGGAGCCGGTTGGGCTCATGATAAAACAGTGCCGGATGAATTTGTTACTTCTTCCGGTCGGCGGGTGCCGTGCCTGATTCACAACTTTCATCGGCCGATGCAATCCGGTGAGGTGGTCGTGATGAATTTCTACATCGCCAACGGAAAATTGACCAATGACGAAGGCACGATCAGCGGACTGGGTTGGCGTACGCCGAATATCAGCGGCGATATCGCACGGTATGTGGCCCAGGTTCAAATCGCCTCGGTCCGGGAAGTTGCCGTTCGGGAGTTGGCGGCAGTGGTAACCGAAGAAATCCTTCGGTACCTGCCCGACGAAAATGCCGAAATCGCCGCGGCAAAGGACGTGACTCCCTCGCAAATCGCTACGGATCAAGTTGAACCATGATCCGGAATACCTCGATTTAAAGTGCTTCAATAAGTAAACAGGTCTGTCATTGTGTAATTCTTTCCCGTTGCTTTGTTGACAGCGGCCAGGATTTTAGCTTGTGTACGCAGAGTCAGGCGTCTCCCTTTGCAGGCTCGGGAGATCATCTTGTGCGTGATTTGTACATCCGAGGCGGCGACCACATTATGGGCTTTGAGACCGTGAACGAGCAGCAGTTGAGCTATAGGCTGAGGCCCCAGGTTGCGTTCTATTGTTTCAGCCACGACGGATTCCCTACACTAGCCGCGAAGGGTCTGCACGACATCGGCACATCGCCGGCACACATCGGGATAGCCATCAATCTGCCCGACGGAGGGCCAGTAATTCCAGCACCGCTCGCATTTGGGATTGCTGTTGCGGTCGGCATGGACAGCGAAGGCATCGCCTTTATGGATGTTTACTTCACTGGTGATGCAGAGGGCGGCAAAGGCGTCGGCGCCGAAATCGTTCACCAGTTCGTACAGGCCATTGTCGGCCAGGGTGATCGAGACCGTCGCTTCCTGATTGCTGTTGATCCGTTCTTCCTTTCGCAGGGCTTCCAGTACACGAAGGACCTCATCCCGCAAGGTCATCAGCTTATCCCATTTGTCCCGTTCGGCCCTGTAATCGACAGACGGATCGGGTTTGGGCATATGGGCAATATGCACGCTGTCGGTGTCTTCCGGCTTATTTTTCATAGCGGCCCAGGCCTCTTCGGCGGTGTGGGCCAGAACCGGCGCCAGCAGACGGACCAGAGCGCCCAGGATCTCATTCATGACGGTCTGCGCCGACCGTCGGGAATGGCTGTCTTTTCCGTCGCAATAGAGGCGATCCTTGAGCACATCCATGTAGATGCTGCTCATTTCGACCGTGCAGAAATTGTAGATTAATCCGAACACGCGATGGAACATGTAATTGTCATAGGCGGCGGTTACATCGTCGATCAGCCGCATCAATTGCTGCAGGGCCCAGCGGTCCACGGCCAGCATCTGGTCGTAGGCCACGGCCATGCCTGGTTCAAAGTCGTCGATGTTGGCCAGCAGATAACGCAGGGTGTTGCGGATCTTGCGATAGGCTTCCTGCAGCCGGCCGATCAGCTCATCGCTGCATCGCATATCCTCCTGATAGTTCACACTCGAGACCCAGAGACGAAGGATATCGGCTCCGTATTTGTTGATCTCGTCCAGGGCGTTGACGTAGTTGCCCAGTGACTTGGACTGTTTCATCCCTTTTTCGTCGACGGTGAAACCATGCGTCAGGACATTCTTAAAAGGCGGTTTGCCCGTCGCCCCCAGAGCCGGCAACATCGAGAGCTGGAACCATCCGCGATGCTGATCGGAGCCTTCCAGATACATATCCACCGGAACCGGCCAGCCGTGTCCAGCGGCTACGCTGTGCCAACTGCATCCGGATTCGAACCATACATCAAAGATATTCTCTTCCTTATGCAGGTCATCCCATGAAAAACCGGCGGGCAGTTCGAAGCCGTCGCCCAGGATCTCCTTCGGCGAGTCGGTAAACCATGCATCCGAACCTTTCTTCCCGACATGGGCGGCAACGGCCAGCACGGATGCTTTTCCCTTGTCGGTTTGCAGCAGGCTTTGGCCATGGCTGTTGACAAAGGAGGGGATCGGCAGTCCCCAAGAACGCTGTCGGCTGATGCACCAGTCCGGACGGGATTCGAGCATGCCGCGAATCCGTTTTTCGCCCCAGGCGGGGATCCATTGCACATCCCCGGTCTGGTCCAGAGCGAGTTGACGCAGGCTCTTGCCGAATTTGTCCACGATGCGATCCACACTGATAAACCATTGCTCGGTCGCACGGAAGATTACGGGCAGCTTGCTTCGCCAGCAATGGGGGTAGCTGTGCAGGATTTGGTTTTCCTTGACCAGCAGGCCGATTTTGGCCAGATGGGCGTTAACTTCCGGATCAACCTTAAGAACGCTTTTGCCTTGCAGCCATTCGGGTACGGTATCATCATAGCAGCCGTCATCGCCGACCGGGGAATAGACGGCAAGGCCGTTCTGCTGTCCGGCCATGTAGTCTTCGGCCCCGTGTCCCGGGGCAACATGCACGATACCCGTTCCATCCTCGGTCGTGACGAACTCAGCGGTGATGACAAACCACGCATCCTGCTGGGTCGGATTTGTCTCGACGAACGGGTGCTTATACCGCAGGCCCTGCAGATCGGCGCCCTTGACCGGGGCGCTGGCGGTGTATTGACCTTCCTGAAGTCCGGCGGCGGCCACAACAGCCTGGAGACGATCGTTGCAGACGATCGAGACGAACCGAGTTGCATCCTTTTCATAAGACAGAGTGACATAGTCGAGCCGGGGATGGACTGCGACGGCCAGATTGGCTGCCAGAGTCCACGGAGTGGTCGTCCAGATCATGAAGCATACTTTGTCCTCCTCGCCGGCCAGTCCCATCTCTCTGACCTTTGCGGCGGATGCCTCTTCCAATGGGAAGTTGACGTAGATACTGGGTGAGGAGATGTCCTTGTATTCCAACTCCGCATCGGCCAGGGCCGTTTCACAGCCTACGGACCAGTGAATGGGCTTGAGCTGCTTATATACCAGTCCGTTGCCCACCAGCTCACCGAAGATTTCCAGGATGCCCTTTTCATATTGGGGATTCAGCGTCAGGTATGGATTTTCAAAATCACCGAAGACACCCAGGGAGGCAAACTGCTCGGTCTGCTTCTTGACAAACTTCATGGCGTATTTATGGCATTTACGGCGGATGCTCAGTTTGTCCATCTCGTGGGCAGCATCGCCCAGCTCGGCCATTACCTTGACCTCGATCGGCAGGCCGTGACAATCCCATCCCGGTACGTAGGGACACTGATAGTCGCTCATAGTTTTATACTTGACCACGATGTCCTTGATGACCTTGTTAATGACATGTCCCATGTGGATGTCGCCATTGGCATAGGGCGGTCCATCGTGCAGAATGTACAGCGGCGATCCATCCCGGGCCTGGAGAACCTTGCGATAGATGTTCTCTTTGGCCCAGGCTTTTCGCTGCTGCGGCTCTCGCTGAACGAGGTTGGCTTTCATGCCGAAGCTTGTTTTCGGCAGGTTCAGTGTGTCTCGATATCCTTTGCCCTTGCTTTTATCCGACATATTCAATCCTATCGTATCTGTATTAAAGGAAACGGAAAATCCTATCTCTTTGACCTTTCGCTGTCAAGAATTCTTGTCCTTGTCCCCGGGGCGACGACATAAATACCGCATTAAAACACCATCGAGGGATTCAACTGATTCGATCCGGAAACCGGCCCGCAGGAGCATTCCTTCCATGATCCAATCCAGCGTGCTGTATTCATTCCGGATATGAATGACTGCCTTGTCACTGTGATCTTTGGGCAAGGCATTAATCCAGGATTGGATCTGTTCATAGTAGTTCTGCAGATCGAGGGAGAAGACCACATCGGCCAGAAAAAGGCGTCCTCCGGGTTTGAGCATGTCATAGCAGCGCGACAGACCGATCTGTTTCCATAAATCCGGAAGGTGATGCAGTGCAACCTGGCTGACGATCACATCGACCGGCTCATCCTGGTGTTCATAGGTGAGAAATCCGCCCGGATGACACTCGACATTGTCCAGGCCTGCCTCTCCGCATTTACGGCGGCACTGGTCCAGCATGGCCGGGGATACATCGACGGCATAGACCTGTCGGCAATGGCGGGCCAGATGGATGGCGTGGTTACCGGTGCCTGCGCCGAGGTCGATCACTCGATCATCGGCTCCTAGATTCAGGAGCGAAATGATCTGTCTGCTCTCCTGTTCAAAATCGCGAAACCGTCCGTGTCGCTGGTCGTATGCAGTCGCTTCCTCGACATCGGAAAAGTCCACTCCTCGGTGAAGATGTTCTTCATACATCCATTCCGGTTGCGTTTTCATGTTCTGTCCTTTGCTATAAATCCATTATGAATAGAACTATCAAAGTTTTTTTCATTTGAGAGTCCAAAAGAAAAGGCCTTTCAAAGCCGCCGCTCTGAAAGGCCTTATCGATTCGGTTCGATGCGATTTCAGAACAACGGCATACCGCCTCCAATCCCTATAATAATAGCGATGATGGACTCGTTCATCCGGGGACGCTGAGTTGTGTTGTTCATAAATCGTTTCATTTCCGGTTCTCCGGTGTCAAAAACGCCTTAATACAGCATTTTTCGACTAAAGTCAAGGCCAACTTGAGAATAAGCCCTTTAATATTGAGGCTTGAACCATCTGGACGCAGGGTGGGATTAAGGGTATAATCTAGGATCTGAAGCAGGGAAGGCAAGATATGGCAGGGACGTTGAGATGGCGATATTGGTGGGGATAGACGAAGCCGGATACGGGCCACTGCTGGGTCCGCTGGTGGTTTCTTCGACATCGTTTTTCGTTCCGGATGAGCAGGTCAAAAGCGATCTCTGGGAGATCCTCTCTAAGGCCGTATCCCGGGAGAAGCGCCACCTGGCCGGGCGGCTTCTGATTACCGACAGCAAAAAGGCATATCATCGCGATCAGGGCTTTGGGCATCTGCGACGGACGGTTCTGGCGATGCTCACCAGTGTGCATGATTCGGCCACGCTGCCGGCCGACTGTCGCCAGTTGCTGGCGTTTCTGTGCCCGGACTGCTGCCGGCGTCTGACCGAATACCCCTGGTATGCCGATCTGGCGGGGCGGCCGCTTGAAGCGGATGCCGAGGATATCGCCCTGGCTTCGCATGTCCTGCGACGGACACTTGTTGAACAGGGGATACGTTATCATGGAGCCGTCTGTCGTTGTCTGGATGTCGCACAATACAATCGCATGGTTTCGGCAGTTAAGAACAAGGCCGCGGTTCTGTTTACGGAAGTATGCGTGTTGATCCAGTGTGCCTTTGATACGCTGCCGGCGGGACAGGTTCTGCAGGTGCTGGTGGATCGGCAGGGGGGTAGGATCAATTACCAGAAGACCCTTTCAAAAATGTTCCCGGAACTGCGGCTCAAGATTCTCAAACAGCATTCCCTGGGAAGCAGCTATGAGCTGTCCGGCCATGGTAAACTGATGCGGCTGCATTTTACGGTCAAGGCGGATTATCGGTTTCTGCCCGTGGCGCTGGCGTCGATGCATGCCAAGTATATCCGGGAGATATTAATTGAAGCAATGAATCGCTATTTCGTTGGACAGTGTCCCCGCCTCAAGACCACGGCAGGTTATTGGCAGGATGGCAAGCGATTTATCCAAGACCTGAACCGACACGCCCCCTATATCAAATACAATTCAGAAATGCTGATCCGTTCGCGATAGGTCAGCAGGCCATGGCGGTCTGGGAGGAAGAGCCGGCCTTTTCGGACAGCACACGGGCAACCTGCTTTCCGGGATAATCCGTAATGTCAAAGAGACGGTGCAGGTCCAAGACTTTGAATATCTCATAGGAAAATCGGTCGTTGGCGGCATCGATGATCTTGTCAGTTCCCACACAGCAAAGCTTGAATTTTATGCCGAATTCCTGCAGCTTGCGCCGGATTTTGAGCAGGAAGGCAATTGCCGCTGTTGATATATGTTCGACTGCCTGGAGATCCAGTACGATAGCATCCCGCCGATGAGCGTTTAGCGTCTGCCCCAGAAAGTCCTGAAGCTGCTCGATCTCATTGTTGTCAAGCAGACCGCTGCGCTGCAGTGTGACCAGTAGAACATGATCTGTCAGTTCCAGTGTCGCAACAGGTTTATGCTTACGAATCATCTTCTTTCTCCACCCTTGAAAGCCGGATTCGTCCGGCTTACGGTTCCTACGAAATAAAGCAAGACCGGTTCCCCCGGCAATGTCGGAAAAGCAAACCAAACCGATCCCCCACGTTGATGGTGTAATTATACCAGGAAACGTGTTTCCATGCAAGATAAGAGGGTGCCCTGTGCCCGAAAGAGACCGAAAACACGGTTCATTGTTACAATAAAAAAACGTATTTATCGGAAGGAAAGATTTTGTGAAAATATGTCCGGGAATTCGATTTTGTTGGTGCTGAATTTGGCAGTATGAGAATCTAGTCCTGCTTGGCGATCTTTGCCAGCACCTGATTTCGCAGGCCTGTTTCATTGATCAACTCAGCCACTTTCACGGCTTTCTGTCCTTTTCCCTTTTGTGCCAGCGTAACCGCGGCTTCGGCGGCGGTTGTATTTCGCTGTCCGACCAGGTTCATCCGGCCAATCGCTTTTTGTACGGTGTCGGCGTCTGCGGCCTGGGCGGCCTGTTTTGCCAGTTGCGTAAAGGCGTTGTTCTTTTCCGAAGTGACATTGATCAATTCGATAACCTTGAGGGCTGTTTCCGGCTTGCCCTTTTCGAACAGCAGCGGCGCGGCCTGGGCAGCGGCCGTATTTCTGGGTCCGGTCTGGTTCATTTCACCGACTGCTTCCAGAGTCACTTTATCTTCTCCTGCTGTCGCAGCATCCTGGGCAACCCTGGCGAGGGCGGCAATCCGTTCCGACTGAACAGAGATCTGTCTGGCCGCCTGGAGCCGGTCTTCGAATTCGGGACCGTCGGTTGATTTTTTACCGCATCCCAATCCTGATACGAAGATCGAACATAGAACAATTAAATAAATGGCGACTTTGACTGCCTTATCCGCTTTTGGTTTCATGACACAATCCATCCTTTCTCAAATCTGAATCCTTGTATCGCTCGGTTTCCAAATACACTGGAAATACCGGTTCTCTCTCCGTTTACTGTCGATTGTCAGGTGTAAATATTTCCGAAAATTTTTGATTAGAAAGAGATCAGGCCGGAACTGGTCGAGGCGATGGCCTGAAATCCCTTGAATATCTGGATGATCATGATGATGCAGACATAGAGGTAGACAAAACGGGGCAGCCAGCGGGCCAGTTGTTCAAAATACAGTTCGGCAGTGAATCCGGTCATTTGGGCCAACTTGCCGGCCACATCGTCAAGGTCACCGGTTTCTTCCCCGACCTGCCAGAGGTTTCGAAAATCGTCCGGCAGGGCGGGAGAAAAGCCGGTGCTGATGGGATCACCATGTTTGGCCGCCTCCAGGCCGCCGATGAGTTGATGATACAGGGCGGCATTGCCCGCGATTTTGGAAGCCAATTCCATGGTCTGCAGGACCGGGACACCGGCATTGTACAAGATATAAAACACTCTACAGAATCGGCTCAGGCAAAGTTGTTTGACCGCCTTGCCCAGTACAGGAAGGCGGAGAAGAATTGCATCGAATATGTGGCGTAGTGGACTGTTGTACGAGAATATGGCGGTAAGGATTGCCGGACCGACAGCCGGGAATACCCCGATCAGGCGATTTCCCATCTTGCCGGGGCGTAGTGAGAGAATCAGCAGGACGATCGCAAAAGGGATGTAGAACAAAAGAAGAATCCCAAACACCTCCCATAGATATTCCTGCCAAGTCAACTGCCCCAAGGCAAAACGGGGGACCGGTCCGATGAAAGCCGCTATGTGGATCAGCATCAAAGGCAGCAGCAGGCCGCTGAGGATAATGGCTTTCATTCGGCCGGTAAACTCATACCATCGGGCCAAGTTAGCACAGGATTCGGCAAGGGATCCCGATTGTTCACCTGCCTGAACGACGATTCGATCCAGCGAGGCGAACAGCCAGGGATAGGCCTGCATGGCCTTGGATAATTCTTCGCCGGTTTTGACCTTTTCACGAATGGCATCAAAGACAGCGGCATAGCGCCCGCGCAGACCGGAAGCACAGGTCTGCAGGGCTCGAAGGATGGGCAGGCCGGCATCGAGCATGGTGGCCAGATTGTGATAGATATTTGCCCGCTTGTTAGACACACCTTAATCCTTTTAACCGTTTTGTCGTTTAGGATATTAAACCATAACGACGGATTTTATGATACAATTTTTCAGATCCATTTGATATATTGTATTGATGCAAATCAGAAATAATAACAATGAAAAAGCCGGCGTTTACGTAAGTATGGCCATCCTCTTTTTGGTAAGCGTATCCGTAAAAGGCCAACAACAAAAGGTCTATTGGAATCAGTTTCGCGGTCCCAACGGCCAGGGGGTGATGGAAGAAGGAGGTATCCCCAGTTCTTTCGGACCGGAGAAAAATGTAGTGTGGAAGGTCGAGATTCCCGAGGGGCAATCGTCTCCCGTGATCTGGGATAATCGTATTTTTCTTACGGCAGCCGAATCCAGAAATGCGAAGGAGTTGATCACGTTATGTTTCGATCGTACATCGGGTACGATTCTTTGGCGTAAGGTGGTCCGGACCGAAGAGAGGATTCGGCTGCATTCGATGAATACGCCCACCTCTTCCACACCGGCAGCGGACGCCGATCACGTGTATGTCTATTTCGGCAGCTATGGATTGCTCTGTTATGACCATGCCGGTAATAAGGTCTGGGAACGAAGGATGGACACAGCAAAAAACCGATACGGTGCTGCGACTTCCCCCATCCTCTATGAGGATAAGGTGATCCTTTGCCTGGACAATGACGGCGGGACATCCCGTCTACTGGCCGTGCATCGGGACACCGGCAAGACGGTCTGGGAGCAACCGAGGTCGCTGTTCAGTGCAGGCTGGTCGACTCCCATGATCTGGCGTCACAAGGACGGTGAGGAGCTTGTCGTGATGGGCGCCAGGCGGTTGACGTCTTATGATGCAAAGACGGGGGAGGAACTATGGTGGGCCGGCAGCTTTTCGGTGGAAACTGTCAGTATTCCTGTAAGTGGTGAAGGATTGTTGTTTGCCAATACCTCCGCTCTGGGCGGACGAGGGAACGAAGAAACGAATGCGGAGCTGACCTGGAAAATTACAGTCGAGGAATTTGATAAGAATCACGACAACATCATAGAGCGCGATGAAATGACGGAAGGCTTCGGGATCCCGATACGACCTGAATTGTCTCGAGACAATCCGGGATATGCCCTGCCGATCCGTGACATCGACGGCCTGATGCGCTTTCTCGATAAAGACGGGGATAAAGCCATCAATGAATCGGACTGGATGACAACCATATCCGGTTTTGTCGCCGGTAAACGGCCGATTCTGTTGGCGATTCGACCCGGGGCCAGACAGGATGCCCGTCTATCGCATGTAGTCTGGGAATCGCGTCAGGGCATTCCGGAGATCCCTTCTATGCTCTATTGTCGAAGCAAGCTTTTTTTTGTGCGGGACGGTGGTCTGGTAACCTGTCTGGAGGCTGCCACCGGAAAGCAACTGTATCAGGAAAAACTTGATGCGCCGGGCCAATATGTTGCCTCCCCCATTGCTGCAGGGAATAACGTTATTGTTGCCTCCCTTCGGGGTGTCATTACTGTTATCCGACTTGATGACAAACTGGATATTCTGGCGCAGAACGACTTCAAAGAGAAAATTTATGCCGCCCCGGCCGCCACCGAAAAGCGACTTTATCTGCGAACGGCTGATCATTGTTATGCTCTGGGCGAGTAAGGTAAACGAAGAAAGCCGGGACAACTCGCATTTCGAAACGGTTGTTAGTTATTTTGATTTGTCTGTTTTCTGTGCTTTGACGGGCGTGGATTGACGTCGCTGTATCAATTCATTATCGAGCTGTTTTCGAACACGTCCCAGGTTCAGAATCCCGACAGGTCGATCTTGGTCTTCATCGTTCACAATCGGCATTTCGTCGATATTGACTTCGCGCATCTGCTCGATGGCCTCTCGCAGCGGCAGGGAGGCCCGAGCCTTGTCCTTTGCGGTTGTCATAACATCAGAGGCGACCAGCCAGGCCCAGGAATCCTGGTCGAGCAGAATATTCTGCAGACCCTCGAAGGTCAGCACGCCAGCCATCTTCCCCTCACGATCCACGACGGGATACAGGAACGGATCGTTGGAAATAAAGGTTTCAATGGCCCTGGAAACTGGTTCATGTTCCTGGATCAGCATGGGTTGTGGGTCCATCACATCGGCCACTGTCCAGGAATCGATGACATCATCAATCGTGATATTACGTCCTGCTTCTCCGGCAAGTTTGACAGACAGCTTAACCAGCGCCGGGCCGGTCAACTGGAGAATAAGAGTTGTCGCGGCGACACCGGAGACGATAGTATCGGCCAGCGCCAGGCCGGGGGTGATTTCGATATCCTGCAGATGATGCGTCGCCACAATGGAAAGGCCGATGGCAACACCTCCCTGGGCGAACAATCCCAAACCCAGATAGCGTTGCACAACCGGTTCACTGTGGGTACATCTGGCCCCGATCCAGGTTCCTGCAATCTTGCCGATACCACGGCCAAAAACATACAACAGGACAATCATCCAGAGCCAACCGGGCATCTGTCCCAATCCCAGACGGGCTCCGGCCAGCACAAAGAACAAGACGTAAATCGGGATAGAAAAGCTGCGCATAATCTTAAACAGGTCCGCACTTCGTCGCGGGGATGTATTGACCAGTACACAACCTAATGTCATAGAGGCAAGGATTACATCCAGATCCAGATAGGCCGACACGCTAATCAGAAGTAGAATGATTCCGACGGCAAATGCCAGGCTTTTTTCCGGCTGATGGATCTTTCGCAAGAGCACCCAGAGTACCATCGCGCACAGAATCCCCAACAACACAGCGCCGCCCAGACTGAGAACAACCTTGCCCACTTCCTTGCCGATCGATCCGGATTGTCCCGTAAGGATCTCAGCCAGTCCGGTTCCAAGACCATACAGGGTCATCGCCAGGGCGTCATCCAGTGCGACAATTGCAGTCAGGGATGTGGTCAGGACTCCATACGATCGATTTTCCCAAAGGACGTCCACAGTGGAAGCCGGATCGGTCGCCGAGGCAATCGCACCGAAGACAATACCAGAGGCCAGGGCGATCGTAAAATTATGAAAGGCAAAATACATGATGAGAGCCGAACCGGTCCCGACAAGAAAGAACGCCCCCAGTCCCTCTCCCAGAAGGATCGCCATAAACTGCCTGGCATATTTGCGGAAACTTTCGGACCGCAGCTCTCCACCCACCAGAAAGCCGATAATGCCCAAGGCGAAAAGCGTAAAGGGCTGCAGTTTGGCGGCGGTTGCATGGTCGATCAGGCCAAATCCGCTTTGCCCGACAATCAGGCCGATGACAATATAGCCCACCACCTGAGGAATCCGAAGACGTTGAAAGAACCATGCTCCTGCCAGTCCACAGGAGATGCTGACTCCGAGAATAAACAGTACATCAAATTCGACCGTTTCCACGTTATGATCCGTTTTCTGTAAGGATTCGATAGGCCGTTTCGACATCGGGCGCAGTCAGGATCGCATCACGTACTTCGGACTGTTTAACTTTGGCGCTGATGGAAGATAAGAGACGGAGATATTCGGCATGCTGGTTTTTGCCCGCGGCGATCATGAAGATCAATGAAACCGGTTTGTTGTCCAACGATCCATAATCTAGAATTGGGCTGCGGCAAATCCCCACGCACATTACCGGCCGATCTATCGATGCAAGTCGCACGTGGGGTACGGCGATACCCATCCCGATCCCCGTGCTCATCAGTTCTTCGCGATAAAAAATCCCTTTTGACAGTTCTTCGCGATCTTTTACTTCTTCTGCTCCGGAAAGCGACTCAATCAAAGCTTCGAGTGCCTGCCGTTTATGGCGTGCTTCAAGGACGACAATTCGTTCAGAACTCAAAATTTGTGACAGATTGCTTGCCGGCGTCATGTAAATTCATACCTCAACTTGGAACAACAGCGCACATTATTTGAAAAATCGTGTCGGACAAAAAAGGATCATTCTACAGCCACCCCCGTCGGATGCAAATGAATTTAAACAAGAAAAGATTCTTACAGACAGAAAGACGCAAAAACGGACCCGAAATGATAACCTACATTTCTAAGAAATAATCTGTTTGCCGCTGAAACCGATCGTTTGGATGGGTGTTTGGTCTTCTGGTTAGCGTACGATATTCGGTTCACCGGGTCGGGTGGTGGTGGTCGTCGTCGTATCTTCCGGGAAGCCTTTTTGCAGGGCTTCTTCCATCTCCTTCTTGAGTGGGCCCAGTTCCCGGACAAATTCCGGAGCATTCTCACTTTCGGCAAGAAGTTGATCGTATTTGGCCAGCAGCTCGACAACTCGTTGCTCGGCGGCCTTGCCGCGAAGCGGTTTCCAACTCTGCATATCCAGCTTTCGTTGGTCATACCAGGCACTGCGATCAACGGGTAATTGTGGTACATATCCCTGCAAACCGTTAAAAAGCTGGGCCGTAGCCGTACGTGAAAAAGTCGGGTCTGCTTCCAGTGTCTTTTTCAGGAGTTCCCGGGCTTTGGTGTTCGCTTTGTCATATGCCTCCAGGTTTCCGTTTCGGTCGGCAAAGGTCATCTGGGCATACAGGCATAGTAGATAGCTTTTAGCTCCTGCCGGGGAGTTGGAAATCGATTCATATTGTTCCCCGGCCTTGCTGAAATAGTCCGTTGCTTTAATCGTGTAGGTTCCCATCGAATCACTTGTCAGTGAAACGACCGGCGTAAAAATTGTTCGGAGCCTTTCCGGTTCAATCTGCTGCAACACTTCCAGGGTCATCCGGGTTTGACGATGCCAATCCACATTATCCGCCGCCAGAAGGGCGGCATTGGTATAGGCTTCCCCGACGGAACTCATTGCAGCAGAGCCTCCCTGTCGTCCTCGAGCTTTTCCATAATCGGCTGCCGCTTCCTCGTAGAGTCCCAGTACCTGATCAATATCGCTGTTATACTCACTAAACGAGGCTTGGAGCTGCGTCATCAGTTCGCCAAGCTGCTTTTCCCGCTCCGTAATCTTAGAAGCAGCCATTTCGATTTGTGATTGCAGCTTCTCCTGTTCGGGCGAAGACTGAATCTTTTCCAGTTTTTCCTGTGTCATAGCAAGTTGATTCTGAATCTGTGTAAGCAACGGAACCACTACATCAATCTGTGTCTGAACCAAAGCGGCCTGATCAGAAGCATTCTGTGCCTCAATGAACAGAGGTTTTTGAGAAACCAGCAAAGAATAGGCATCATTCTGGCTTCGTACCTTATCGATCCCTGTCATCTGTTCGGCCTGTTTAAGTAATTCGCCGGCCTGGGCCTGGATCCGAGCAATCTTGTCCTGTGCCTCCTGGCTTTCCATAGTAAAAGAAGCCTTCTTCCGGCGAAGCAGTGACAGCCGATCCTGCACCGATGCCAGTAAGTCCTGCAGAGACGGCTTGTCTCCGATTCCCTTGTCAACAATCTCTCCCAGCGAGGTGACACCCTCCTTCATGGTCTGGAGAAGATTTCTCAGGGAGGCCTCCTGAATTAAGAGTTCATTGATCCGTTCCGTCTGGGTTTTGACGCTGTCCAGCATCTCTCGCATACGACGGGCCCTGGTGTCCATGGCTATCCGGGCAAATTCGGCCTGCCCCATGGCAAGATTAGCGCTGGCCATATAACCGGCGGCCGTCGCTTGGTGACCGCGAGGAGCGTTGCGCAGGGCGGATTGAATTTTCTGACGAGCCTGGGCGTGCACCGCTGCCAGGTCCACGGCCTCCAATTCCTTGCCGGAAGCCGATGCTTTCACCGCTCCGGTGGAGCGGACCTGAGCGATTGCTTTGGAGACCTGCTCATTGAGGTTTTTTATAGCTTTATTATCCGGGTTGTCCGAGCAGCCCACAAGCAGGATCGCGACCATCATACATAACCATCCCGCAACAATTCGTCGTACTGTCTCTTGATGCACCTGAACATCTCCGAAAAAGATTAAAGTAACACTATAAACTAGCTCAAAAAAGCCCCTCCTGTCAAGGGAATTCCACCGACAGAAATGGCCCTGTCTACCCTTACAGGGTCGGATCGCCCCACTGATACACCCCCCATGATCGTTGTTTTTCCTGATTTTAAATGTTGCCGGGATGCTTTAATCCACCTCGGCGGCTATGGAGCCCCATCGCTAGATTTGTATTTCATCATCGTCCTGGGCCTGTTGAGAAAGATCGCCCAGCGAGTCCCGCATCGTATCAATTGCACTATCCATTTCGTCCAGATTAATTAGGTCGTCCAGGTCGTCAAGGTCATCCAGGTCCGCGAATTCATTGGCTAAATTGGCCGTTTCCTTGTCCTGTACTGACGGAGCCGGTTTTGGAGGGGCAGTTTTTGCCTCCGGAGCCGGTTTGCCGTCGATCATCACGGAAAATTCCAGGGGGCCCAGGCGAATCTCATCCCCGGCCTTGATCTGGGCCTCTTCAATCCGTTCCCCGTTTACAAATGTGCCGTTGCGGGAACCGAGATCACGGATTGTCAGCTTGCCTTCATCCAGATTCAATTGACAGTGCCTTCGAGAAACGACCATCAGTGGAATACACAAATCACATTCCTGACGTCGGCCAATGACGGTTACGGAATTGGGCAAGGGAAAACTCTTATGGGATCCATTCTTCTTCCGGAGAACCAGATTGACGTTCATACCTTTGCTCCTTCCTCAAAACTCTCATACCAGTACCTTAATTATACGTCTGCCCAGGGCTTTTGGCAAGGACCTGTATAGGAATTCTCCCGAACTGGTCAGAACCCTATATTGTTATAAATTCGCAATTTATCGGAAGATTCATCATTCGTTTTGGGCCGTGAAATCGATACACTCGTTACAATCCCACTAATTTTTGATAGGATCCATTTTTTTATGAAAAAACAGCCTTTCCCGGCAATTCCCTGTATTGAACTGAAATCCGGAAAAATGTTAATATAAAGGAACTTGTGAATTTGGGGCAAATTGTGCCATTTAGAGTTACGAAATATAATGATTTGTTCAATCGGAGGGTAGTGATGAAAACATTGAAATTCAGTATGCTTGTACTGGCTTTGGCCGTCGCACAGACAGCCTTTGCCGGACCGACATGGACATTACTGGAAACGCTTGATGTATCGGCCCAAGGCGGCACGGTCACCTCGGCTACAACCTTACTAAACGGCATGCTCTATCAGATCGAAGCGAGCGGAACGTTTTCGGCCGGTGATACGATCACGGCGGATGCGGAATACTCTTCCGGGCGACCGAGCTACGTATGGCAGGATTATGTCGAGCGGTATGAAAGTTATGGCGAAGGTCTGCTCGAGCTGAGAGTCAACGGCCAGTTTGTCGAGTGGGGAGACTATAATCCGGATCATGTCTACACCCTGGACATTGTGGGCAACGGCTCCCAGTTACAGTTCTCTTTTGATATTTATGACATCTACTTCCCCAATAACGAGGGCGGACTGACCGCGAAGATTTATGCGGCTCCCGTCCCGGCTCCCGGCGCGTTGCTGCTTGGCAGTGTGGGAATGGGATTCGTAGGTTGGCTGCGAAAGCGAAAAAGCCTGTAAATCCGTAAAGAAATTAAATGATGAGGGCTGCAAGGTTATTTCCCTGCAGCCCTTTTTATTGTGTAGACACTAGAGCTTTATCCAGAATCAAAACAAGATTTATCTTCCTGGGGATTTTTGTTCCATTTTGATCATGGTTTCCTGAATGATCCGTGGCAGCATTTCCTCCAGTAATCCCGGCAAAATTTCCTGCAGCGCTTCTCTGACCTCGGATGAAATATCCTGAGACGGGACGGGGGAAACGGTGCTTGTGGAAATTGAAACCGGACGTCTTCGAGCTGTCTGAGTGGTGGTTATGACAGTACGTGCGTCGACGGGTACAGGAACGTTGACAACGCCTGGTGGAGTCGCTGGAACCTGAACTACTGCAGCAGATGTAGCCTCTGTCAGTTTGTTTACTGTATCAATGGAAGACTCGTTGATTCCGGAACTTCGGAGAGCGGCGACGACAGGTGCTTCCTGAACGCTCACGGCAACGCCAGATGAATTCCGGCCGATCAACTCTTTTTCTTTTTCTTTTGCTTTTTGTCGGACAACATTGGCCTGTTCATACACCATCAGATCCCTGGACTTTTCTATCTGCTTTCTGGCATCCTCCATCTGTTTCCTGGCGGCTTCGGCCTGATCTCTGGCGGCCATCGCGTGTTCTATGGTCAGAAGTTCTCGGGTTATCGCCGCTTCTTGTTGGCCTTTTTCTGTATCTGCCGTGGGAGGTGAAAATTTGTTTTCAAAAAGCTGACGTTCTTTCTGGGCAAGATATTGTTCTTTTTTGCTCATCATTTTAAGCTGCACATTAAGTTGTTTCCGTAACTGCTCGATTTGCTGTTTCATGGCGTTTAATTCTTGCCGTTCCTGTTCCAGTTCCGCCGCCAGTGCTTCGTCGCTCACCTCAGATTCAATTACCTGCACCAATTCTTCGGACGTCGGAGGAGTATCTTCTGTGGCATCTGCGGCCGCGGTTGTCATCAATCGCCACTCCACTCGAAGCGGAGCGCTCTTGTCATCCTTGATTACCACGCCCGGCGATGACGAGGCAGGGGCGCTCTGCGAGGGGGGCGGGCTTTCGACCTTGACTTCTTTTGCCGGAGCAGTACTGTTCTGGGCACGGGCCATGGGTAACAGGAACACAGCCAGTGCCGTTAAAATAGTCAGTCCGACAAGGCCCAACCGGGCGCTTTGAGGATTTGGTTTATGTACCATGATCTTGATCCTTTCCGTTAATAATCCTTTGGATTCCATTACTCCGATCAGCCGCAATCCAAGCACCGGCCGATCAAATGCCAGTTTGGCAACCTGGATCAGTGTGTGGGGGTACTGCATTCCCGCCTGCTTACCCAGGATTACCAGTACCGTCTCGTCGACGGCCTGCTCGCGAATTTTCCGGATTGTTGTGTTGGCCAGCCACAACAATGGATTATAGAAATAGACCACCTGCAGAATGGTCTGGAGCAGCTTGATCCATAGGTCTCCCCGTTGTACATGTGCCAGTTCATGGACGACAATCACCTCCAGATCCTGCATGGACATGCGTTTACGCACATGCAAAGGAATCAGGATTACAGGACGAAAGATTCCATACACACCCGGGGTAGACAGGGCGGATGTGATTCGGATATTGACATTCTGCCGTATGTCCATGCGTTTTCGACATGATTCCAGCAGGTGCATAAGAGACGAATCCGCTTTCCTGCTTTGAGAAGCCAGTCTTCGTACGGCCCATGTTCGTTGCAGAACCAATATTCCCAAACCTGTACAGGCCACAACCCATAAGGAAAAGAATATTCCATTTCTGGTCAGGGTTACAGATTCTGTAACCTTCGCCATTGTGCTTGTTGACGAGATAGAATTGTACTCTGGAACAAAATCGACAGCTTTCCCGGAAGCGGATTCTGTAAAGTCCTGGACAGATTCTATCGTGGGATAAGAAACCGTGTCGTTATCTTCTGGAAAAGTATCTATATAAACAGGATTCCATGTTTTACTGTCCGAAGTGATTGCGTCGGAAGTTGTTCTGTCTGTTGGAATGCCGGCCGCATCTTTCGGAATTTTCGCTTCATTTTGTAAATCCACCAGAGGGTCCAGAGCCTTGCCAATCCAGTATCGGGCGCTGTAGGGGGCTGATAGAGTAGGCGGCAGGATCAGCTTGATCAGAATCAGGATCCAGAGCCAGTAACGGAAAACCGCCCGCACCTGCTTGCGAAGGACCCAATCCAATCCAAACAGAAAGGCGATAAGAATGCTCGATTGAAGAAGCATCGGGCCGTTCAAGGCTATGAAAGCTTCACCCCAAGCATTCAATAATTCAATCAGCAAACTCATGCTCTTCTCCGTAAAAGGAGATTCCCTGCTCCGCCATTGTACAGGCTGTTATGGATCTTTCGATCCTCGTGCATTTGTTTTACGTTCGATCTCGTTTTTGCCGGATCATTTGCTCCAAATGCTCCAGCTCTTTTTTGGACAGCTTATTCTGGTCCAGAAGAAATTCCACCAAAGGAGAAAATGCCCCGTTAAAGGCTCGTTGAACCGTTCGTGCCAATTCTCCGCTCTGGGCCTGGCGTCGGGTAATAACCGATCGGTACAAAATAAGATTGCGGAGACGTTCTGTCTTCAGAAGTCCCTTGATTACCATCCGATCCATGATCGTCTTTACCGTGCTGTAAGCCCATCCTGTCTGTTTTTTCAGTATTTCCTGCACATCAGGTGCAGTACAGGGTTGCTGATCCCACACCACTTCCAGAATGGTCCATTCACTCTCGGTTAGCTCGTTTGATATGCCCATGATTATCTCCCGTGTGTCCACATGAGTAAATAATACTCTACAGGTGTAGAGACGGCAAGCAAAAAAATTATAGAATTTTGTAAGGGCAATTGTAACATTTTTAGGGTTAATGACTTAGCAGTTACTTCCTTGTAGTAAAAAAATAAAATTCAGTATTTGACGAGTTGATCTCTATTACGATATGTTGACACTTTGAGGACAGATTTCATAGGAAAAAAACTACAACCTCAAAAAGAGGCACCAGCTATGACTGGATTATCTGAAAAACTCGAATCACTACCTAATATCGGCAAGGTCATCGCATCCAAACTGCGGTTGATTGGGATTGAAAATCGACAGGCATTTCTGGCGCGCGATCCCTACGAGATCTATGCTCAATTGCTTGCCAAAGTCGATCCCAATCTTTGTCGGTGTGCCCTGGCCAGCCTGGTTGGGGCAAAACAAGGCATCAAATGGCACCTGATTACCAAGGAGACCGCTGCCGAATTCCAAAAACGATATCCCAATCATGAATGGACCGATGCCTGTTGACGTGTTGGTTATTAAGGAACGTTGTTATTTCAACAGAGAATTGAAGAAGCATGGAATCCGACTTAAGGGAGGATTATGTCAAAACGATATATATTTTCCGTCGCCTTTCCCGGGCTTTTGCTTCTTTCTTCCTGTGCTCCGCATTTGACCGCCGAACAGAGACGACGGGACATTGAGTATCTGGCAACATGGGCCAAAGACTATCATCCGTGTGTGGAGGTCAATAAGACAATTAAAGGCCTACCGAGCTATGAAGCGATCTTGTCGGACTATCTGAAACTTGCCGAACAGGCACAGTCCAATGAAGAGTTCTTTCATGTGGTCTGGGGCTATGTCAACCTGATCGGCGCCTCCGGGCATGGTTACCTTCTGGATGAAGAATCGCTGTGGAGCTATATGCTGGATTCGCTCTGGAACAGGGGCAAGGGAATGAGCGATATTCCCTGGCACCAGTTTCATGAAGCCTCGTATTGGGCCAGGCTGTATGATCATAGTTTTGTTCATGCACCGTTTCGGATTCGTCATCAGGAAGGCGAGTACTTTGTGGAAGAGGATTGGGGAAGGCAGAACATTAGGATTCCCAAAGGTTCAAGAATTCTGCGCATCAATGGGATGCCCTGTTCGACCTATGTACAGTATTTGAAAGAAAAGACATGGCTCCGCCATGTGGTCGGCAACACGAATTGGATTACGAAACATTTGTTGGTTATCAGAGAAGAAGGAGGATGTAAGGGCTGGAATGTGGTGTTTCGTTTATCGGATAACAGTGAGCATGCAGTGCTTGTGCCATATAAACAAGGATTTCCTCCCGGCAATGCGAAGGAATTTACGGATTACCGTAAAGGCAATTGTATTTGTGTGGAGCTAGCCGAGGATGTGGGGTATATCCGGATCAAAGCTATGGCGCATTATCATAGGGAGGGGGATGAAAAGAAGATGCGCCGATTTCTTACGGAATCGGGCGGAGCGTACAAGAAGCTGATTATCGATATTCGGCAAAATGGCGGCGGATCGACGTTTTATGTATATGATACGCTGATCCGGCCTTTTTTAGATGAGACGGCAGTGTATAAACAGACTACGGGTATCAAACGCAAATTTCTTGCCGATACCGATCCGGCATATGTGGAACGATTGCGAGGAGGGGTTTCCACCTGGGCGTGGGAGACGAAGATCGAGGAAACCGAATTGCCCAAGGACTTTGATCCTAATGAGTGGATCTTTTACGAGATTACTCGTGAAGTCAAACCGTCGCAGCGGTATGCTTTCCAGGGCCGGTTATATGTTCTGATTGATGGTGGATGCGGATCAGCGACCGATACCTGTGCCGACACCCTCAAACGAACGAGATTAGCCATCTTGGTCGGGCAGCCTACGGCCGGGTCTCTAGGAGGATATTTAATGGCGACGACGCTTCGTCTTCCGGAAAGCGGCATGATTTTTCGGATGGAAGCCGATCTGGATATCAATCCGGATGGCAGCTTTAATGAATTGGTGGGAGTACAGCCGGATGTGATACTTCCTGCTTGTTCATTGCCGGAGCGAATGGATAAGGAAACTTTACTGAAGGATCCATGGATACAGACGATTCTCAACGAGATGTAACGGCTACTACCGATGAGCAGTATATGCGTAAGGCAATCGATCAGGCGTATATCGCAGAAGAAAACGGCGATGTGCCGATCGGCTGTGTGATCGTATACCGAGGGCGAATCATCGCCAAGGCGTACAATCAGCGCGAGCAGCTTCAGGACCCGACGGCGCATGCCGAGATTGTCGCCCTGACGCAGGCGGCCGAAGCGGTCGGATCCTGGCGGCTCCACGGTTGTACGATCTATGTCACGCTAGAGCCGTGTCCGATGTGCGCTGGGGCGCTGGTACTGGCCAGACTGGATCGGCTTGTCTATGGCTGTGACGATCCCAAGACCGGTGCTGTCAGGAGTCTGTATAATATCGTACAGGATGAGCGTCTGAATCATCGCCTGGAGGTCACTTCTGGAATCCTTGACGAGGACTGTACGGCCCAATTACAGGCCTTTTTTCAGCGACGGCGGGAAGAAAAAAGAATACAAAATCAGTAAGAGAAGCTATTATCATTTCCTATTATTACAGGAAGGTGTTTTCGAGAAAGGATTTTGTGTAATGATTATGGATCGTGTTCTGTTGTGGGGCGCTCGGTCGGTACCAGTTAAAGCCATTCGGAAGTCATGTTATCGAAAATTCTGTCGTCGAAACAGGGGACGAGACCATTACATCACAACAAACTATGGCGTGAAAATGCGGATTGAGCTGGGTGATTCGGTGGATAATCTAATATATGTCTACGGGGTCTTTGAATCCGGTTTGTCGGAATTGATGACAAAGCTGGCCCAGAAAAGTAACTGCCTTGTGGATGTCGGCTGCAATATAGGATATTTCAGCAGTTTGTTTGCCAGGCTCAATCCGGATGCTGCCATCTATTCGATTGATCCCAATCCGGCAATGGTACAGCGGACGAAAGAAAATCTGGAGCTGAATAATGCCGTGAAATACAAAACGTTTAACTGCGGCGTTTCCTCCGGGCAGGGGATGCTCGATTTTTACATTCCTTCAAGCAGACACAGCAAGGGCAGCTTTATCAAACCCCAGAAACATTTGGAACAGCATCAGGTTAATCAGATCGAAGTCAGACCCCTTATGGAAATATTGTCCAATGAAGATATCCAGAATGCGATATTAAAGATAGATGCCGAAGGGTATGATCTTCGCATCCTTTCCGGCATTTCCGCTTCCGATGCACAGCGATTTCGATGTATCATTTTTGAATTCGTATCGGAACCCTCGCCCCAAGCTGACGGATCCGGAAGCAATCCTTTTACAGTACCATGGTTTCAGGATTTCGATATGGTTATCCTGCATTCGGATGGAACTCTGGTCCCCTTTAAATACGACAGCTCTCGTGCCTATAGCTGCGGGATCTGCCTGATCAAAAAAGGCGAGGACGGCGTGTTGCTTCCGAAGCCGTAAAAAACAGGAAATCGCGGATTGCCTCTGGCTATTACACGCCGCTTGGTATATTCTTACCGGATTATAGATCACTCAAAATCAAACATTTGTAAAACAGAGGGAAAATATGTACGCGGATACGCTGCGTAATGTGGCGATTATCGCCCATGTAGACCACGGTAAGACGACGCTTGTGGATCAGCTCCTGTACCAGTCGGGTATGTTCCGGACCGAAGAGCTGGACAAGCTGGCCGGCGGGCAGCATGGGCTGATTATGGATTCCAATCCCCTCGAACGCGAGCGGGGAATCACTATTCTAAGCAAAAACTGCTCGATTCATTATACGAATACCGAGGGCAATGTATACAAGATCAACCTGATCGACACACCGGGGCACGCCGATTTCGGCGGGGAGGTCGAGCGGGTTCTCAAGATGGCCGATGGCGTCCTGCTCCTGGTCGACGCGTTTGAAGGCCCCATGCCCCAGACACGTTTCGTGCTCAGTAAAGCCCTTGAGCATGGATTGCGGCCGATTGTTGTGATCAACAAGGTGGACCGGGCCAACAGCCGCCCGGACGATGTCGTCAATGAGGTTTTCGATTTGCTGGTGCAGTTGGGCGCCAGGGATGAATCGCTGGATTTTCCGTTGATCTATGCCTCGGCCCGGGAGGGCTGGGCGACGACCGATCTGGCGGACAGACCGGGTACCATGCAGGCGATTTTCGACGCGATTATCGATTTTGTCCCGGCCCCGAAAGTTATTCCTGATGCGCCATTGCAGATTCTGGTCACCAACCAGGAGTGGTCGGATTATGTCGGGCGGATCGCCATCGGGCGGGTCTTTGCCGGACAGGTTTCCGAAGGCGACCGGGTGACGGTCATTGATAAAAAGGGTCTGCACACGCAGCAGAAAATCCTGCAGATTCACCAGTTTTTCGGCCTGGGCCGCAGGAAGGTGGTCCAGGTGCAGGCGGGGGATATCTGTGCGATTTCGGGGCTGGATCCGGTGGAAATCGGCGATACGATCGCCTGTGCCGAGAAACCCTCCCGGCTGGCCGTGATCAGCGTGGACGAGCCTACGATGACCATGACGTTTCGCGTCAATGACGGGCCGTTTGCGGGCAGGGACGGCAAATACGTGACCAGCCGGCAGATCGGTGACCGACTGCAAAAAGAATTGCAGCAGAATGTGGCTTTACGGGTCGATCCGGGTCAGACACCTGAGGAATTCAACGTATCGGGTCGTGGGTTGATGCACCTGGGGATCCTGCTGGAAAACATGCGGCGGGAAGGCTACGAGGTCTGCGTGGGCAAGCCGAATGTGATTCTTCGTATGGTGGAAGGGCGGCGGCACGAGCCGATTGAGCTGCTGGCCGTAGATTGCCCGATGGATTGCCAGAATCCGGTTATGAGCCTGCTGGGCGAGCGACGCAGCGAGATCGTCCGGATCGATGCCAAAAGCGGTACGACGGACTTTGTGCATATGGAATTCATGATTCCCTCCCGGGGCCTGTTCGGTCTGCATGCCCGATTGCTCAATGCGACGCAGGGACGGGCGACAATGCATCATACGTTCGAGAGGTACGAGCTGATGCGAGGAGCGATCCCGCAGCGAAAGGCCGGCGTCCTGGTCGCCACGACGACCGGGCAGGTAACGGCGTACGCTCTGGATTCGCTGTACGATCGGGGATTTTTCTTCGTCGAGCCCGGAGAGCAGGTCTATGAGGGGCAGGTGGTCGGCGAGCATTGCAAGGAGGATGATATCCCCGTCAATGCCACGCGTGCCAAGCAGTTGACCAATGTCCGTGCGTCGGGAAAGGACGAGGCGGCCAGGGTCCGCCCGGCCCGCAGGATGAGTCTGGAGCTGGCCCTGGAATACATTCAGGAAGATGAGCTGGTGGAGATCTGTCCCGGCTCGATCCGGATTCGCAAACGCCTGCTCAAGGAAGGTGACCGCCGCCGCCAGGCCCGCAAGAGCACGAAATAAGTCATTTGATGCCGGTTACTGAAAAAAGACAAAAATTGAAGGCAGATTTATCAATACGGGCCCGGGATATATCCTTTGGCCAGGTAATGAACATCATCTCTCTCTTTATCTGTTAGCGGTGTGAAGTTGAATGAAAAAGTCCCGTCATATTCAGTCGCCTGATGGGCCCACTTGAGAAGCCCCTCACTTAACCATCGGTGACTTTCTACATGGCCGTCGACAAATCCCAACGTGGTGGTGCTAGTATGAAAGACAGCAATCGGGTCGATCAGGCGCGGCGAGTTTGCAATGGCGGGATTCATAATCCAGGAGCCCATATTCCAGCCGCGAGGGTCGACATTTTCGACAAAAACAAATTTTTCTCCGGGGAAAGCAATCTGGGATATTTTGGTTACGTATCCGGGATTCATGGGAAATACTTCACCATTCATCATGCCCTGGATTGAAGTGCTTCGATACCCTCGATTCCAGAGGTTCCAATGGTTGTCTGCGGGGCAATGATATATTTTTTCTGTCATGGTATAGGGCCAGAGCTGTCCTGCCTGAAAACCGCGGATTTCCTCTTCCAGGGTCACGGGTATATTGGTTGTAATTGGAAATCCATCTTCTCGAAGAGGCGGACCGATCCATTGTTCATCATCAAATGTGTTCCCCCCGCAAAGGAAGCCGTCATTATCCTCTGCATAAGCCAGCCAGGCGCGGGAGAGCAGATGTGTATTGGCCAGGCAGAGGGTGGTTTTACTGTGCTGGCGGGCGGTGGAGGACAAGGGGATAAACAGCAAACTAAGCCAGCCGATCAGCAGGGCGATAACGATCCATTCGGGTAAGGTTGGTTTCATTTGTTTCTGCATTCTTACGATCAATCCACATCACCTGGAACATAATGGGCGGCGAGCCAGTCCAGGTCGCGCCCCAGGCTCGGAGAAGTGCTGGTTCCCCCCGGCTGAATAGTATCACCGTCGAGCCAGTGATGTTTTTCCGAGTGACCATCGGCGAATCCGAAAGTGGTGCAACCGTCGTGAAAGATCGCTACCGGATCAATCCAATAAGGTGGATCATAACCCAATAACCAGGAGCCCATGTTCCATCCGCGAGTGTCTGTACATTCCAAAAACATATACTTTTGGGAAGGCTGTTTGATCTGGCTGAAGTTGTGAACACAATCGGGAATATTTGGCATTTC
>JAFGPC010000092.1 GCA_016926155.1 Sedimentisphaerales bacterium
AAAAAGGATGGGAAAGACTATCACACCGCCGCCGACACAACCGGCCAGGCCAACCATCTGGGAGTAACTATCGAAGCCGATCTGATCAAACAGAAACAACCCACCTGCAATGGCGGATTTACCGCGATCAACTTCGGCAAAACCCACAAGCTCGTCTACGACAAGCTGACCAGCGAACACCCCATCGACCTGACACGCTACCAGGTAGTCAACTGCTACATGGGACGATCCGGCCTGATCAATTCCGGCGGCCCGGCCGGCGATAACGACCTCCAGCAAGCCGTCAAGAGCGCTGTGATCAACAAACGCGCCGGCGGCATGGGCTTGATTTCCGGACGTAAGACATTCCAGAAGCCGCTGAAAGAAGGCGTAAAACTCTTTCACGCCATTCAGGATGTCTACCTCGATCCCGAAGTCATAGTGGCATAAGTAATCAGAACCGACGTTAAGGTTTTCCCGGAATAGAGAACTTTTTACCAGTATCATCCAACACAAGAATCCAATCCAGGAACTCACCTGCATCAGGCGGCAGGAATCGTCGCGTACCGCTGTTGGGAAAAGTCCCGATCTCGGTTGCCTCACCGTTTCGCGGATTGTACCACCACGCCCGAACACTGGGCCCATTGATCACATCCATCCGCACCGAAAAGGCCCGCCCAATCGGCGCATAGACTATCGCATAACTGCCTTCGCTGTCGCGCGTCGCCACAAACTGATACCGTCCCGCTCCCGGCACCGCGGTCGGCACGCGGTCCGTGACGATCACCGAAGGATCCGGAATCCGGCTCAGAAACGGCCGCGACTCCAGCAGCCGCCTGACATACTGCATCTGCCCGGCCCCCGGCTGCTCAATCGCCTCAATCCACGGCATCAGTGGATTATTGATCGGATTGCGGCCGGGCTGCCACATCTGCCAGACGCTGTGATGCCCGTACGTATGCCCGAACGCCCCGCTGAACAGATCCCAATACAGCGGCCGCCGCACATCCGCCCCGATACTGTGCCCCAGCTTCCTGGCGTCGAACGAAACCGGATGGTCCTCATAGATCGGCTCCCCATCCAGTACCGGCTTGACGGGCGTACGGTCATAATCGGCCCGCGTCTGGTCATATCGCCCGGTAAACTCAGCCACATGCCCGTTTTGCCGCATATTGAAATCGAGCCAGTCGTCATTATGGAACCATTGCGATGAGCCATTGCCTCCCGGCGGGTGAAACGTCATCAGGTGCCGTCCGTCGTCACCCTGGCCGAGGCCGCGGGCCATCGCACGGATAATCTCTTTATGAGTATCATTCTCAATCGGCCTGTCCCCGCCGAGAATCCAGATCACATGTGCATCCTTATACCGGTTCCCGAGCCACTTCCCGTACACCTCGGCATTCTGCGGTGTAAACACCTCCGGCCCGAGGCCCCATTTCTTATTCCACTTATCCCCCCAGGTCGGCAGCATCCCGATATAGATTCCCTTCTCTTCGGCGGTCTTGACAATGAAATCAACGTGCTTGAAATAGGCCTCATTCGGTTTCGTCGGATCATTGTCGATCAGCGGCCTGTCCCCATAGGGATTCGGATCATTGAGCCCATCCAACTCGGCCAGCACCACGGCCTGAATCACCGTAAAGCCCTGTCGCCGCCGGGTTTCCAGGTATTTCGCCGCTTCCTCGCGATTGAGCCGATGAAACAGCTCCCAGGCCGTATCGCCCAGCCAGAAAAATGGCGTGCCGTCCTGATGCACCAGAAAACGCCGATTCTCGGATACCCGCAGCGGACCGTGCGAAAAATCACAGCTCGGACCCATCCAGGGCTTAATGGCCTGAGTATCACCCATGCAACAGGAAACACTGATGATTCCCAATAAAGCCACAGCAAGCTTATTGAAATGCATAAACATAACCGACCTCCGTATTCGTACGTTGTTTTTATGCCATTACACCTGCCATAAGTAGACGACAGAAGCACCTATCATATTGGGCCATTCTCCAGGAGCAAAACAAAAAAATACCCCGAACATAACGCACAGGGCATTTTTTACTGCATCTTGAACATTTGTTCACAAAATGGGAACAAGTGTGCCTATTTCGATATTAGTCAGGAAGCGGACGCACCCAGATATTACGGAAATGGACCGGATTGCCGTGGTCCTGCAACTGGATCGGCATCGCATCGGGATGATAACGATACTTGGCTAGTTGTTTGTGATTGGTGACACCCTCAATCACCCAATGATCCTGAACTAGGACGCCGTTGTGCAGCACGGTAACCGTTCCCGGCTTGACGACTTCATTGCTTCCCTCCGCCTTGAAAATCGGCCGATGGAAAATGATGTCATAGCTCTGCCATTGCCCCGGCCCGCGCGAGGCATTGACATCCGGTTTCTTCTGACCGTAGACCGCTGAAGCCTGTCCGTCAGGGTAGGTATCATTATTGTAGGAATCGAGGACCTGGATTTCATAGGTGCCCATCAGAAAGACACCGCTGTTGCCCCGTCCCTGGCTGCTGCCCTTGACTTCCGACGGGGTGGACCATTCGATATGAAACTGCATGGATCCGAATTTCTGCTTGGTCTGGATGTAACCGGCCTTGTCCACCGAAGCCAGAAGGCCATCGGCCACCTGCCAGTCGGCTTTCCGCTTGGGATTGATGTGTTCCCATTGGTCCATATTCGAACCGTCAAACAGCACGATGGCATCCGAAGGAGGCATATCATCGGTCTTGCCGGGGGTGATGACGGTCGGACGGGGCTCAAACTCATCATGGACATGATAGCCGTTGGGCTTGAGCGGGGTATCCTGATACCCGTCTACAGGAATCCCAATCGTGCAAATTACACCAAGACCCACCAGAATCAGGATCGTTCGCTTCATAGTTCTTCCTTTCCAATTCCCAATACGCCACAAAATAGAAAAATTCACTCAAAATGGAACCATTACCAAATCCTCTACAACGAGCCAAAAAGAATACCAGATTGGGCTGTCTAAAACAATCTGAAAATTTTCAACATGACATTTCTAACTTTTACAAAATTTTTACCTTTTTTCTGTCAACCGACTGGATACCATGCATGTCTAAACAGCAGTTGGAGCACGGCCTTGACGGACAGAAATGACAAATCCCTGTTGGAGGCCCATATGCAGGGCGATCCAACGGCGTTCGACCAATTGGTGCGCCGTCATGGGGGTGCTGTTCTTGGATATCTGCAAAAGATGACCGGCGATGCGACGCAGGCTGAGGATATGTTCCAGGAAACCTTCCGCCGGGTCCATGAAAAAGCCCATACGCTCCGATCGGATAATGTAAAAGCTTGGCTCTTTACCATCGCAACACGAATCGCACTGGACAACTTTCGAAAAGAAAAGCGGTTTCGAATGATTTCCCTGAATCAGGGAATGGATTGCAAAGACGGGGATTGTCAGGACTTGGCTTCCGTGGTTTTGATAGATGAAACAACCGATCCGGCCCGCAGCGCTGAGCAGACTGAGCGAATCGAACAGGTCCGCCGGGCCATCCTCGAACTGCCCGCCAAGCAACGTGTCACCTTGATCCTGGGATATTACCAGCAACTCAGTTATGCAAGCATCGCCGAGGTCCTGGGTTGTTCGCATGGAACGGTCAAGACACAGATGTTCCGGGCCTTGAAATCGTTGGCCGGAAGATTACCTGAAGTTGCGGGAGAGATTGCATGACCCGCCATGTAAACGAAGATCAATTGATTCAGTACCTGTTCGACCTTGCCGAATCGGCCGACAAACAGGCTACCACCGAGCATATCGAACAATGCCGGGCTTGCCGGGCTCAAATGCAGCAACTCAAAGACAAGTTCGCCTCATTGGATCTGCTTAGCGGCCAAATGACGGTCTCGGACGAACTGCTCGCGGCGGTCGTTGCGGAAAGCAAAAAGCCAGTGAACAGACTTCGCTGGTTTGGCATACCTCCGGTCTGGCTCAGCGCCATTGCCGCCGTTCTGATGATCGGATCCGTACTTCTGATTTCACAGCTCAGCAACAAAAAATCTGGAAATGAAATTGCCTTCGATTCGACCGAGAAACTTGCAACACGCTCTCCCTATGATCGGACAACCGATACAAAGAGCAGCCTTTTTTCCAGAACCGAATACGAGGAAAAGCCTCCTTTCGCCCCGGCCAGTGCGATTGAACTGAATGTACTTCCCACCCGTGACAGTTTGCAACTGACCATTTATAACTCCGCCGACCTGACCCTCGTACGGGAAACACGCAAGCTGACCTTCAAACGCGGCTGGAACTGGCTGCAATTCATGTGGGCCAATACTCTGATCGATCCGACCAGTCTGACCCTGGAGCCGCTGGAGAACAGGGATAAAATCGACGTCCAGCAACTCGTTTTCCCGCCCCGTCTCAAGGAACTGGGACGCTGGCTCATCCATTCGGAAATTACCGGCCAGGTGCCGGTTCAAATTACCTATATGACCAGCGGCCTGAGCTGGCGAGCCTTTTACATGGGCACACTGACTCCGGACGAATCCCACTTGAAGCTCTCCGGCTATGTACGTGTGGACAACCGCAGCGGGGAAGACTACGAAAACGCCCAAACCCGCCTGCTGGTTGGCAAGGTTCACCTGCTCGATCAAATCGCCGACCTGGCTCGACGCCGGTATGCCTACGGCTCTCCCATCGAAGAGGCGAAAGATCAAAGCGGTTATTCTGTAACCCAGTGGTTCCACTGGGCAGAAGGCCAGAAATCGCTTACAGAATTCTCAGATTTGATGGTCACCAATGGTGCTGTAGCGATGGATTTAGATGCCCTGGCACCCAAAGAAATCAAAAAAGAAGGCCTCAGCGAATATTTCCTGTACACCATCGAAGGAACCGAAACCATTCCCCATGAGTGGGGCAAACGGCTGCCCTCCTTTGAGACGGATCGAATTCCAGTGATCAGTCTTTATAAATACGACGAGCAGCGATGGGGAAATCAAGCCATTCGGTTCGTCTCTTTCACAAATGACACCGAACACGAACTGGGCCAGACGCCTATCCCCAACGGCCAGATCAAGATTTACCGTGACACCGGCGATGCTTCCCGCCTTTCCTATGTGGGAGGCACGGACATCAAGTACATCCCGGTAAACGAAGAGATCGAACTGAACCTTGGCCCGGCCGCTCAGGTCAAGGTCGAGCCGGTCCTGATGGATCAGAAGACGGATAATTACGAATTTGACCGCAAGAGAAATATCACCGGCTGGGATGAAATCCAGACCTGGAAGATCGAGATCACCAACGCCCGCCGACTGCCCATCAAGGTGGAAATCTACCGCCA
>JAFGPC010000093.1 GCA_016926155.1 Sedimentisphaerales bacterium
GATGTATTTTGCCACCCTTACCGAAGTGCCTATCCTGCAGGGGCTGCTCGGATCGGGAATGGGCAAAGGGCCGGCTTTGGCGCTTCTATTGGCAGGTCCCGCACTGTCTTTGCCTAATATGCTGGTCATCCGTTCGGTGATGGGAACAAAGAAAACCGTCGTATTCGTTTCGCTCGTGATTGTGATGGCCACGCTTAGCGGGATGTTTTTTGGAGCCCTGATGGAGATATGAAGATGAAGAAGATACAAATCTTAGGCACCGGTTGCCCCAAGTGTAAAAAACTCGCAGAGAATGCGGAATCCGCCGCCAAAGACCTCGGCATCGAATATGAACTGGAAAAGGTTACGCAGATCAACGACATCATGAAGATGGGCGTGATGGTCACGCCGGCGCTGGCGATTGACGGGGTGGTCAAAGCGGCCGGGAAAGTGGTTTCCTCGGATGAAATCAAGGCGATGCTTTCCTGATGGAACCCGGAAAGGAAAAATGGATATGAATACCCTGGTAAAGATTCTTGTCGTGCTCGGGCTCGTCGTAGCGGTAGGGGCGGTTATCGCCATTAAGCAGAATCAGGCCCCTTCAACGCCACCCGTTTCAGAAGGGCCTTCGGAGGGTCAAACCACGGGTCTGATCTCTCCCGATTCGCAGGAAAATTCCTCTCCTGCGGCCTCGGCCATGCAACCGCGACCTCAGGCCCTGCCGCGTCTGGTGGATCTGGGGGCGGGCAAGTGTGTCCCCTGCATCATGATGAAGCAGATCCTGGATGAGCTTAGACAGGAGTATAAAAATCGCTTCGAGGTGATCTTTATCGATGTCTGGGAAAATCCCAGCAAGGCAAAGGAATATAAGATCAGCCTCATTCCGACACAGATTTTTTACAATCCCGACGGCAAGGAGATGTTTCGTCACGAAGGATTTTTCTCCAAAGAGGACATCCTGGGCAAGTGGAAGGAGTTCGGATTCGATTTTACGAGCGAGGGGGCAATGACCGCCTTTGAACGGCTGGAACCGGCCAGGGCGGATACGCGCCCGAAAGAGCAGATTTGCTATATGTGCGACAAGGACATCCAGCCCAAAGCCCTTGTCGTCGTACAAACCGATAAGGGCCCGGTTCGGTTGTGCGGTCCGCACTGCTATTTTATTCTGTATTCCTGCCTGACCGAGGACAAGACCGGCCTGGCAGAGAAGATCGCATTCACCGATTGGACCTCGGGTAAGTCTATCGCCGCTTCCGAAGCGGTGTTCCTGAGCGGGCAGGAGGAAGACACGGGTAAGCCCTGGATCAAGGCCTTTTCCGACAGGACCGAGGCTATAGCGGAACGAGCGGTCTCCGGCGGCAGTATCCTGTCGCTGCAGGCCCTGCAGGACAGGGAGTTGTCGCATCGCTGCGGATTCTGCGACCGGGCCTGTTATCCGCAGGATGCCGCCAGGGTGCTCGTGGAAGGGGGACTCCAGACGTGGGGGTGCTGCTCGCATTGCGCGCTGGGGGTGGCCGCCCGAACCGGAAAGGATATTGAAATCCATGAAAAGGATCGTCTGAGCGGCGAAAAAATCGTCGTTAAGACATTCAATGGCGGGATCGCTTCCCTGGAGCCCAGGACCGCCGTCGCCTGGTTCGGGCAGCGCAGGAAACCGGACGGGAGTTGGGCCTCGGCCGGCTGTTTCCATCAGGGTTTCTTTGTCAGCGACGACAATCTGAAGGCATGGGTGGAAAAAAATCCCTACGAAACCGGCCGGATGATCTCCATCAGCCAGGCCCTGGCCGACAAAATGAAGCTTTCTCCGGAGCAAATTATGAAGGCCTGCAAGATCGGCGAGTGCGCCCCGAAGTAATGGGAGTTCGATAGAAGATGCAGGACTTATTTATCCAATTAACCCGTGCGGTCGAAGGGGCCTGGTTTGTCGCGGTCGCGGCCTCCTTTCTCTGGGGTATCCTGAGCATCCTGCTGAGCCCCTGTCATCTGGCCAGCATCCCGCTGATCGTGGGCTTTATTGACGGCCAGGGCAAAATCACCACCCGGCGGGCCTTTGGCATCTCTGTCCTCTTTGCGGTGGGCATCCTGCTGACGATCGGGCTGATCGGAGCGGCGACCGCCATGATGGGACGGATCATGGGCGATGTAGGAAGATACGGCAATTACTTTGTGGCGCTGGTGTTTTTTGCCGTGGGGCTGTATTTGCTGGATGTGATCCCCATGCCGTTTTCCGCGCCGGGTCAGATCGGAATGAAACGAAAGGGATTTCTGGCGGCGTTTATTTTGGGGCTGGTCTTCGGGATCGCCCTGGGACCGTGCACGTTCGCCTATATGGCGCCCATGCTGGCGGTCACATTCAAGCTAAGCTCCACGAACCTGGCGTACGGAATCCTTCTGCTGGCTGTATACGGGATCGGGCACTGTTCGGTCATCGTGCTGGCCGGCACCTTTACCGAGGTGGTCCAGAGATACATGAACTGGAACGAGAAATCCAAAGGTGCGATCATCCTAAAGCGGATCTGCGGCGTGCTGGTCCTGCTGGGCGGCCTTTATATGATCTACGTGGCCCCCTAAAACGGCGTAAAAAATAAAAAAACTTGTAACAATGTTCGGAGGGACTATGGACAGGCGAAGATTTGTGACATCGACACTGGCGGCCGGAACAGGGATCGGCTTGACAGGCACTCAGACCCTGGGAGAGGCTCGAAAGAGCAAGGTATTGATCCTGGGAGTCTCGTGCAGTCCCCGGAAGGGTAAAACCACGGCGACATCGATTCAAGTGGCCCTGGATGCCGCCAAAACGGTCAGTCCGCGTATCGAGGTGGATTTGCTGGACCTGGCAGGATTTGAAGTGTCCGGCTGGAAAGGCGGCGCAACCCCGTCGGAGGCCATGACATTGAAGGACGATTTTGACTTGCTTTTACCCAAGTTTCAGGATCCCAGCCTGGGTGGACTGATCATCGGCTCACCAAGCTACTTTCGTTCGATGAGTTCCCTGTGCAAGGCCTTTCTGGAACGTCTAGCGGTGCTTCGAAATCCCAAGCTGTTTCTGGCTGACAAACCTGTCGGGGCCTTGTCTGTCGGTGCGTTCCGAAACGGCGGCCAGGAATTGGTAATCGAGCAGATTCTTACCGCCATGCTATGTCATGAAGTACTGGTCGTTGGCGGCAAGCCCCGTGCCCATCAGGGGGCGACTCTCTGGAACGCTTTTCAGGATGACATTATGAAAGATACATTTGGGATAGATACAGCTAGAAAATTGGGAATACGAGTAGCGGAAGCGGCTCTGCATCAGGCATCCGGATGAAGTACAAAAGATGGATACCGATTACATGGAGGCAATGTATGAGCGTTCCCATGAAATCGGTCCGTTGTTTTCCGGATAGAAGGGATTTCCCGTCAGTGCCGACGACTTGCCGGAACTGACGCGAAGGAAAAATGAAGAGAATACCCTGGATGATTATCGGTATGCAAAGGATTAGATCCGAACCTTTGTGGAATCCTTGCCGGGTATTTTATTTCAGGAGCAAGTGAATGATTTCTGACACTAATATTGTTAAACAACCAGAAGGACTCCGTTTTTTCGAAAGATATCTAACCCTTTGGGTGGGATTATGTATTGCCGGGGGGATTATCCTGGGCAGACTCGCTCCGGGATTTGCCAGGACACTGGATGGTATGGCGATTCATGTCAATAACGCGCCGGTTGTGTCGATTCCGATCGCCGTCTGTCTGTTCTTCATGATGTATCCGATCATGGTCAAGATCGATTTTGCCACGGTGCTCAAGGCCGGCAGGAGCATCAAGCCCGTTGGATTGACGCTTTTTGTAAACTGGGCGATTAAACCGTTTACCATGTACGCGATCAGCCTCTTATTCCTGGGAACCTTGTTTTATGGTTTCATCGGTCCCGATGCGGTAGACCAGGTCAAGATGCCTTTCGGACTGGATCTGGCGGTTGGAGATACGTATGGTGTCGGCACAGTCGTGCAAGTCGATGGGATAAAACTGCTGGAAGTACCCTTGTGGCGAAGCTATCTGGCCGGTTGTATTCTGTTAGGGATCGCCCCGTGTACGGCGATGGTACTGGTTTGGGGATATCTGGCAAAAGGCAATGACGGACATACCCTGATAATGGTCGCGATCAATTCGTTGACAATGTTGTTTTTATATGGACCCCTTGGCGGTTTCCTTCTGGGAGTGGGGCGGCTTCCTGTTCCCTGGCAGGCACTGCTGCTGTCGATTGCCATCTATGTGGCGTTGCCTCTGGTGGCCGGATTTATTTCCCGCAAGTGGATTATCGCTCATAAAGGACTGGATTGGTTCAGGGAAAAATTTCTTCATGTGCTGACTCCCATTACGATCATTGCCCTGTTGATCACACTGGTTCTGTTGTTCAGCTTCAAGGGAGATACGATTCTTGATAATCCTCTGACGATTCTATGGATTGCAATTCCGCTATTTCTCCAGACCTGTCTGATCTTCGCCTTGGGATATGGACTGGCTCGATTGCTCAAGTTGAGTTATGCTGACGCAGCGCCTTCGGCCATGATCGGTGCATCCAATCATTTCGAAGTGGCGATCGCTACGGCAACGATGCTGTTTGGATTGTCCTCCGGGGCGGCTCTGGCTACTGTTGTTGGTGTATTGATAGAAGTTCCCGTGATGTTGATGCTGGTAAAGATCTGTCTGAAAACACAGACTTGGTTCCCGGCTCGTGAATTGGAGATCGAAACATGAAGGAAAGCACAAAAAACTTTTTGATCCTGTTTGTTGTTTTGTGTGCGGTCGTCGGCGTTGTCGCCGTGCGTCAGTACCGTCAGGCAAATGCCATGGCGGAAATGGGTAAGGATGTAGCAGTCGGCGCCGGTACTGCAGTGCTTCTGGAGCTCGGTTCACATAGCTGCATTCCCTGTAAACAGATGATGCCCATCCTGGAAGAGCTCAGTACGGAATACAAGGACCATTTTGACGTCAAATTCATCGATGTCTACCAGGATCGGGATGCGGTTAAAAAATACGGCATTGAGAAAATCCCAACCCAGATTTTCTTCGGCGCACAGGGGCAGGAACTGTTTCGTCATGTCGGTTTTTATCCGAAGGAAGATATCCTGGCCAAATGGAAAGAACTGGGCATTGCACTGGAACCATCCAAATGATCCAGGAATGGTTTGATCAACTCACTCATGCGATGCAGGAACAATCCGTCGTTGCTGCTCTTGCCGCATTGGCCTGGGGAGTGTTTAGCGTTCTGCTGAGCCCGTGTCACCTGGCCGGGATTCCGCTGGTCATCGGTTATATGTCCACGCAGGGCCGACTCACAGTACGACGAGCCTTCCTTTTATCGAGTGTCTTCTCTTTCGGCATTCTGCTTACGATCGCTGTTGTCGGATTGATAACCCACCTGTTGGGACGATTACTCGGAGATATGGGGCCCTGGGCGAATTATTTTGTCAGTACCGTGCTTGTACTCTTCGGTCTGGTTCTTCTGGATGTGATCAAGCTTCCCTGGATCACGGCGGGTCGGATCCGGATGAAACAACGCGGTATCCTGGGCGCGTTTTTACTGGGTTTGGTATTCGGGATTGCCGTGGGACCATGCACGTTTGCGTTTATGGCGCCGGTACTGAGTGTCGTGGTATTAGGCTCGGTTTCCGGGTTAATTTTGCTCTTGCTGTACGGGATCGGACACTGCAGTGTGATTGTCATAGCCGGCGTGTCTGCGGACCGGGTGCAGCGATACCTGAACTGGAATGAAAAATCACATGCTGTACTGCGTTTCAGGAAAGCATGCGGGGTAATCATCATTCTTAGCGGGCTTTACATGCTGTACAAAGCACGATAGGATGGTCTAACCCTGGCTGTTATATTCAATGATCTTTTAACCTTATTTACGGAGGAAGTGCAATGGATCGACGCACATTTGTGGCCGCTTCACTGGCGGCCGGGACAGGCGTATCTGCGACCGCACAGGCTGCTTCGTCAGGACCTGTCACTATTCTGGGTATCTGCTGCAGCCCGCGAAAGGGAAAGACCACATTTCAGTCCATGCAGGTATGTCTGGCCGAGGCGGCCAAAGTGGACACGCGGATCAAGACGGAATTGCTCGAGTTGGCGGGAATGAAGATCGACGGTGCCCCGGCTGCCGGTTTGCCGTCGGCTTTCGGTGAGGAAGATGAATTCCCGAAGATTCAGGAAAAACTGACGCGGCCGGATGTGGCGGGAGTGATTCTGGGTACGCCTACGTATTTCGGGAACATGAGTTATCTGGCCACGATCCTGATCGATCGGTGCATTGCCGTACGAAGCAGCTTCGGTTTGGCCGGTAAGGTGGCCGGTGTCCTGGCCGTCGGCGCGGCCCGTAACGGCGGACAGGAACTGGTGATTGCCTCGGTCCAGGCGGCGTTAATGGCGCAGGAAATGATCGTGGTTGGCGACAGCCGGCCCACAGGCCATCGCGGCGCTACCGTGTGGAGCGGGATCAAGGATGGAGTCATGGCCGATGAATGGGGCTTGTCCACGGCGAAAAATCTGGGCAGGCACGTAGCCCAGGTTGCTTTGCAGGTCTCATCTGCAAAGTAAAATCAGACAATAAGCTTTCCCTCAAAGTGGATTTGAATAAAAGCGGCAGGAAAGATAGTTCGTCAATCCTGCCGCTTTCCTGATCCGTCATATTATGAACTGTAGGCCTTGACGATGTACTGGTCCATCATGCGATGCGTGTTGAAGAAGGAACCGTTCAGGGCAATCGCATGCAGCATGATGCTGAGGAACTGTTCCCGGTTTTGATAGTATGTAGGCATGACAACAGTTTCCAGTTTGTCATACAGGTCGTCGGCGTCCGATTCCCGGGTGCTCTCGGCGATTTCTTTTTCCGGTTCCATACCAATGGCCCAGCCGGTCACGTTTTCGATGCAGCCTTCGATCCACCAGCCATCCAAAATACTGAATGAAGGTACTCCGTTCAAGGCCGCCTTCATGCCGCTGGTGCCGGAGGCTTCCATCGGCGGCTGGGGCGTATTGAGCCAGACATCTACTCCCGCCGTCAGCAACTGACCCAGTTCGATGTCATAGTTGGGCAGATAAACCAGTTTAATCTTGCCGCGAAGCTTTTTGCATATCTCGAAGATATGCACGATCAACTCTTTTCCCTTCGCATCGTTCGGATGCGCTTTCCCGGCATAGATGACTTGCAAGGCGCCGAATTTGTCGGCGATTTCAACAAGCCGGTCCGGATCGTCCAGCAAAAGGTCGGCTCGTTTGTAACTGGTGGCTCGTCGTGCAAAACCGAGCGTGAAATGATCCAGGTCCATTCCGCAGTTGGTTTCACGATTGATATATTCCAACAAACGCAGTTTTTCGGCGCGATGAGCAGCCCAGACGTCTTCGGACTTCAGGCCCAGAGCGTAACGCAGACTGAAATTATCTTCCCGCCAGCCGGGAATATGCTCGTCGTATAACTGAGCAAACGATTCGGAAACCCAGGTAGCGGCATGTACTCCGTTGGTAATCGAATCGATCACATATGGAGCAAACATATTCCGCGAGACCTCTCCGTGTTTTTTGGCTACGCCATTAACATAATCACTGAGGCTCAATGCAAGATAGGTCATGTTCAAAGATTCGTCACAGCAGACTACCTTCGGTATGTTGAAGGCAGGATGCGTGCCCAGGATCGACTTGACCAGTTTCATATCGAACTTGTCATGGCCTGCTTCGACGGGGGTATGTGTCGTGAAAACACATTTTTGCCGTACGGTCGCCAGGATCTTGGGAGTGATTTTTTTGGCGCTGCTTTCGGTCAGTTGCCGGTCCAGCAACTCCACGGTCAGGAGACTGGCATGGCCTTCGTTCATGTGATATTTCTGAATGCCGTCGTAACGAAGGGCGTCAAGCATACGAACGCCGCCGATACCGAGAATGATCTCCTGACACAGTCGGTACGCCTTGTCTCCGCCATAGAGGGAATCGGTCAGTTGTCGGTCCTGTTCGGCATTTTCCTTCAAGTCGGTATCCAGAAAATAGACGGGAATCACATGCCCGCTGAAACCTTTGACCTCATATTTCCAGCAGCGAATCTGGACTGTTCGTTTTTCGATCTGAACGTTTACTCGTTGGGGCATTTCCACAAGAAAATCATCCGTCGACCAGATGACAGGCTCTTCGATTTGCTTGCCTGCACTATCCAGTCGCTGGTAAAAATACCCTTTTCGATACAGCAGGGAAACGCCCACAAGATTGATCCTGCGATCGGCAGCGGCACGAATCGTATCACCGGCCAGGATGCCCAGGCCTCCGCTATAGGTGGGCATACCGGGATCAAGACCGATTTCCATACTGAAATAAGCGATTTTGCCTTTGTTTCCGTTTGTTGTCAGGTTGTTTACCATCAAAAACTCCTATCTTCTGCGTCAAAAGACGCCATATATTTATGATTCCTATCCGGAAAGGTTCAGCGGAAAGTAGTATTTTCATCTGGCCTGTTGCCAGTCGACTCGTTCCAGTGAAACAATCACTGTCCGGCTAAGCCGCCCCTGTTCCACATTACTAGCCGGATCCCAAGGCACCACCGCCAGAAGGGGTATATGACCCCATTCCTTGAGAACATCGGCGACGGTTTCTTCCGCGATTCCGGCACGGGCGGTATCATATCCATTGATGACCAGCCCTGCAAGAGGCAGTCCTGAGTTTCTTATCGCGTCGATGGTTAAAAGGGTATGGTTGATCGTACCCAGGCCAGGCCGGGCAACGACCAGGACCGGCAAACGGAAGCCCTTCATCATATCCAGGACATCCACATCCCGGCTGATGGGAACCCGTACCCCCCCGATTCCTTCCACCAGGACAAAATCGCTGACCTTACAGAGATGGCGGTAGGCGATGGCAATCGCCTCAAAATCGACCTGGCGTTTTTCCCGTTCTTCACAGACGACCGGGGCGGCCGGGATGGCGAAGGTGACCGGATTGATCACGGACAGCGACAGGTCGGTATCGGAGGCGAAGGCCAGAAATTCGGCATCACTGCTGACCAGGCCTTCCCGTTCATGACGGCAACCGCTGGCGACGGGTTTAAAAACGCCGACTTTGACGCCTTTTTGGGAAAGGGAACGGGCAATCCCGCCGGTAACCAGGGTTTTTCCCACGCCGGTATCGGTACCCGTGATAAAGAGCCCTCGGGCTTTGGGAAATTTGAGTTTGAACGGCATCAGGCATTCCTCACCAGACGGGGCAGGTCGTCGATCAAGGTATCGATTACAATATCGAGCAGGATTTGCAGGGTCATTCGATCAATAGCCAAAGGTGGCATAAGAACGATTACGTCCGAAAGCGGTCGCATCATAGCGCCCCGGCACCGCATTAGAGCACAAAGCTTGGCGCCCAGCGTCATTTCATACAAAAATGATTCTTTGGATTTTTTGTTTTTGACGATTTCAATCCCGGCCATCATACCGCACTGTCTCACATCGCCGATATGATCGAGTCGGGCGATTTTTTCCAGAGTATCACGAATCAGGGCGATTTTGTCAGGCAGTGTTTCAAGGAGTCGATTTTGTTCAAACAGATCCAGGGATGCGATCGCCGCCGCACAACCCAGGGCGTTGCCTGTGTATGTATGTCCATGATAAAAGGTCTTGAAGTCTGCCACTTCACCGAGAAAAGCTTCGTAAATTTGCTGAGTGGCCAAGGTGGCGGCCAGGGGCAGGCACCCCCCGGTAATCCCTTTTGCCAGACACAACAGGTCGGGTGTGACATTTTCATGCTCACAAGCGAACATCCTGCCCGTCCGTCCAAAACCTGTGGCGACTTCATCGACGATCAGGAGTGTATCGTATTTTTTCGTCAGTTCACGTACACCTTTGAGAAAGCCGGACGGATGGACAATCATGCCGGCCGCCCCCTGAACGAGTGGTTCGACGACAACCGCGGCCATCTCATGGCTGCGTTCTTGCAAGAGTTGTTCTATCTGGTCCAGGCTGAATTGACGACATTGATCAATACTGCCATCAAATCGATACGGATACGGAGCCGGCACAAAGCAAGTCTCAAAGAGAAGTGAATGAAAGATGCCGTGGAATAGTTCCATCCCCCCGACGCTGACCGAGCCGATGGTATCCCCATGGTAGGAATTTCGCAAGGCGATGAATTGGGTGCGGGTTTTCTTTCCCTGATTATGCCAGAACTGGTACGCCATTTTCAAGGCGATCTCGACAGCCGTAGCGCCGCTGTCGGAGTAGAAGACCTTGGTTAAACCGTTCGGCGCGATTCGAATAATCCTTTCGGCCAGTTCGACCGAGCGACTCTGGGCAAGACCCAGCAGCGTACTGTGGGCGATTCTGTCCAGTTGTTCGCGGATTGCGGAGTCGATCTGGGGTACGTGATGGCCATGGACATTGCACCAAAGCGAGCCGACGCCGTCGATATAGCGTCGCCCTTCCGTGTCGATCAGATAGAATCCCTCACCCGATTCGATCACAATCGGTTCACCGGACAGCCAGTCCTTCATCTGGGTAAACGGATGCCAGACGTACTCCTTATCCGCTGTGATGAGTTGCTTTGTCTTTTCCTTCATCGGTTCGTTATCATTCGAACGGGAATTAGATTTGATATATACCTTTACACATTTGGGCTGGTTTTATTTTTCTTCCTGATTTTGTTCTGTTGTTTTCAGTGGTTTCGCCGGAACCAGTTCCATCGCTTCTCCAAAAGCCTTTTCCGTCTTCGCGCAGTTAACCACGAACTTCTGCAACTCTTTTGTGCCGGCGGTCAGGACAATCCCGTCTCCGTCGTCCATGATTTCATGTTTAACCAAATCCGGCTTTTCCTGAAGCATCTCCTCGATCTTGTCCGGATTCATCATGTGCAGGTCCCAGCCTGTTTCCGTTCGGATAACTTTCAGGAAGGTATGTCCCGGAATCAGATGGATGGCATACAGTTCGTGCATTTTTTCATCATCCAGGTCGCCGGGGAACATATCCATGAATAACATTCCTTCCAACCTGACCAGATGCACCTTAAATTTCCCGCTCTTTCCGTTGTCACCGACGACAGTCAGTTTATAAGTCTTTTCATTATCCTCTTTTTCGAACGTCCATGTCGTATCTTCATTATCCTGCATCCACCGGCCTAGAAGTTGTTCCTCAAAAACGAGGGTCTTGTCATCGTAGAGCCGATGCAATGAAGGCACACAACCGACCAGAAACACAACCGAAAAACTCAGCCAGAATCGTTTGGTAACCATTTCTAACCCCTTTCTCATCTGAACTCCTCATTTTTATTCAAAACCTTCATGCAATATACCACAGTCATAGTCGGTGGCAAGACAGAACCAGGATTGGAGGAGAATAGAGTTGAAAAAACCTGGTTTCATGGGCATGATGGGGCTCATGGTAGATTATGAACAAGCAGGACGTTTTGAGTATGTAAGAGAGACCATGATCCGGCAGCACCTGGAGGCAAGGGGCATTAGTGACCCAGCCGTACTCAAAGCGATGCGGGCCGTTCACCGGGAGGAATTTGTCACGGGCAAGTACCTAGCCGAGGCGTATGCCGACCGGCCCCTGCCGATCGGACTAGGCCAGACCATCAGCCAGCCCTATATCGTGGCCCTGATGACCCAGGAGCTTCGGTTGAACAGAGATTGCGACGTGCTCGAACTAGGTACAGGCTGTGGATATCAGACAGCTATCCTGGCCAGGCTTTCCAAGCGGGTGTATACCATCGAACGGCTGGGGCAATTATCCGAATCCGCCCAGGCCGTTCTGGGGCGGCTGGGTATAGAAAACGTGGAATATTTTGTCGGCGACGGCAGCAAAGGCTGGCCGGAAAAGAAAACATTCGATCGTATTATTATCACGGCCGCCGTCCCTCAGGTTCCGCAGCCGATAGTCGAGCAGCTCAAGGAAGACGGCCTGCTGGTGGCTCCGGTAGGCGGGGACTTTGCACAGGACTTGATTTGTTACCGAAAATGGGAAGGCCAATTACAGCCGAGCATGATCTGCGGCTGCCGCTTTGTCAAACTGATCGGAGAGTATGGATTCGACAAATGAGCACAATCTGGACCTGGCGATGCCTGTGCAGTATGTCAAAGGAGTGGGACCCGTTCGAGCCCAGGCCTTTGCCGAGCTGGGTGTTCATACACTGGAGGATTTGCTGGAGTATTTTCCGCGTGACTGGCGTTTCGCCCCGGATTTGGTCAAGATCGCCGACCTGGAGCCGGACCAGACGGGCACGGTGATCGGCGTGATCGAGCAGACGGATTTTCATCGATCCCGCCGGACGCCCATGTTCAAGGCCATGATCGCCGACGACACCGGCGTCTGTTACCTGGTCTGGTTTCATGGCGGGTATCTGCGCAACGAGCTTGAGCCGGGTCAGGTAATCATGGTCTCGGGAAAGATTACGCTGTACAAATTCCTGAAACAGATGACCAATCCGCGCTTTACAATCCTCGATGAGGAGGACCAGGCCAATCCCGAACAGTTTGGCGGGGCGGTCTATCCGGGAACGTCGGCGCTGCCTCCCCGGCAGATTCGTCGTATTATCCGGCCGATTCTCCACGATGCGACGAAGCTGGCGGCGGAATTCTATGAAGAGAACTTTTGCAGAAAAAATGAGCTTCTCGGGCGAAGTGAGGCGTACTGTCAGATTCACGATCCCACCGACCAGGACAAGCTGGTCCAGGCCAAACGACGGCTCAAGTACGATGAACTGTTCCTGATGCAGCTCGGTCTGGCCATCAAGCGATATCACGTGCAGCACAACGCCGTTGCGACGGCGATGGAGCACAATGAAAAAATCGACAGCCGGGTCCGCAGGCGGTTTCCGTTCCTGCTTACCTCCGATCAGGACGCCGTCATCGATGAGATCGTCGCCGATATGGCCCGATCCGTTCCGATGAACCGGCTCCTGCAGGGCGATGTGGGCTCGGGTAAGACCGTGGTGGCGTTGTATGCAGCGCTGCTAGCCGTGGCCAACAAGACCCAGGCGGCGATCATGACGCCGACCGAGATTTTGGCGGGACAACATTTTCAGAGTATCGAACGATATCTCAAGGGCAGCCGGGTTCGTCGGGAGTTGATTACCGGGGGGATCACCGGAAAAAAACGACAGGATCTGACGGATCGCCTGCGATCCGGAGAAATTGACATTGCCGTCGGAACTGTGGCCCTGCTGCAGGAGGATATCGACTTTGCCGATTTGGGGCTGGTCGTGGTCGACGAACAGCACAAATTCGGCGTGCGCCAGCGATCGCTGATCCGCAAGGGAAAGGCCCCGCATTGTTTGGTCATGACGGCGACACCCATCCCGCGGACGCTGGCGATGACGGCGTTCGGCGACCTGGATGTGTCGATTATCCGGAACAGTCCGCCGGGCCGGGGCAAGGTGACGACCAAATGGGTCCAGCCGCACAATCGGGATGCAGCGTTTGAGTTTATCCGGCAGCGGCTCAAGGCAGGCAAGCAGGCGTATTTTGTCTATCCGCGGATCGATGTCGACGCCGAGAACGGCGACGTCAAGGCGGCGATCAGCGAGCATAAGATATTGCAGGAGAAGGTATTCCCTGTGTTTTCGGTCGGTCTGCTTCACGGACAGATGAAATCCCAGGAAAAAGAGCGGATCATGCGGCAGTTCCGAGCGGGAAAAATCCATGTTCTGGTCTCCACGGTCGTGATCGAGGTGGGCGTCGATGTGCCCAAAGCGACGATCATGGTGATCGAGAATGCCAACCGGTTTGGCCTGGCGCAACTGCATCAGCTTCGCGGGCGGATCGGCCGGGGCCAGAGCAATTCGTACTGCCTGCTCTTTGCCGAGACCGAGGATGAGACGGCGGTCAGCCGGCTGGAGATCATGACGCGGAGCAATGACGGATTCGAGATTGCCGAACAGGACCTGCGGCTGCGCGGGCCCGGCGAGCTGTTCAGCACACGGCAGCATGGTCTGCCCGACCTGAAGATCGCCAACATCATCGACGACTTTGAACTGCTGGGACTGGCCCGACGGGATGCCTTCGCACTCGTGCAGCAGGACCCGACACTGTCCCAGCCGGAACATCAGGCCCTTCGAAAAGCCCTCCTAAAAAAATTCGGCGGCAAACTCGGTCTTGTCGACGTGGCGTAAAAAGTTTTTCTGTGCTCTAAATTGAATTTTGTTCGGCGTGGAAGCTGCTTCGGGTAAAGGGCGAGCTCATGATCCAGGTAAAGCCTAACTCGCGGGCCTGCTGAGCCCACCCGTCGAATTTCTCGGGCGGGATGTATTCGACGACCTCGAGCGAGTCTTTGGAGGGGCGCAGGTACTGGCCGATCGCGATGCGGTCGCAGCCGACACCGCGAAGGTCGCGGAGTACCTGCTTGACCTGCTCGTCGGTTTCTCCCAAACCCAGCATGATGGAGGATTTGCTCTGCGTATCAGGCCAGGCGGCTTTGGCCTTTTGCAGCAGGTCCAGCGACCGCCGGTAATCGCCGCCGGAGCGGGCAGCCGCATACAGAGCCGGGACGGTTTCGACATTGTGCCCGAAGACAAGCGGCAGGGCCTCGGTGAGAATTTCAATAGCCCATTCCTGACAGTCTCGAAAGTCCGGCACCAGCAGCTCGAACTGCAGGCCGGGATGATCTTTGCGACATCGAAGGACTACATCGCGGAAATGTCCCGCGCCACCGTCGGGAAGATCATCCCGGTCCACACTGGTGATGACCAGGTAGCGAAGTTTCATTCGTCCGGCCATCTCGCTGACGCGCCGGGGCTCATCCGGATCGGGCGGCAAAGGTTTGCCGTGGCCGACCGAGCAAAACCGGCAGTTGCGGGTACAGATATTGCCCAGGATCAGGACGGTCGCTGTGCCGCGCCCCCAGCATTCACCGCGGTTGGGGCAGTTGGCATTGGTGCAGATCGTCTCCAGACCCAGTTCGCTCAGCGTGCCCGCGGTATGGTTAAATGTATCGCCCGCCCCGAGTCTTCGTTTGAGCCACGGCGGGAGCCTTCGTGTCGTCTCACTCATCTGTGTTTTTCACCCAAACTTTCCTGCACAGATCGGCCAGTGTTGCTTTAAGTTGATCCATATCGGCCTTTTGGCCCGTATCGGTTTCGACGGAGGTCATCTGTACGCCGTCGATACCGCAGGGCACAATCGCCTGAAAGATCGACAGGTCGTTATTGATATTGATCGCCATGCCGTGCAGCGTAACCCATCGCTTGACCTGTACCCCAATGGAGGCGATCTTACGCGGGCCGATCCACAAGCCGGGAAAGCCCTTGCGTCGATCCGCTGTGACTCCTACTGTTTGGAGCAATTCCATGCCTATAGACTCCAGCCGGCGGATATAGTCGGTAACACCAAGGTCCAGCGAACGCAGCTTGAGGATCGGATAAAACACCAGTTGCCCGGGATTATGGGCGGTGGCTCCGCCGCCGCGTCGAATCTGCACCAACTCAATGTCGCGGTGCTGCAATTGTTCTTCACTGAGCAATACCTTGTTCTCGCTTTGCCGGGCGCCCAGGGTAATCACCGACGGATGTTCCACGATCAAAACCGTGTTAGGGGCTTGATCTTCATAACGCATCCGGCATAATTCCATCTGGAGAGAAAGAGCCTGAGCATACGACATCAAACCACAATCCCGAACATCCGGTAACGGTTCATGAGCTTTGGACTGTGGAAGTAACGAATTGTCCGTTTCGGCTTTCATTTAAACTAATTATGAGATGGTGTTACAACTCGTCGTTAAAATCCTGGGGATCAGAGCCGATGTACGATTAGATTCAGTACGATTCCTACGGCAATCATAAACAGGCTGACGGTGAGAAACAGCACGACCACCTCGCGGACAAACCGCTTCCAGAACAGGACGCGCATCTTGGTCGCCTTGTAAATAATCGCAATCGAAGCCAGCAGGGGGAACATCCACAGCATGGACCGCCAATCGGTATGAATCTCGATCGGGGCCATGAAGCCGGCCAGAATGGAGACGATTTCAGGACTCATCTTCTTCCTCCCCGATCTTCTCGCCGCGGCCCTGATAGGCCATGTACATCGCGCTCAGAATGCAAAGCAGATTCAGCATCCCGGCGATGCTCGTGTAGATTTGTCCTACATCTCCCGGTCGGCCGTAGGCGGCATACTGGCCGGATCGCGTAACATTGGCCAAAATACCCACCGCAGGCGATGCCAGAATCTGGGCCATATACCATGGTTTGGCATTCACCGGATCGATCACGCCGATGGAGCCGACATATAATCCCGATACAAACGTGGCTGTAATGGTTATGAAAATGATAATCGATCGCTTCCGCTCCCCAATCAGAAAATGTCCGCCCCCGGGTACGGCCCAGGCCAGAAGACCCACAATTACCAGAAACAACATGTGATCCACTTTGGAACGCGGCTGCATTCGTCAGGCTCCCTTATCCTCCTGTGGTTCGGTTGTGTCGCTGGAGATTCCCGTTTCATTCGATTTGGCCGCTTCCTCTTCACCGACGACTTTGAACTCCATTCGTTTGAGCACGTTTTCCGGATTGAAATGGACGACCGCTAAGGTATCCGCAATGGCCGCATCGATCTGATACGAGGCCAGCGGCTTGGCCTTGATATAATCCTGCCGAGCCACCGGTTTGCGGGTAACGCTTTTGACGGCGTAGACGATCCGGGACGGTTCGAATTCAAGGACTTTATTCAAAGCCTTGGCCTCTGTCTGTCCCGCAGGGATCAGGGGGATCAGCCGTTCCAGCAGCTTGCCGGTCTGGAGTGTTTCCTCGTAATAACTGGCGGCGATCGGGTATTCCTGGATCATCTGTTTCATCTTCTGGAGTTCCAGCAACGTTATGCGGTTGCGGTCACGAAGCTTGTCAAGGCTGATCTTTCCCTTGGTATCGTCTTTGGCGTACTGGTCATTATAAGCCTTGATGGCTTTATCCCAATCGCCTTCTTCGATCATCTTGATGAATTCCTCGGCTCGTTGTCGCGCCAGATGAATCGCCTTGATGAGTTTTACGTCCTCAACCAGTTGTTCGCGAATGGAGAAGACCTGACCTGTCACCTGATTCGGATCGTCCAGGACAGCGCCTTTTGTGCTGTAGGATATATGGATATCGGCCGGTTCCTCGGCGGGCTTGACGGCCACGACGCGAGCCAGAGCCGAGAGTTGCGTATATTCGCCGAAGTTGTCTTTTAAGGGGCCGATGTTGGCCCACATCTTGGGTGTGGGCACTTCGAATCGACTCAAAGTAGTTACTTTCAGTGGGTCTACAGAAAATACAATTTTGCTGAGCCGGACGGGCATCGATGTCTGGCCCTGCATGCTTAGCCGTGAAAGGGTGCTGTCGTTACCGATATCCTCCGGATTGAGCCACCCGGTTCTTCCGCTGTAGACTTGCAATCCATATTTTTCCTTCAACTGCCTGGCGATCACGCCGTATTCAACGGCGGCCTGGAACAATTGTTCGCTGGTGACTTCCGTCGGATCCATTCCGGTGAAGGGAGAGTCGCACAGGCTCCTCGCTTCATTGAGGATCATATCCGCTTTACGGTTGGTTTTCTGTCGTACGAGAATATCGCGGATCCGACCGGCCACCTCGGCATAGGGTTTTGTTTTCTCGATTTCCTCGGCCGTCGGATCATTGGGATCGGGAGGAATTTTCTGCTTGAAGATGGTACTGTACTGAGTATTGTCCTGATTCCGTTGATAAAACAGTTCCATTTCCTCGGGCGTGGGCAGCTCGATCGTCTCTTTTACCTGTTCCTGTTTGATCAGAATGTAGTCCAACTGTACGCGAGGCGGCAGTTTGTATCCGAAACCGTAGGGATTTTCTTCGCCCGATTGACCCGGCTCGTTGTTCTTGAAGCTGATCAATTGCTGCGTCAGCTCATTATCCTTCGGTTCATCAATCTGGTCTGTAAAATTCGCAATCGGGAACTTGACAAACTCGGCGCTGATCTGTTCGGGTCGAACCTGAGAAACGGCTTCACCCTTTCGTGCGATCTGTCCCCGAAGCTGATTGACTGTCAGGTCTTCGCGAACAGTCACCATCTGGGCATAATTCAGGATCGCCAGCATCCGGGCGAAGGTTTGAATGATCTGGTTTTCAGGAACCCGGTTTCGTTTCATGATCAGCCCGACCAGATCTTTAGCGCTAACCCCCCCCTGGCCTTCCGGGCCGGCCGTGAGTCTGGGAATCAACCCCTTGAGCAGTTCCGTCGCATCGGACATCGAAACGACACTGCCGGCCTGCTCGGCTTCGGCATTCAACATGATCCAGAATTGCGGACTCATGTTGATATCCCGACGGAAGACTTCATCCATTTGCTCGTTGGTTAATAGCAGGCGGCCCTGCATCTGGGCGGAACGCAACTCCTGGCTCAGCATCGCAACAGAGCTTGCCTCAGGAAACAGAAGAAGACCCAGCATGTTAGCCCGTATATCCGGCCCGCCCATGATGGTCTGCTTGTACCGCAGGTATATCGGCATCTGGAGGGCCCGGAGAATTTCCAGCTCCTTCTGGGCCTGAAGGTATTCGGCCCGCTTGATCTGCCCGCCGCGATAGGTCCACAGGGCTCCTGTGCGGCTCATCGCGAACTGCATCAGCAACTGCTGCAGGGCATAGCCGCCCACAAAGGCGACCATGATGAAAATGACCACAAAGGCCATGAGCTTGCGGTTGTTTTTCCGCATCCATTTGACGATATTCATGCTTTTGTCCCTTTCTCCCAGGACAGGTTCGGCTCTTGTACATCAGAAACCGGCACAGTATACGAATACGAACAGAGATTGCAAGGAAAATACCCCGCTCCGAGCCGCTATCTATCGATAGGGCCGGAAGTTAGCTGTGAAGGGGCGATTAAACCGCCTCAGAAAGTCGTTTCCGGAGATATTGATTGACGTGCTCCTGTACCCGACTGATTCCCTTATCGACGGGCAGGAGGGAGAACAACTCCTGCATATATCCTCGTTCATGAATTCTCTCCAGGGCAGCGGGGAAATTGATGTCATGGATCCAGCCCAGTTGCATCAATTTGACATCGTTAATGGTCTGCAGATCGGCGTATGCGACAGTCCGGCCGTCCAAAACAGCCTGAACCATCTGGGGATTATAGCCGGGACTGTCCGGCAGGGGCACATCCAGAACAAATCCTTCCGGGCATTTCTGATATTCACGATAGCTTTTAAGAATCACGCGGTAAATATCGATCTTGTCCGCATCCCGGATCAATTTGCAGAATAGCAGATCCCTCTCTGGAAGATCTTTCGGCAGATCCTTCTCGCCATGGTATCGGATAGCGGTTTCGACGATCCGGCGTTCTTGAGATTCAAGGGCATCGAGAACATTGTGCTCGGACAGGACCTGCAATGCCAGGAGACTGTGGTTTTCACTTCGTGCGTCCATGAAGGTCTGATACCGACGATACTGCTCGAATCGGCCCGTGTCATGAAATAAGGCGATCGTTTCGGCGATCCGTCCGTCGTTTGACGGCAAATGCAGGCTTTTGACCAAATACCGCATTTCCTGACAGACCTTGTTTGTATGCACTTGCTTGAGATGGATGTGGGCGTCATTGCGCAGCTCGCCTGTATAGAAACCCTTTACATAACCGGCGAACCAGCGACGATATTCCTGTACTTTTCGTTTATCCATATCGATCCATTATTGTAAAGAAGACGAAAACGACGCTTATAACGGATGATTGAGACATTTACCAGCTTCGTGTGCAAAAAGCAAAGGTTGAGCATTCCGGAGGAGCAGGATATAATCTCCTCCAAACAAATACGAAGATAGAATGGGAGAGAATCATGCCGACTGTAAAAGATGTGATTGTTCGTAAACCAACCGAAGAAGAAGCCCTTACCTGCAAGAGCTGGGATACATGGGGGTGTCCGGCCAGCGAGTTTCTCTGGGATTATACTCAGACCGAAACATGTCTGATCCTGGAGGGGCAAGTAACGGTTACAGACCGGCCGGAGGGAACGGACAGTGTTAGCTTTGGTCCGGGGGATTTGGTGATCTTTCCCGTGGGACTCAAATGCATCTGGAAGGTCACGAATCCGGTTCGAAAGCATTACGATTTCAGTTGATTCCAATTCTTCAAAACAGGAATGGGCCGGGCCCATGTAAAAAGCCGATTTGCCTCAGATTTGTACGGGGAGCACTTGCATGGAACAGATTCGTATTCTTGTTGTCGGGACTGTTTTGATTTTGTCCCCCGCATTCGCCCAAACCGATTCGGTTTCCACGTTGCGCTATGAGCCTACATGGGACTCCCTCGACACCCGACCGATTCCGGCTTGGTTCAACGAGGCTAAGTTCGGCATTTTTGTGGTTTGGGGGCCTTATTCGGTGCCGGCCTGGAAGGATCGGGGCTATGCAGAGTGGTACGGCTGGAATATGCGGCAGGAGAATTCCCCCACATGGAAATTCCATCGGCGGGTGTACGGAGAAGACTTCCGGTACGAACAGTTCGCTGAGCGTTTCAAGGCCGAACTCTGGGATCCCGACCAATGGGCGGATTTGTTCGTGCGGGCCGGAGCGAAATATGTCGTGACGACGGCCAATTACCACGACGGTTTTTGTCTGTATCCCAGTCAGTTTGATGCCACGACGGAAACAGACCAATGGAACAGCACGGAGGTCGGTCCAATGCGTGATATCCTGGGTGAGTTGAATGAGGCAGGCCGGAAGTGCGGCCTGAAGATGGGAATATATTACTCGCTTTACGAGTGGTTCCATCCTCTCTGGCTGACTGATCGGCAACGCTACGTGACGGAAAAATTCCATCCCCAGTTCAAGGAGGTCGTGACACGATACAAGCCTCCGGTGATCTTTCTCGACGGGGAATGGGAGATGGACTATACGGCATGGAAGAGCGAAGAGCTTTGTGCCTGGCTGTTTAATGATTCCCCCGTTGCCGACTATGTCGCCGTCAACGACCGCTGGGGAAAGTGCCGCGGGCAGCATGGATCCTTCTATGAAAGTGAGTATGGCGGCGGGACGGGCTGGCGAGACCATCCCTGGCAGGAGGACCGCGGAATTGGGCATAGCTACGGATATAACCGTAATGAAACCGTGGATGATTACGATTCACGACAGGAATTAATCCGAATGTTGTCGCGGGTGGCCGGTAACGGCGGAAATTTTCTCCTGGATGTCGGCCCCACCGCCGATGGCCGTATCCCTGTGATCATGCAGGAGCGTCTCGTACAGATCGGCCAGTGGCTCAAGATCAATGGAGAAGCGATCTATGGATCGTCGGGAAGTCCATTCTGGCCTCGCCGATTTCCCTGGGGCACATGTACCTGTAAACCAGGCAAGATATTTGTCCATTTGTGGGATTCCAAACTGCAAGAGGTCTGTCTTCCCGGATTGAAGAACAAGGTCAATTCCTGTACCGTCCTGACCGACCAGGGAGCAAAGCTACTGGCCTTTACCCAGACCGATCGTTGGACGACTATTGCGTTGCCGAACCAATTATGGCTTGACGATGCCGTTGCCATAATAGTTCTTGACATAACAGGAAGCCCGGACGTAGACATAACGATTCCGCAGGATCCGGATGGAACGATCTCACTGACAGCTATCGAAGCACAGATTCATGGATCTTCGCCTCGGTATGAAGCAGGAAAGAAAGATCAGATCGGCTACTGGGACAATCCGGCAGATTCCGTGAGTTGGACGTTTCATCTGGATCGTGAGGGTATATTTGATATGCTTGTTACCTATTCCTGCGCCTCAGGTGCCGGGGGCAGTGAATTTGAGTTTGCTATAGGTGAACATAAAATTCGTGGACGGACGCAGGAAACGGGCGCCTGGGATAGGCATCGGACTGACACAATCGGACGGATTTCGTTATCCGGATCGGGAAAATGTGTAATGACGGTCAAACCAATTACTCCGCCAAAATGGAATTCGATGGGATTGCGATCTGTTCGATTACTCCCGCACAAGTGAGCAGAGTGAGTCTAACATAATACACCGGTTTACAAATCAGGAACCGTCTCGGGGGTTACATTGCCTGTATTGTCAATCTTGAAGATGTACTGTAGACCCGGTCGTACTTTCTGATACGTTACGTTACCGTGAATCGCCGTGATGCCCAAGTGTGAAAGGCGTTCGGGATTGTTCGCCAGTTCCCAGATCTCATTCCAGAACATTTCCGAATCAGAAACCGAAAGTTTTTTTCCAATTTGAGCATACCGTCGAGGCTCGGCATTCGCCTCTTCGATCGGATAGCCCTGTTCGGGTGTCATTTTTTCGCCATAGATCCTGCGCCACAGATACAGGGCTCGTTCCTTGCCGTCCTGAACAAGCTGGCCGGAAAATTTGACAATGAGCGCGTCAAAATGCACGATATCACCTTCGATTTCGTATTCTTTTTCCAGCACGCGCTTGAGCGGATCATCCGGATGGGTCTCCACGAATTTCAGCCGGGTGAATAATCGTCCCTCCCGTACCTGCTGGTCTGTCACCTTGGCGTACCCGATTTGCGTTTCGGCAGTGAGATTGGAAATGGCCTGGGTAAGCTGACTGTTCTCCTGGAGGAGTTGTTCGAAATCTTGGTCACGGCTATAGCTTTGCCATGCGTACGCGCCGAAACCGGCGGCAGCGCCGATTACGAACAGTTTAAAAAGGAGCCCCACTACAAATCGTTTTGTTTTCATGACACCGATTGTACCAGATGAACAAAAAAATGGGAGAGCCTTTTTCAGGCTCTCCCGAATCTTTTGTGGCTCTTTCCGTCATTGCTAAAATTAGCCTTTTCTCTCCATGCCATTGCTTACGATCCGCCTTGCACGCCACACAACAGAACAGGCATTTCAAGGTCCAGCTAATATGGCCGAACAGGTCATTAGACAGAGCCACCTTTTTCGCCGATTCTTATTTCAAAAAACACTGGTATCAGTACTGTTTAGCCCGTTTTTTCCGGCTCTTGGTTGCCATTTGTATATCGGCCAGGGAACTTCCGGCAGTTGAATTTTTTCTCAAAATGATACGAATCATGTTTCCGTCACTATGTCTTTCCAGGGCGGATGCAAGTGGGCATAAAAAACGGGCAGGTCCTAGTTGAAACATGCCCGTATTTTGTTTGGAAATCCACTATTATTTATCAGCCAGTTTTCTGGCGGCCGCCACGACAGCGTCGGTCGTGATGCCGAATCCTTCGAAGCACTTGCCCTGCGGGGCTGAGGCGCCGAAGGTGCGCATGCCGATAAAGATCCCCTCCGAGCCGATGTACTTGTGCCAGCCCAACTCGACGCCCGCCTCGACAGCGACGCGCGCCTTGACGGCCGGGGGCAGTACGGAATCCTTATACGCCTTGTCCTGCTTTTCAAACAACTCCCACGATGGCATGGAGACCACCTGTGCCTTAATGCCGTCACTTGCCAACGTGTCGGCTGCTTCGATCGCCAGCTTGATTTCCGATCCGGTCGCCAGCAGCAGCACATCGGGCTTGTCCTGTCTGATGAGCACATACGCGCCTTTAACGACACCGTCGCAGGCCTTGCCGTATTTGTTCTGATCCAGGACGGGCAGCCCCTGCCGTGTCAGGGCCAGCACGACTGGGCCGACGGGATTCTCGAGCGTCCACTTCCACGCATACTCGGTCTCAATGGCATCGGCAGGACGGAATACGATCATATTCGGTATGGCCCGCAGGGAAGCGACATGCTCGACGGGCTGATGCGTCGGGCCATCTTCGCCGACACCGATGCTGTCATGCGTGCATACGAAGATCGTCGGATAGCTGGAAATCGCCGCCACCCGCATAGCGCCTCGCATGTAATCGCTGAATACCATGAACGTACCGCCGTAAGGCCGGATACCGCTGACGGCCAAGCCGTTCATCACAGCGCCCATCGCGTGTTCGCGCACCCCGTAGCGGATATACCGGCCTGAGGGATTGGCCTTCTGGAAATCCGTTGCGCCCTTGAACTGGGTGTTGTTGGAAGGAGTCAGATCCGCCGAACCGCCCATCACCAGCGGAAGATGTGGCATCAGAGCGTTGAGCGTTGAGCCGGAGGCCTTCCGTGTTGCGACACCCGTACCGGCTTCAAAGGCGGGTAACAACGATGTCAAATCTACGCCCAGCTTGCCGGTCTGCATGTTTTTAATCTCGGCAGCCAGGTCGGGATTGGCCTTTTCATAACGGGCGAACTTGTCGTCCTCAGCCTTCTGCAAGGCAGCGCCTTTGTCCTTCATCGAAGCCATGTGCTTATAGACCGAATTGGGAACGTGGAACTTCTTTTCTGGGTCCCAGCCGAAATTCTTTTTGATCAGGGCAATCTCTTCATTGCCCAGCGGCGCTCCATGGGCTGTGTGCGTATCCTGGAAGTTGGGCGAACCGAAACCGATATGCGAGCGGAAGGCGATGATGCTGGGCCGGTCCTTCTCGGTCTGGGCGTTCTTGATGGCCTTTTCCAGGGCATCCATATCCGTACCGTCGCCGGGGACCTGCTGGACGTACCAGCCGTAGGCTTCGTACCGCTTGGCGCGGTCTTCGGTAAAGGACAGCGATGTGTTGCCGTCGATGGTGATGTGATTGTCATCATAGAGAACGATCAGGTTATCGAGTCCCAGATGGCCGGCCAGGCTGGAAGCCTCGGCGCCGACGCCTTCCTGGAGACAGCCGTCCCCGCTGAGGACGTAGACATTATAGTCGAACAGGTTGAGCCCGTCCTTGTTATAGCGGCTGGCCAGGTACTTGCCTGCGATCGCCATCCCGACGGCATTGCCCAGTCCTTGACCAAGGGGCCCGGTCGTCACTTCCACACCCGGCGTATGCCCGTATTCCGGATGGCCGGGGGTCTTGGAGCCCCATTGACGGAAGTTTTTCAGCTCCTCCAGAGGCAGATCATACCCACACAGATGCAGCAGCGAATACAGCAGCATCGAGCCGTGTCCCGCCGAGAGGACAAACCGATCCCGGTTCATCAGCTTCGGATTGGCGGGATTGAACCGCAGATGCCGCATCCAGAGCGTATAGGCGGCCGCGGCCATGCCCATCGGCATGCCGGGATGGCCGGACTTGGCGGCCTGGACGCCGTCCATGCTCAAAAAGCGGATCGTCTGAATACACAACTCATCAATTTCGGATACACCCTTGGTCTTTACTGCTTCTGTCATTCTAAAATTCCTGCAATACGTGCCGTTGTTTATCCGCCCTAAGCATGCCCGGCGTAGGGGTACAATTATAGACCAGGAAAGATACCAGATCGGGCTGGGGATGCAAGCCTTTTCCCGATCCTATCCGATGCGGCTTATCTGCTGCAGACGGAACAGGATTTGGCTACCGGGACTTTCGCATTCACGGAAATCTGATATGATCTTGCTGCGTACATGAATTCGAATGGGAGAGCGAAGTATGAAAATTCTTGGCATATCGGGCAGCTCGCGGACCCCGGAGCAGTCTTCGACATACCGGCTGGTTCGGCGGGTGCTGGATGCGACGGACTGCGAGACGGAACTGATCAGCCTGGCCGGAAAGAAGATCGGCGGGTGTATCGCGTGTCTTGGCTGTGTGAAGGACAACGTCTGCGTCGTGCAGGACGATATGACATCGTTGCGTGAAAAAATCGTAGAAGCCGACGCCTATGTGATCGGAGCGCCTAACTTTTACGCCGGGCTCAACGCCCTGACGCACGCGTTTCTGGAGCGGTGGTACCAGTTCCGCCATCAAATGGGCGATCTGCTCTGGGGCAAGCTGGCCGTAGCTCTCGGCGTGGGCGGCTCCGGCGGAGAGGCCGTGATCCGGCAGATCGAGACAATCCTGGACTACAGCTTTATCGAGACGATCGCGACGGTGAGCGGACAGGGAGCGGCCTGCTGCTTTACCTGCGGTTACGGACAGACGTGTCAGGTGGGTGTGCCCCAAATGCTCTATGGCGAGGGTGTGCAGATCACCGAGGACATGATCCCGGATATTGCCAAACAGCCCAAAGTCCTTGCCGCGGCCGAGAAGGCAGGAAAGCTGCTGGGACAGCGCCTGAAAAAACACGACCGCGCTGTCGTGGCCAGAAAGATGCAGCGGCTCATGATGGAACGCTTCAAGACCTCGACGTAAAGGAAAACGATACGACAGAATGGATACTCCCTGTCATGCCGGGCTTGACCCGGCATCCAGAACGATATCATAAAGTTCTTCTTCATATCCAGATCCCGGCTCAAGGCCGGGATGACAGTGGGGACGGGGACAAAGACCGTAAAACGGTTTACCGGGAGCAGATCATTTGTTATAATGCCCTATCGTTATATAAAACGTTCCGAGGTTTTCAGTTAGGAGCAGGTGTTATGAAAGTGAGCAAATCCTTCCTGTCATTGTTTGTCATACTGACTCTCACGCTGGCTTGTGCTTTACAGGCCGAGGTGCGTCTGCCTTCGGTGATCGGCAGCAATATGGTTCTGCAGCAGCAGACCGAAGCGCCAATCTGGGGCTGGGCCGAGCCGGGCGAGAAGATCAGTGTTCGGGGCAACTGGCAATGGTTCGACGTAACAACCTGGGCGAGCAAGGATGGTTCCTGGCTGGTCAAACTGCCCACGCCGGGCGCCGGCGGACCGTATACGGTCACGATCAAGGGGGCCAACGAGATCAAGCTGGACAATGTGCTGATTGGAGAAGTCTGGGTCTGTTCGGGACAATCCAATATGCAGTGGACAGTGAAGGACTCGAACAATGCACAGGAAGAGATCGCAGCGGCAAAGTATCCCAACATTCGCCTGTTCTATGTGACCCGCAAGGTGGCCCAAACCCCGCAGAACGATTGCGAAGGCGCATGGAAAGAATGCAATCCGGAGACGATCCCCGGTTTTTCAGCAGCGGCATATTTTTTCGGAAGGGAGCTTCATAAGGAATTGAATATTCCGATCGGGCTAATCCATACAAGTTGGGGCGGCACCCCGGCCGAAGCCTGGACTCGCCGGGCGATTCTGGAATCCGATAAGGACTTTATGCCGATCGTGGAGCGGTTTGACCAGGCGATGGAAAACTACCCCAAAGCCATGGAAGAATACAAACAGCAGGTCGAGGAATGGAGAAAGCAGGCCGAACAGGCCAAGGCCGAAGGCAAGAATCCGCCGCGGTATCCCGGCCAGCCGTTCGGCCCGGATCACCCCCATTCACCGGCAGGCCTGTATAATGCAATGATCGCGCCGCTGATCCCGTATGCGATTCAGGGGGCTATCTGGTACCAGGGCGAGTCAAATGCCGGGCGGTCGTATCAGTATCGCACGCTGTTCCCGGCCATGATCCGTAACTGGCGGCAGGACTGGGGGCAGGGCGATTTTCCGTTCTATTTCGTACAGATCGCTCCGTATAACGGCCAGACGCCGGAGATACGCGAGGCCCAGTTAATCGCATACCACACGACGCCTAACACGGGAATGGTGGTCACAATGGATATTGGAAATCCCACCGACATTCACCCCCGCAACAAGCAGGATGTGGGCAAGCGGCTGGCACTGTGGGCCCTGAGCAATACTTACGGCAAGGAGGGAATCGTATATTCCGGACCGCTGTACAAGGCATATAAGATTGAAGGCGACAAGATTCGGATTATGTTTGATTTTATCGGTTCGGGATTGATGGCTAAGGATGGGCCGCTTACGTATTTCCTGATCGCCGAAGAAGATAAGGATTTTGTGCCCGCCCAGGCGAAGATTGACGGCGATACGGTAGTCGTCTGGAGCGACGATATAAAGAATCCTGTAGCGGTCCGGTACGGCTGGGAGAACGGCGCCGAACCGAACCTGTTCAATAAGGAAGGTCTGCCCGCTTCGCCGTTCCGCACTGATGATCGAAAGGGAGAGACCTACGGAAGATATTGATATCAAGACCCAAAGAGCCGGAAGTTCAATAAAACCTCCGGCTCTTTTCCCGAATTAGAATTTCTTGTTCTTGGAGCAAGATCACTGTGAAACGAATCTGTTTCGTTTGCTGGATTTAATGGATGCTGCAGTCCGTCCAGATACGAACAAAATGAGAGGAACAGCAAAAATCTGCTGCTGTGAATCATGTTTCCTTCCGTGGTGCATGAGCACGGGCAGTAGCCGATTCAATCAGATTCTTTGCCCGGGGGAAAGTAAAGGTGCGTTGCTTCTGGTAGAGCGCCTTACCAAAATCCAGCATCGTTTGATTGCCCATTTCAGCGATCTCAACCGGGGAAAGCACCAGGTTGGCCAGGGCGCCTTTGATCGCACCCCATAATCCTTCCTTTTCTTCGGCTCCGACAACCGAAGCTACCGAGACAATCATCTTAGGCGTTTTCTTCGTTCGCGAAAAAGACAAAGTATTGATTCGTACGATCATCTTGTCATACCGATTTTCGTAGCGGTACTGCCCTTTCTTTTGCTTCAGGCTGTATAGTCCCGCACGCACCGGACTCTTGCATCCCCGCGCATTGAAATGGATTTTCACATTGTCGACGATATCCCGTCCGTCGATTACCCGGCCGGCCACTTCGATTTGCCCGAATCCTTCCCCCTCTAAAGCAATAAAATCCAACAGGTTTTTCAACTCCTTGCCCTTCATTCCTTCGGATTGCCATGCGATCATGGCGTCCGCATCGAATTGCTGACGGTACCAGCCGTGGCCGCGCATTTCGAATTCGCACTGGACGGAAAAAGATTCGTCTTCATTATCCCGATGATATGTCACCACGCGCGTCGTCTGCTGGTTGTCCTCGCTGCTCTGGCTGCCGACAAGAGTCTTTGAAATGACGGGAACAAAATACAGAAAATGCTCCGAATCGTTGAGAGCCTCCTGATCCTGACCGTAATCCAGGATGACCGTTGGGCCGGTATCGATATCGCAAAAACCACTCGCCGCAAAAACTGCGCTAATACCGAAACATATCATAACGTATCTATTCATTTTTTCCCCTGCAAACAAACATGCTTTTCTATCGGCCAATCCACCATTTCAGGAATAGAAAAAACATACCCATATGAAACCAAAACGCCCCATTTGGAATGCGGATTCCAGTGTAGAAAAAAGTGCCCCAAAACCCAGTTCACAAATCAAATTCTAACACGGTATTCCGTTTTTCATTATCTTATATGTGTTCTGTCCTGTATCTGTATTTAGGCATACAAGTTTTGTCTTTTGTCCTTTTCCGTTATACTGTCATTAATGGATTGATCGTCGATACGTGATTGGGTGTATACTGTTCAGGAGAAAGCAATGCATTTTTTCCGACTGCCCACAGGGATCATTTTCTTTTTTGTAACATTCACGCAACCCGTTTTGTGCCAGGAACATACGGATTCCCTCTTTGATGGACGGCAGATGGGCCGATGGGAAAACGCCGATTTTTACGGCAGCGGCCATGTAGAGGTCAAAGACGGCGCGATTGTCATGGAAAAGGGTGTCGAACAGACCGGCATCCGCTGGACCGGTCCCGTGCTACGATGTAACTATCGGATTAATCTGGAGGCGAAACGGATCGAGGGAAAAGATTTTTTCTGCGGCTTGACATTTCCGGTTGGGGATTCCTTCTGTTCCCTGATCGTGGGCGGCTGGGGCGGTAAAACAGTAGGCCTGTCGAATATTGACCTCCTGGATGCTGCCGAAAACGAGACGACGGTCCTGTTGGAGTTTGAGCTGAATCAATGGTACCCGATTCGACTGGAGGTTACGGACGATCGTATTGCAGTCTGGATCGAAGGCGACAAGATCATTGATGTGAACATTACCGGACGAATCATTGCCACCCGCCCGGAAGTGGATCTGTGTAAGCCGTTGGGGATCATGACCTGGCAGACCACCGGGGCCATTCGAAAAATTACATTAACGGACCTGTCGAATCTAATGGAAAACGCTAAATCTCTGAAGGTTCGACATTTATCTGAGATGACACCTGCAGAACAAAAAGCCCTGGCCCGTCAAATCCTCAAGGATCCTGATCTGCCCAAAGCCCTCGAAATGGCACTGGAAACCGCCCGGTCCGGTTTGACTGCAGGTGTGTATTATCCGCAGGTGTGGATTCGCGACCTGAATACGTTCCTGGAACTGGCCAGTAAAACACACCCGCAGGAAGAGATTCGAAAAACACTGATCACCTTTTTTGCCCATCAGGGCGAGGATGGCAATATCATCGACGGATTCGCAGTACAGGATGGTAAAACGCATAAGAACACAGTAGAAACCGACCAGGAAAGTTCGCTCATTCAGGCTGTCTATACCTATATCAAGGTTTCCGGCGATCGAGGTTTTCTTACACAGCAGATCAAAGGACAGACCGTTGCCCGACGAATGGAGATGGCGCTTGAGTATCTGCTCAATCATCGCTTCAACGAGCGATACGGATTGCTCTGGGGCGCAACAACCGTCGATTGGGGGGATGTGCAGCCCGAAACAGGCTGGGGTACTGAATTCACTGCTGAATCGCACAAGACGATTGATATTTATGACAATGCCATGTTCGTAATCGCCCTGCAGCGTTTTATCGAATTGACCGATCAGCCCGAGGGCTCAAACTGGAATCATGTTCTGACACGCACGGAAAACAATATCCGGGCCTATCTCTGGAAAGAGGATAAATTCCTGCCCCATCTTTATCTGAACGGTTCTCCCTTTCCCGATAACTTTAATGAAAACCGGATTCATTATCATGGCGGCACGGCTGTGGCCATTCAGGCGGGACTTTTAAATTATGAACAGGTACGTTCCGTAATCCGTCAAATGATCGAAAATAAGCACAAGGCCGGGGCGCAATCCATCGGAGTGGCTGTTTACCCCGCTTATCCCAAGGGCTTTTTCAAGAATCCGATGATGGTTAAGCCATACGGATATCAGAACGGCGGAGACTGGACCTGGTTCGGCGGACGGATGATAGAGCAGATGGCCGGCTATGGTTACATGGAGTCGGCCTATAGGGAAGCCAAACCAATGGTACAGCGTGTTATAGAGAATAAAGGGTTTTTAGAGTGGTATACCCTCGACGGTAAACCTAAGGGATCACCAGTATATCGCGGCTCGGCGGGTGCCCTGGCGGGAGGTATTCGGTCTTTGCTCGATTGGGCTAATAAAAGAGTAGAAGGGAATCCATGATAACTTGATATAAGCCTGACATTTGATCGAACGAAAAAAAAGGGTTAGCGTATTCAGGCTTATCTTTCCACACTTTTCAAGAATTAGTGCATAAGCATGGAAAAGGAATGACTGTAAGGGAAATATGTGAAAATCCATAAAGAAACATGGGAAATAATCGGCCTGATTATCATTCTTCTGGTTCTTGGACTGCTTTTTCAAGGTAGCCGAGGTATCTGGCAGCCTGATGAAGGTTATTATACTGGAACCGCAATGACAATGATGAAAAACGGGACTTTCATAATCCCCTATCTTGGCGAGGAAGAAATATTTCTCGATAAACCACCGCTGATCTATTGGGGGATCATTGCCGGAATACGATTATTTGGTCAGACCGAATTCGGAGTGCGATTTGCACACGCTATAAGTTTTATACTTACTTCTTTAAGTGTCGGCCTCCTTTCCTTTGCTATGTTCCGACATCGCCGTATGGCGCTGTTTTCCTCCCTGATCTACGCCACCATGATTGTACCGTTTTTTGCAGCCAATTTTATTACTCCCGATACTCACCTTGCACTCTGGACGACCTTAGGAGGTCTGCTGTTCTGGAAGAGCGTACAGACATCAGGCCGAAGCAGCGTGATCTGGAAAATGCTGCTTTGTACGGTAATGGGTTTGGGATTTCTTTCGAAAGGCCCCGCTGTACTGATCCCCTGTACGGGGATGTTTATCTTTCTTCTGATCCGCCGACAGATAATCCGTTATTTTCTGACTTTCTGGTCACTCGTTGGGCTTCTGGTCTTTGGATTGGTCGGATTGTGGTGGTATGTCTGGATCTCCATCAAACTTCCCGGCGCTTTTTCATATTTCTTTGATAATCAAATATGGGGGCGTCTGGTATCCGATCGGTATGAACGGAATCCGGGTCTTCACGGCGCATTGATTTATGTGCCGGTCCTCCTTCTCGGTTCATTGCCATGGTCGATTGTATGGTGGCAAGAGGATCGAATCCGCAAGATATTCTTAAACAAACAATGGTGGATTCGATTGAAAAACAATCCGCAAGTCCTTTTCCTGACAACGTGGACTATCACCCCGTTAATTGTCTTGGCGCTCGCAAGTTCCAAACTGGGTTTTTATGCCCTTCCGGTTTTCGCACCTCTGGCGATCCTGACTGCCGGACTTTGGATAAATAAATATAACAATATTCCGGTTTCAAGTTTACAATGGCATAAAGAACAAAGGAGGATTATAGGATTGATTTGCTCCCTGATTCTCATCCTCCCGTTACTGAAACTGTCCTTGTCATATTATCCTCATAATAACGATATGAGAGCCTTCTGGGCAGAGATTGAGCGGGAGTTGCCCAATGGTCAGGTTGAACTATGCACAATACATGATCGAGCCGATGGACTTATTTTTTATACATCCCAGCAGGTGGAACACCTCACTTATGATCAGGATCCTTATCCGACTTTTTTGGGAACAGAACACCTGCAAAATGAAATTTTTGAACCACTTTCGGAGTGTGAAAAAATCGTCCTTATAATTCAGGACTTGGATGAGTTGTCCAGAATTAAAAACTTTCTGGATACCGAAGGAATCCAACACAGAATAATAAACCTATCGGGAGAGCGCCGACTGGTATATTTGAATCCTACTGCCCCCAACCCTGCTTTGTAACGCTGGATAATATCAGGAACCTTCGATTTCCGGCCGGAGAAGCGTATTTCTTTCTCTTCCAGGCACGGAATTTCCTAACAAGCGTATTAGGGGTTGCGATGACGTAGTTAACACCTATAATAATAGAGGTATGGAATGAAACCCGATTTGGGAGAGAATTATGTGCGATAGTTGTGGATGCGGCCAGACCGAGCAGAACTTTAATGATAAGGTCTCTGCCGTGATTGAATCGATTCGTCCGATGTTGCAGAACGATGGGGGCGATATTGAGCTGGTAGGTACGGATCAGGATAATACCGTTCGTGTCCGACTCCAAGGCGCCTGCAAAGGTTGTCCCGGTGCAGCCATGACCCTGAAAATGGGCGTGGAACGGTTGCTTAAGGAAAAAGTGCCGGAAGTCAAGCAGGTCGTTGCTGTAGCCTGATCTCTGTATGTTTAAAGTCTTGGCAGAAACGAAGTGTCTATGCGCGCAATAATCATTTAGACCAGACACTGCTTTAAGGTACGACGCGGATTGATCCGTCTCGTAAACGATAGATATTGATGAAACGATATCGTGAAGGTGTATCCAGATAGCCAAGAAATTCCAGTTGCCCTGCATAGGCTCCCAGATCATTAGGATTGATCAGCCGTTCAATCCGATCCAGTCGGTATTTACGATAGTAACTGTTGGTCGTGGCCAGACCCAGTCGTGAATCCCATGCTATATAGGTAATATCTTTCTTGCGACAATCGTCGAGAAACCCCTGCAGGTCATCCCCACTGATGTTTTCGGTAGCCACAAAAGCACTTGTCAGCTTGGGTAAAAACATTCCCACCATATGCGGTAAGGTCGTGACCAGTTTTTCGGCGGGCTGGGCATTATCGCGATACCAGACGGCCAGTTTTTTAAACTCAAGATCTTTCTTCCCTTCGCCCAGCATGAATTTGACCAGGGTATACTGGTTATGACAGGCCATGACTCCTACCAACGCCACCACTGCCAGGTCTGACAGGATAGTCCGTCCTCTGCATACAATCGCCCGGACGATCAATCCGATCAGACATATGGAAATGACAGCCAGAGGGACAAAACGGCTCAAACCTTCATCCTCGCGAAGAATTGATAATTGAGGCAACAATCGTAACAACCAGACGATCAAAAAACTGAAAACTACAATTAACAAACCCGAACGGAACCATTTCGGCGGCCTGAATCCCTCTCTGAAAAACACGACCAGCATTCGCAATCCATATAGGCTGATAAACAGGAATATCCACGCAATAGGCCAGATGTATCGCTCACGCGTGGCACTTTTCAGTGAATTGACCAGCCAGTAGGGGAGGAAAAACAACAGGACCGCCAACAGAGTCCAATTTTTCTTATACAGGCCATAACCTGCTCCGAGTAAGAAACCTACCGGTGCCAGATAGGCCGTATACAGGGCTATAGGTGTGGTTTGTAACGGATCCTTCACAAACAGGACACGATACGTAATCGTCCATAGAACCCTGAGCACCGGACCAAACACTTGCGAATGGAAAAACCATCGAAGATAGCCGCCTCCCCCACTACTGCCATCACCTGCTCCTGAAGCGCCAGAAGTTCCATTGTTCTGCATCGCTGCCAGTATAATCCAGAGCAAAAGAGGGATCGCACAGAGAACCGCCAAAATCACAGAACGGACTCGCATACGTTTCTCTTTTGTACGGATAAGATCCACGATCCAAACGGCCGGAATCAGGACAATTCCCTCATATCGAAGCATAGAAGCGGCACATGCTGAAAGGTATGCCCATCGGTTGTTACGGCTGATCAGATAAAACGTCAACAAGGTAAAAAACCAGAGCGGGATCTCAACAAGAGGTTGTATCAATACTCCAATGGTCCACGGATTGATCGCGACGATCAATGACAGGAAGACAGCCAACTGTCCCAGAAACGGGCGGGCAATCAAATATAATAAGACCAGACAGAGCGGAAACAGAATCGCATTCAGCAGCCAGCCGGCCGTTAATTCCGGCGGCATTCCTCCTGTGAACTGACTCAATCCGATGATGATCAGACCCAGGCCGGGAAGCCGTTTGAAATCGTTCGGCAAATCGAAAGACAACAGCGGACGGGCGGTTGTCAAAAAAGCGGGAAAATCACTCATCGGCACTTCCCTCTGTCCGAAAAAAAGGATCGAAAGGTAAATCCCGAAGAGAAACAAAACAGCGATATTAAACCCGTGTATATAGCATCCTTGACGTGATTCGATTTGAGTCAGATCGCCTATGCCGTCATGGCTCGATGGTGTAATGGACGGTCCGGTTCGGATCTCCTGTCGAGCTGTCCGTCTTGTTCGTTTACGTCGTGACATGGTTCCTTCTATGGATTTGCGCCCGGTTTGTCCTGTATTTGGGGATCGACTGTACGCTCCGATACGTCCGATGTCAATCGAAAGATGTTGATCCACACATTTGATGCCTCCTCAATTCGCTTGATCAGGACAAGGGATCCGACTCGTTGTCCGATCGTCCGGGGCTCTTTAAGATAAGGCTGAATATTCATAAGGCCCTTCTTTGTGATCGCGCTGCCCCGCGTGCTCCAGGTAACATACGTAATGTTCGCCTTGCGACAGTTTTCGATGAATTCTTCCAGGGTTTCTGCTGCCAAACTGTTGGTTATCACAAGGTCATCCTTTCGCGAAGGCGTCATATATTGCAGGGTGCTCGTCCAGCGGCTGGTCATTCGCTCTCCGGGACGGGTTTCTTGTTCAAACCAGTCAATTAAATGCTTAAATTCAATATAGTAAGTGCTTCGCCCGACCAGGAGCATAGTCGGGAAAAAATGCGAGGATGTCATCAGACATCCCGCCAGAGCCAATGCCAGAAAAACCGGAACATGCTTCATTTTGGTTTGTATAACCTGGATGATGGTTATTAGGACGGTTGTAGTCAGACCTGCAAAAATCAACGTTCGCCCTTTGAGGGCCAGTTCGGGCGAGGCTAACTTTGCGAGATAAGGCCATAAACCGGCAAGCCATATCGAGCAAACAAGAATCACAATCCAGGGAAGGATCAGACGTATGATATTGTATCTCCATGCCGTAGCATGGAGTTTTTGCCAAAGGCGCACATATCCCCACCAGCACAACAACAGGCAAACCCAGCCGGCCGGCACTACATACCGGTGATGACTGGCTTCCCGCAGTGAGTGAACCAGGACGTAAAAAAATAAATAAACAAACAAGGCCCCGGCATATTGATTTCGCTTCCATATCGCATGAATTACCGCCGAAAGGATGCCCCCGATCACCACAATCTTACTCAACACAGAGAGAACTGTCCGAGTCTGTTCCAGAGAAGATGCCTCCGAAGCCGACAATGTTGTAAACATAGCCTTGGCCGCTATGGGCCACTTCAAAAGGGTATCGAAAGTGCCTTCCCAGACGAGTTGAAGATATTTGACACCGAGAGACGACTGCCCTTCCTCATGAATAAAATGATAAATATAATGTGACTGGCCCGGTTTCCATGTCAAATAAGTCCCAAGCATCCAGAGCAGAAACGGAACCGATGCCAGGGCGGACAAACCAAAGGCACGAAACCAGTTCTTTCGGCTCTTCTCGCGCAAACCCTCCATCAGGAATGCGATCAGGATCAGAACCGTACACTCGTAACGAACCATGGAGGCAATGGAAGCGGTTAAAAAGCTCCAACGTGACTTTCGAAACAGCAGCAGAAAGGTCAAAAGGGTGAAAAAAATCATGGACGTTTCCGCAATCGGATTGACCTGCGAGCGGACTATCCAGGGATTGAACATGGCGATTAAGGCCACATATGGAGCGGCCCTGCCGATCAGCCGGACACCGATTCGCCACAAGAGGAGCAGATTGGCCACGCTGAATACGCCATTGATCAACCAACCGGCGCCAAGTTCATTGCCTCCCATGCATTTGCCTACAAGAACCTGCATTAGTCCCACAACAGGCGCGCGTTTGAAACTGGAAGGAATCCGGAAATCCAACAGTTCCCTTCCAACCCGGACAAAACCGGGAAAATCCGGATTGGGTACCGGAAACGCACCCCAAAGAACCACTGCTTTATAGATTCCGAAAGCTGTTAAAAGCAAAGCCAGCAGTATCGTTTCCCGGTTTTGCTGTAGATCAGTTAAGAGCGGCTGTTGTGTAACAGTAGCAATACTGCGATTGCTTTTGCTTGCTTGTTTTTTTCGTGATCGGCTCACAAGGGACTGTCCTAATGTCCGCCTATCGACGGGATGGAGGTATTACCAATCAGCTTTTCCGATCCTTAGTATCGGACTGATACATCTGTCTTCGTGTACTGAACAATGTCTCCTGGATCAACTCGCGGTTGGCTCGAATCAAATCGGCCAATACGCCCAGCACCATCATGTTGAACGCAATCAACAAGAGGATTGCCGCTAAAATTAACGACTGTAAATGTCCGCGACCTCCTCCCGTGAAATAATAATACAGGAACCGCATACAGATTGCCAGTCCAATGACGCCAGGTACCGTGGCCAGATAAAAAAAAGTCCGCATCGGCTGATAGGTGATATAAGAGCGCAGAATGATCCCCATCGACCGGCGAACATAGTGAGGAATCGAGGAAATCAGTCTGGAACGGCGGGTCTGACCATTGATGCGGATTGGCACATGCCCGATCCGCATCGTCATGTGCCCGGCCTGAATGATGGTTTCCAATGTGTACGTGTATCGATTGAATACATGCAGTTTCATTGCCGCTTCGGCCCGGTAGGCCCTGAATCCACTGGTCGTATCGGGAATATCCGTACCGGAAAACCGCCGCACCACATGGCTTCCCCAGCGCTGTAGCTTTTTCTTGAACAAGGAAAAATGCTCAATTTCCTCGATTGGTCTGGCTCCGACTACAATATCCAGCCGCTTTTCTAAAATCGGTCCGATTAAATCACCAATGCAGGTTCCATCGTACTGGTTGTCGCCGTCAGTGTTCACGATAATGTCGGCCCCCAGCTCCAGAGACCGCGAAATCCCCCGTAAAAAGGCCACGGCAAGCCCATGGTTCGAACCCAGTTCCAGAATATGGTGCACACCGCACTGTCGAGCTGTTTCGATGGTCTTGTCGCTGCTGCCATCGTCAATAACGAGGTATTCAATCACATCCACGCCCGGCAGTTCCCGTGGTAGTGCACGGACCACTTCCGGCAAGGTTTTTTCCTCGTTATAGCATGGAATCTGGATTATCAGCTTCATGGTAACGCCTTATGGTCGGAATAAGCCGCCAAACCTCTATTATATCGTCGTTTACAGTTATTGGTCCACATCAGGATGTGCCATTTTTGACGAATCTCTGCCGCACACTGGGGCGATTCTGCCAATTTGACACATTAAAAACCGGCCTGTTTCTTTTTATGTCTTTATATATAAAGAACTTACAAGCATTTATATTCTCATGGCACATTGTTTGCACATTAGTTTACTCGCAGAAATTGTCAAAATAAACGCAATATGCGGATGACAAAGGGAGAGAGATTATGACCAAGATTATTGGAATTGATTTAGGAACAACAAACTCGGTGGTGGCCGTTATGGAAGGCTCAGCGCCCAAGGTGCTGATCAATTCGTCCGGAAACCGACTGACCCCTTCGGTTGTGGGTTTTACGGACAAAGGCGAGCGGCTGGTGGGTCAGATTGCAAAACATCAGCAGGTCACCAATCCTGAGAATACCATATTTTCGATCAAACGATTTATGGGACGCAGGCACCGCGAGGTCAGCTCTGAAGAGAAACTGGTGCCTTACAAGATCACTGGTGGCTCGGATGAGCTGGTTAAGGTCGGGGCTCGCGGCAAGGAATATACCCCACCGGAGGTTTCGGCGATGATACTGCAAGACCTCAAGAAAACCGCCGAGGACTACCTAAGCGAGAAGGTCGAGCAGGCTGTGATCACCGTTCCTGCCTATTTTAACGATGCGCAGCGACAAGCCACCAAGGATGCCGGCACCATTGCGGGATTGAAGGTTGAACGGATCATCAATGAGCCGACGGCTGCCGCGCTGGCTTACGGCCTTGAACGGAAAAAAGATGAGAAAATTGCTGTGTTCGACTTTGGCGGCGGTACCTTCGATATCTCAATCCTCGATATCGGGGAAAACGTCGTGGAAGTGCTGAGCACTAATGGAGATACGCACCTGGGCGGTGACGATCTGGACGAGGTGCTGATCAACTACTTGGCTGAAGAATTCCGCAAGACCGAAGGCATTGATCTCCGCAAGGATCCGATGGCTCACCAGCGACTCAAGGAAGCTGCGGAAAAATCCAAGTGTGAACTGAGTACTCAGGTTGAATCCACCGTGAATCTGCCGTTTATCACAGCCGATTCTTCCGGGCCGAAGCACCTCCAGATCACGATCACACGAAGTAAATTTGAAGCCCTCGCCGATGGTGTCTTTGAACGGCTGAAAAAGCCCTGCCATCAGGCATTGAGCGATTCCGGTCTCAAGAGCAGCGATATCGATGAAGTCCTGCTCGTGGGTGGCTCCACCCGTATCCCGAAAGTTGTAACCATTGCCACGGAAATTTTCGGCAAGGAGCCTAATAAGAGTATCAATCCCGACGAGGTTGTCGCACTGGGAGCAGCGATCCAGGGTGCGGTTCTGGCCGGCGATGAGGGCGTTAAAGACATCCTGCTTCTGGATGTGACGCCCCTGTCGCTGGGTGTGGAAACGCTGGGCAGCGTGATGACCCGTCTGATCGAGCGCAATACCACGATCCCGACCAGCAAAAAGGAGGTCTTCTCAACCGCGGCCGACAACCAGACCAGCGTGGACATCCATGTCCTCCAGGGTGAGCGGGAATTTGCCCGGGATAACCGGACACTGGGCCGGTTCCAGTTGACCGATATTCCTCCTGCTCCTCGCGGCTTGCCGCAGATTGAGGTCAGCTTCAACATCGACGCCAACGGCATCCTGCACGTTTCGGCCAAGGACCTGGGCACCGGCAAGGAACAGTCGATCGAGATCCAGTCCAGTTCGGGCCTGAACGACGATGAAATCGAAAAGATGAAGCAGGACGCCGAATCGCACGCCGAGGAAGACAAAAAACGCCGCCAGGTGATCGACCTGAAAAACCAGGCCGACCAACTGGTGTACTCCACGGAAAAGACGCTCAAAGAACATGGCGACAAGGTGTCTTCCGATACACGCGGTAAGATTGAAAATGCCCTCAACAACCTTAAAGAGGTTGCCAAGGGCGAGGATGGCGACGCGATCAAGAAGGCGATGGAAAACCTCAGCACAGTGGCGCAGGAACTGGGCAAGGTGCTCTACGAAGAGGCCTCTAAGAAACAGACCGCCGGGACAGGTGCTGCCGGCGCCAAGGCGGCTGGCCACAAGGCCCCTCCCGATGAAGGAGAAGTCCGTCGTAAAGGCGGCGACGACGTGATCGACGCCGAATTTGAAGCCAAATAAACAGACAGACGTTTTTTTATATACACAAACAGAAGGATGGATTCGGATTTGACACCGAATCCATCCTTTTTGTATTTCTGATCAACTGGTTCCAATCAACAAGAAAAGGGATCAGAAATATTCTCCCATTTTTATTCTTACTCTAAATCATTCGGATATTATTTTTTATCGCTCCGGATACGGCGGCAGGGGTGGGATGGTCTTTTCCTGCGTACGCAACTGCTCCAGAATGACCTCGATCGCTTTATTAAGCTGCTGATCGGTCCCGGAGTATTCCTTGGCGGGATCATTATCGATGAAGATATCCGGGTCCACACCGTAGCCCTCGATAATCCATTCCTTACCTTCGAGATCATACCGTGAAAATTCCGGTTTTCGCAGGTCACCGCCATCCAGCAGCGGCAGTGAGCCTCGAATGCCAACCACGCCGCCCCAGGTTCGTTTGCCGATCACCGTGCCCAGCTTGTACTGTTTGAACCGGAAAGTGAACAGGTCCCCGTCCGATGCGCTGAACTCATCGCACAAACAGACCATCGGACCCCACAGCATATCGCCCGGGTCCACGCGAGGGGCGCCGTTTCGCGCCACGTCGATCATTACGGCTTCGCGCCGCAGCCGCTCGATTAGCATGGGAGAGACATTGCCCCCGCCATTGCCCCGGACATCTACAATCAGGGCCTTTTTGCGAAGCTGGGGATAAAAATGCTTTGCAAATTCGTTCAGGCCGGCCGGTCCCATATCGGGCACATGCAGATAGCCCACCTTACCATTGGTTGCCTTGCTGACTTTTTCGATATTACCCTGCACCCATTGATAATAGTAGAGCTGCGATTCATCATCTGTTGGGATCACGATCACATCCCGGCTGCCTTCGGTTTCTGGTTTCTCATTCAAAGTAAGCGTTACCTGCCGGCCGGCCGTGTTGATCAGCAGTTCATAAAAACTGCTTACCTCCTTTGTGCATTTTCCGTTAATCGCCAGGATGTAGTCGCCTTCGCCGGCATCCACTCCCATCTCGGTCAATGGAGATCGGAGAGACCGGTCCCAGTTCTGTCCGCTGAGAATTTCATCAATACGGAAATACCCGCTTTCTTTATCTTTGGTAATAACCGCTCCCAGCAGGCCCATCCTGATCCGCGCCGGCCTTGAGTAGTCGCCGCCGCTGACATAGGCATGCCCCGCATTCAGTTCGCTGATCATTTCCCCGATGACATAGGTCAGATCCGCCCGATGCCGCACATGGGCCACCAGCGGCTCGTATTTCTTTTGCATGGCATCCCAATCGACTCCATGCATATTGGGAACATAGAAGAATTCCCGCATCTGTCTCCAGCACTCGTGGAAGATCTGATTCCATTCGGCATAACGATCCAGCATAACCTCCATTTCGCCCAGGTCTAAAGTCTTACCCATGTCCGCCTTACCCTTGGGCAAATCGATGATGGAATATTTCCCGCCGGATGCCAGCAGCATCTTTTTGCCGTCGGCGCTGATCTCGTATCCACCGTAAGAACCGATCTCGGTTTCTTTTTTTTCTTTAAGGTCGTATACCAGTAATTGTGAACCGCGATCCTTGCTGCCGTTCCGGTTGTAATAGAGACGATCTTCCACCGAACTCAGATTGTAATAGCGGGATGCTTCTATCGGCAGAGCGAGGATGCGTCCGATGATTCCGTCGATGTCAACACGAAGGCTTTCCTCCTTGGCTTTCTCATCTTTGTCGTCTTCCGCTTTCTTTTCCTCTTCGGAATCTTTTTCCGAATCGTCTTTCGATTCATCCTTCTTGATCTGTACCTCATCACTAGTCGGCTCAAAAGGAGACGGGGTACCTTTGGCCAACGTCACAAAATAAATACGGGCCATATCAAGATAGACATGGTTCCATTCGGTCCAACTATAGATTGGACGAAAATCTCGATTGGAAACAAAGAAGACAAATCGTCCGTCTGAACTGAATGTGGCACTACCTGCTTCATACCATGTGTCAGTGATGGGATAGGACTCTTTCTTTTCCAGCGAATACAAATAGATCCGACTGACAGTCTCAACCTCCGGTCGGGTGTACACAATCCATTGACTGTCCGGTGACCATGCATAATCATGCATTTCCCAAGCCGTTGCCCGGTCGACTTCGGTAATGGTCCCCGTTTCAATATCCACATAGGAGAGACGCTGCCGTTTATCCCCCCAGAGGATTTTCTTACTGTCCGGAGACCAGCGAATGTCATACTTGTACGTATCGGCCTCTTTGGTGACCTGTTTGGCCGGACCGCTGCCGTCCTGCGGTTCGAGATAAATTTCATCCTCGCCCGTGGCATCACTGATATAGGCAATCCACTTTCCATCGGGCGACCATTTGCTGTTGCGCTCATGTACACCGGGCGTCTGCGTCAGGTTGCGAATCGCCCCGTTCTCGGCCGGTACGGTAAACACATCCCCTCGCGCGCCGAACAGGGCTCGCTTGCCGTCGGGGGCAATTCCGGCATTTGTAACATTACCGACTACATTTCGCAAAGCTGTGCGGGCATCCGGCGCATCTTCCTGAATATAGACCTTAAGACGCTTGCTGGTTTCCGTCTCCAGATCAAACCGAA
>JAFGPC010000094.1 GCA_016926155.1 Sedimentisphaerales bacterium
CGGCTATCTCGACTTCGCGCGTCTTTTTACCTTTACTCAAAACCTTTCCACATTCGTCACAAGAGCCAAAACCAATTTCGATTATCGTCGTCTTTATTATCGCCCCGTCAACAAGGCAACCGGTCTGCGGTGCGACCAGACAATCCGTCTCAACGGGTATTATGCATCGCAGGATTATCCTGCTGTACTTCGCCGGATCGGCTATCGCGATATCGAAACAAACAAAAAATTCATCTTCCTGACGAACAACTTTTCCCTGGACGCATTGACGATCGCTCGGCTTTACAAGTGCCGCTGGCGCATCGAAATCTTTTTCAAATGGATCAAGCAATACCTGCGCATCAAAACCTTTTTCGGCACCAGCGTCAATGCCGTCAAAACTCAAATATGGATCGCCATCAGCGTTTACGTTCTGGCGGCGATTGTCAAGAAAGAACTCGGAATCGAGCTGAGTCTGGGCGAAATCCTGCAAATTCTCAGCATTATGCTTTTCGAGAAAGTCCTTATTACGCAGGTACTTACGAAAAATGTTCCGCAAATGGAGAATGTCCAGTTTCATAACCAATTGGTATTATTCAACTTATAACGGGACAGTAGTGATAACCGTATTCTATTAATAATTAAATGTATTCAGTGACGAAGCCTCCTCCTTATGTATATTTTCCCTGAAGTTTGCCCTTGAGTCTTTCAACAACATCAATTGTAGTCTGTAATTCTGAACGAAACTTTGGGTTTATAAGATCGTAATGACTATATGGATTCATTACAAGCGTACGCTGCATTTCAACATCTGTTATTATTGTTTGATCTAATTTTGGCGTTGCCTTTTGTTGATCGTATTTTTTGATTGAATCCCAATAGTCTTTGGAAGGAATTTTTTCGATTTTCTTTCGAAAGGGCACAGGAAATTTATGTTTACTACAATGGTTCACAAGTATTTCCTCAAACGCTGATCGAATATAAACTGCTGAAGCTTTTAAGTCTCCTTCTCTTAGGTAGTGTCTGCTAATATCGATATAATTACCATTAGTCGCAACTGGAATTTCATAATCATCCTGGAACTGTTTTTTCAAATATAGTTCCCAATATGCCCATTCTTCTTTAAAGGAACTTTTAAAAAACCCATACCACTGTTGATCATAAGTTGCCATGATGATTTGATATTCACTAAAGTATTGTTTAAGAATATTCAATAACGGTAGCCTGTTTGATGTATCCAGTCCGATGAGTATATCATCAAGAACAAGAATTTTGTAAGGTGCCCCTTGAGGCATTATCAAAATCGAGGCAAGATAAATCGAGATTGCAATGGCTGTTAAGCGTCCCTCATTCAGAAAGAAATGATGTTTGTCAATTGCAGGTCGTCCAAAGAAATCAACTTTCAGAGTAATCTCTTGATTATTAAAACCACGATCCTTCACCCTAGCTGCGTCTTTAATAGCAATACCGGGGAAAATGAAATGAATTTTTACATTATAATCGAAGTACTGAATGATCTCATTGGCTTTGTCCTCGACCTCCTCTAAGAGTTTTTTTATGCTTTGATTCAAACCTTGTAGAATTTCAGGGCATTTTTGATACTCCGATGTATTTTTTCTTTGACGTATATTATAGTTTAACTGCACCCATCGAAAGGAAATATTTACATTACCTGTTATGGGATCAGGTGTGTTTTCAAATAAGGTGCAAATTAGCAAATTAAAAAGATTTACATTATCTTTATGAAGATAATGCGTTTGTAGAAGATCTTTGTACCCCAGAAAGCCTTTTATTTTATTAGCTTCGATGAGATATTGCTCTGGATTTTTCTTATTATCTTTATCAACGGCAAGTTCTGTCTCAGTTCCATTGTCATTAAATGTTACCTTGACATGAACATCTTCATCTGGATTCCCAGAAGCAAATATGTTCTTGTGCTGAGCAATATCAATTTCTTTGATGCTGGATTCAAAGAATACTTTCAAAGCCTGGCACAATGAGCTTTTGCCACTACCGTTTTCTCCATAGATCATCAAATTCTTGCCGGGATTACCCAGTTTAATCTCATGAGCACCATACAAGCCCCGGAAGTTCTTGATGTCTATTTTAGTTATTCTCATCCTTATCAAGCCCTTTGATGATGCGTATTTCGGGGATGCTGTCCATATAGAACAGATTGTTTCTTACGGGGTGAATTTTATCATAAAGTCGATTAAATTCGGATTCGATAATTTCCAATTTCTGCTGATCCGTCATATCATCGGAGATTGGTTTTAAGTCAGTCAGGTATTTTAAGACATCTCGATTAGCATTTTTAAGTTCTTCTTCAAAATACAATTCATAAACCATGCTATTAACAATTTGCTCAAAATATGGAGGCCATGTATTGTTATTATAATCACTATTTTTAAGCCATAGGATGTAATCAACCACTAAATCGAAAAGTGACTGAGTCTTGAAGTCCGTTTTTTTTATAGGAACAGAATGTAATTCATATCCGCCTATAGTTGGCATTCTATATTTTTTGCAATAGTAAAAATTGATCACATTAGAATTCATTAATCCACATAGATATTTCATTGATGTTTTCTTGTCCCAAGTGCTATAGTTAGAGACATTTGTTGTATCTAAAAAGTAATTTCCACATTTGTCATATGCAACTAGGAGTTGCATCGAACTGTTTACTCTTTGGGTTACAAGTTTAAATGGGACTTCAAAAAATTCCACAGAGTGAGGAAGACAACCGGTTTTTTCCCTCATTAAATCCGGACGATACCAAACATATTCTCCTGTCCAATTTAATTGGAACGCTTTGATATTCTTGCCTCTGTATACTGGCTTACAATCCTTGTCTTTAGGATTATTGAGAATAAATTTATTATCATTACTAGTCTTAATTCCACGAGAGAATCGAATGATCTCTGACAACGGTATTGAGTTCAACTCAATTTTCTTAAATAGTTCTTTTTCTTTTGGTATATTAAGGGTATCTAATGAGTATTCTTGCTCTAATAACACCTCCCTAACATCAACGGTATTAACTTGAACAAACTCATCGTTATAGACTTTAATGGTATAATCATTGTGAGTTGTATTTTGTATCAAAACAACAACAGGTTTAACAGTAGCTTCAAAAACACCAAAGTTAAGATCGACGATTTTCAACAACTTATAATTCGAAAATATTACTTTTCTTAATTTCTCAAAGCTTGTTGTAGCTTTCCATGTATGAGACACTATATATGACAATATGGCATTAGGTTTTAAAAGCTGAAGTCCCTTAACAATAAAATAGGCGTATAAATCAACTTTATTTTTTGTAATTGAAAATATTTTCTTATAGATAGTTCTGAATTTCTTTTCTAGGTTAACTATATTTACATAAGGGGGATTTCCAATTACAATATCAAATCCCTTTTGATCATGCCAAATTTCCGAAAAATTTACTTGGAAGTCAAATGACAATTTAAAACCGAGAGATTTTTCTGTGCCTGCAAATTGTTTTTCTATTGCTGAGTCTATATTTTGTTTTAGCTTTCTCTTTTCTGTGTTATTCGTTTCATCGAAAAAATCATTTTTCAACTCCTCTATTTTGTCGAGTCCGCTTGGACGGTAACCATACCCCAGTAATGAATTTCCACAGACAATTTTGTAATCCAGATTCGGCAAGGCTTCAACTTCCGTAATGCTTTCTTCCTCCACGACGAGTGACAGCCAAAGCCGTAATTTGGCTACATCAATGGCAGATGGATCGATGTCAACACCGTAGATACTGTTATGGATGCAGTCACGTTTGAGATGATATGGTGTGCGATTGGGATTACTTTCTGATTTACTCATAAATTGAGTTAATGCTTGTCTTGCATTGACGATCTCTGTTAATAAACCAACGGGAAATGCACCGGAACCGATGGCCGGATCACAGATTTTTATCTTTTCCAATGCCTCATCGAAAACATCGGCATCATTTTGTATGGAGTCGGGAAGCTGCCAGGATTTCTTTTCCTGCCGGGTATCATTTACAATCAAGTGACTGTGTTTGATAAAATCTTCAATATCCTCCCGTGGGATAATTATTTTGGTGGATGATTCTTCCAGTTTTAACTGGCCGGTTCGTTTTTTGTTACCGAACATATCGTACTGATTATCACCAATTGCCAAAAAACTGCCCTTTTGTCCATTAATAGTTGTGTCCAGATAATTGATCAAGCTTTCCTGGCACATGTAATGAACGATTTCACGTGGTGTATAATAGGTGCCCTTGGATTTACGGTCCTTTACCTCGAGCAGATTCTCAAAGACCTTACCGAGCATTTCAGGATCGACTGCCACTTCTTTTTCCAAAGGTTCATCTTCTTTGACTGTAAAGTTATAGCGGTCGAACACATCCAGAACACCAGTGCCAATGTCTCCTTCTTTGTTGACTTCAGTATTAGAGAAGATGTCGTTGGGGATAACGATCTCTGTGTTTTCCCAGTCATAGTCGGCAATCGGTTCAAACAGACCGCCATTTAGAAAAGGAATGCGGCAGTTAAAAGGTTTATACCAGCTTGGATCTGCAGATTTTCTTTCAATCGCTAATGCTTCGTAAAACAGAAACTCTAAATAGTCATTAAAGTAGTTCTTGCCTTCTGTTGTGGCTTTTTTAAACAAACTCCTCAAGAAGGATTTGTCACCTTCACCAAAATTCTTCTCTTTTGGCACTCCCAGCCATCCTTTTTTCTGAATGAAATACAAGAATACAATTTGCCCCAGAAGCTTTTTGGCAAAGGCAGATGTTTCAATGCTTTTAGATTCAAAATCCTCACGAATAGTTTTATCTTTCTTCAGAAGATCTTCAAGATGCTCCTGTACCTTGTGGAACAATTCTTTGTATTTGGTAAAGAATTCTTTGGTGACCTTTTCAATATTAAATGCTTCTTCCAATTGAGAAAGTGTGGGATTATTGAATGTATCCTGAAGTAAAGGCACAAACTGTTGTTGAGCTGTATGACTCGGTTCATTTTCTCCTACCAGAAACGAATATCTCCTTGCCGATGTGATTTGATTCTTTGTTTTAATCTTACCCTCATCATTCCGATAAGAGATTGTTTCCAACTTGATAAACGATAATCGCCAGTCCTTTGTATCGTCTGCATAAAAAGCGACCAAAACAGTATCACGGTATTCGCTGATCGCATTTCTGCCTTTGAGATATTCAATCGCCAAATTGCGAAGAGTTGTTCTTGCTCTTTCTAATTTTGTTCCCTGACTGACCTTAACGGTAAGGACATCTAGAACTGTTCCTTGAGGATCACGGTACTGTCCAATACGTTTGAAACTGCTGATATGGTCACGAAAGGGTTGAAAAACACGATTTCCCTGCCATGGCCCCATTGTTTTGGAGGAATCAAAATCGTTGAATACATTGATCAGCAGCTTTAGAAGCTGTTCTTCTGAAAACGCTTTCTCAAAGGTGGTTTTTATCAGTTCAGCTGCCTGTCTTTTTTCCATATTCTGTCCTAAAGATTATGACTTCAGTAAATAGCCAGAAAGAATCACTTCCCTTTTATTTGCACTAGGTATTGTGTAAAGGTGTAGAAATTTTTCGGGCTGGGGAATATGACGTCTTAGGATCATCAATATTTTTAATGGTTCCTCAATGATCTCAATTTCGCCTTTAATATCTTTGGCAGTTCGTTTTGCAACACTACCATCTTCCAGAATCCGCCGAATCATATTCAAATAATCCTCATCAGACTCTGTAAAACCACCATAGGAAAGGAATTGTTTGTCGTTAAGCCGATTAAGAATGTATCGCAGGTTTGATCGTCCTCCCCGCCTTCCGGAAGGCTCATCACCGATGGTAGTATCCAGCTCAAATTTATGTTTGTTAGCTGACAGCATATCAAAATAATTCTCGGGTGGTTCTTGGCGTAAAGTCTCTGGCTTACATTCGAGCTTATCTACGGCATCAAAGAAGGTGATTTCCTCTACCTTCGTTCCTTCGTTTGTATAGAATTTTTTTAAGTGTCCCTGCCTAAAGAATGTAACCAAACGATTTTTTGAAATGGTCTCTGTTTTGAAACCGGAACGAGCCTTGCGAGGTAGTGACTTAATTTTTTTGAACAGAGATGAGTCATTATCTCTTATTTGACGAATCACGTCCAGATACTTTAACTCTGTATCGCCTTCTTCCTCTTCACCAGTATAGGTTTTTTTGTTATTTAAAGTGTCAAATAATTGCTGTGAACCTATTTCTTCTCCATCGGATAAATATTTAGCATCTTCTCCGAGAATGTTATGAAACAATTGTATTTTAGATACAATGTTAGCTTCCAACCCCAAATGGACATCCGATTGAGTTGTCGGAAAGAAATTGAAAATATGGATATGCTGATGTTCAGTACCAAGTCGATTTACACGCCCGGTTCTCTGCATAACACGGGTTGGATTCCATGGTAAATCATAATTAATAATAATATTACCTCTATGCAGATTAATTCCTTCAGCTAGCATATCAGTTGTTATCAGAATACGAAAGTCGTTTTGCTGCTCCGGATTATTAGGGTCGAAGTTGGCTTTAATCATATCGCGGGCAATCTGGTGTGTATACTTGGCGTTTTCGTTTGTATGCCGACCCCCTTGACCAGAATAAAAGACAACCTCCAAGGGAAATTCCTTAATCAAATTTTCATATAAGTAATCTCCGGTCTCCCTGGATTCAGTAAATATAATCAGTTTTTTCCCTGCAAGTGTATCATGAAATTTAAGCTTACTGATGAACTCATCCAACTTAGGATCTTCATTAACCGTTGCCCACAGATTTCGAATCCGCTTAAGGATATTCAGATCACTTTTGAGATGTTCAGAAAAAGATTCACTGAATTTATCAGACTTATATTTCTGAGCTTTCTCCTGCTCGACGTAGTCTTCAAGTTCTTCCACACTATCTTTTTCAAGTAGTTCATAAACATCAACTTTTTTGCTGATGTAAACCATACCCTCGTTAAACATTTTGATAAACTTTTCATACGACTCAATAAAACGACCTATACTCTGACGGAACGCATAAAAACTGCTTTCTAGCCGTTTTACTAGCAGACTTTTCATAAATCCACCAATGTTTTTTTGTTGCTGAAGCTGAAAAGCAGTGAGTTGCTCACTTTCAACATAGGTTAAAGGTACATAGCGAGCATATTTAAAATCACGTAGCAATTTTATCGTTTTATTAAAAGTAGTCTCAATCGAACCACTGAAATGATATGTTATTTTTTTAGGTGGCGATACTTCAGGAAAAGAGAGCCCCTGTTTATGAATATCATCTGAGAAATAATTGGTAACGTCGTTTCGGGTTCGTCTTACCATTATATATTTAAGAATCCTATCTCGTATTTCATTAGATACTTCGTTAAGAGCCAACGCATATTCGGGTGACCGTTTATCCAAACCTACCAGTTTTCCTCTGAGCTTACTAAAAAATTGTTCTAGATTAGGAACACCAGGAATCGCAGAGCGACGTGGTGCCTGGAATAATTTAACCTGGGAAAAAATATCATCAATCGTATTATTTAATGGGGTTGCTGATACCAGTATTATTTTTTTTCTTCGACATATTTCAAAAAGACTAGCATAGGATTGGGTTGTTTCATTACGGAAACGGTGGGCTTCATCAATAATGACAATATCAAACCGATCTGGTGATTTGCGGATGATATGTTCAAGTTTACCGAGTGACTGCACTTCATATCGTTGAATGCCAAAATCGAATAACGTGTCGTTCCAGTAAGATTGAAGAACCGGTGGACAAATAATTAATTTACGAGCCGTTGGCATCTGCTGTAAAAGTAGTGATGTAACAAAAGTCTTCCCTAAGCCGACTACATCCGCTAAAAAGACTCCGTTGTAGCGCTCGAGAATTTTTCGAGCTTGGATTGCCGCCTGTTTCTGATATTGTAACCGCAAAAATCCTTTGGGGAGAAATTCTTCGAACTCATCCTCAAGATTAATATCTTCTTCAAGATATTCATATATCAGTTTTAAATAAAGTTCGTAGGGGGTTATCTGGTCATTCAGCCATGTTTTCTTCTGAATTGTGTCAATATACTCTTGACTAAGGTCAACACTCTCTGCCCAAAGCTTTTCGAATTTTTCCAATGCGAATTTGACATCTTGTCGGTCTTTGAGTTCTACATTAAATTCCCGTTGAGCTACAAGACCAGATTGTGAAAAATTACTGGAACCTGTTATAACACTGCCAAAAGTCACATTGCTAACTGGCTTACCATAACGGATGATATACACTTTTGCATGGATGTCCCGGCTGGGATAGGCTCTAATCTCAAGTTTGCCCTCTTGGATAAATTCTATGAATTTCTTAACTGACTGATGAACTTCTCTATTATCCTCTGAAGAAACCATCTCAGTTTGGAGTGAATCCGAAAATTGATTTCTCGTTTTTTTATGAGATTCAAAATCAAAAGTAGACTGTGGATTTGCCGAATTATAGATGTCAACTGCCTTCGAATCGACATCCAATCCAACTAATATTCGGATCTTTTCAATGCCATCCAGGGCCCTGTAAATAGCATCAAAGCCACTGGTACGAAAATAACCGACTAACACATCAAAAAAACGGGCATATTCGAGTGTCTTTAAAAATCTGTCATACAGGGCGCTACCTGCCTCATTGGTAAAAAACTTTATATCAGAATCGTTCATATAGAAAATTCCTTCGTTTTTGGGATACTACAATGAAAAAAGCTATTTTCAACCCAATTCCAATATATAGTGGTACATAAGAGTCCGGAATTTCCAAAAAACGCTGGACAAGAATCTCTTACACATAGAATTCCTCCAGATTGCCTTCGGTTCTCTGCTCTTCCTGTCGCCTATAATATTACTCGTAACAAAAATTTCATTCTATTTCAATTTAAACCAATATGATATCATGGTTTGTAAATGAGGCAAGAGTATTACGAGCAAGATGACGACCTTCCGGAAGCATACAACTGGCAATTCAAATACTCTATCATTGGGTGTAAAATCCTATCGGTATCGGGGACAACCTTCCGAAATCCACTCAAATGCCTGCATTCGGTCAATCGTTTCCGGCCAGAAAGGATCATCGACGGGATTTGTTTCCTCTTCATCCTCATGTACAAAAGAAGGATCTGGGGTATGAGTCCAGTTCCAAAACCATGCATAAAGCAAATTTACATTCCCAAAACCCGCAAGTAGGGCCTTGTAGACCTCATCTCTATGTTGCTCAACCAGAAAATCTAAGCTATTATCCTCAAGGGGATCCCAGGATTCTTCCTTGACGGGCTTCCAATCAGGATTTCGTTTCAATAAAGTTAGAATTACCTTTGGATCTAAATCAAGGGATTCCACCCATATGTCATAATCCAGGTATTCGTATGAATCAAAGGCAATATCACAGAACTCACGATATAATCCTCCAAGCATGAGAAACCGAAAGATACAGTCGTATCGTTCGAACTCTCCGGTATATCTCGTCAAGCCTGCCTTTTCCAGAATCGCCCAGGCCTCCTTGCCCCAATGAAGTCCTGGCTTGTGCATGAGAACTGAAAACATCTCCTCAGCAACATCATGCATTTCTTCCCAGATCAACTGTTTAAGGGGGCATGAAGGATTGTTATTTGATTCCGAATTGTGATGTCCTCCCTTCATATGTCTTCCATTACCATCCCGACTATTCAACATTAAACCAAAGAATCAATGCATAAAATAAGGGCACTGCTACATCGTGCCCAGTCAAGGCCCGCCAGAGCCCGCATGAAACACGCAAGCAGTGCCCCTTTCGCCGGGATGGCAAAGGGGCACCAACATCCGTGCGTTTTCATGCTTCAAAACTGGCGGTTCTGACTGAAACGCATTCGGTCAGTGCAAATCGCTATTCAATTGTCTGTGATTCAGTATATCTAACGTGAAAGCCGATGTCAAAACGGATGTCTAATAATCAAAAAGTAGGGCAAAAGGTTGAAAACTTTACCAATCACTGAAAAAAGTGTATAATCTAAACCATGTTTATGGCTGATGAACATTTGAAATTACTTAAGCTTTTGCAGAGACACTTTGAGGAAGCAACAAGGCAGTTTCCTGGTTTAACCTTCGTTTCAGAAATACGGCCTAAAAAATCCCAAGAACCTCAAGTGCCAAAAGAATACCTACGTAATTCCCAAAATATTGTCAAATTTTGGGAACATAATGGAATAGATAAAAAAGGAAATCTTGTTATCGCAAGAAGGTGCTGGTTAATTAGGCCGAAAGGTGAAACTTGGAATAAGGACTCGGCTTATCGTAGGTTAAGGAAACTTGCCGAAGAAGGTATAAGCATTCTCCGATTTATTGACTATCTCAAAGAAGAACGTATCCAAAAAATGTCTCCCCATGATATTGAAATAATGAAAATGTATAGTCAGTCTGAGCCCATTTTTTTAGAAGGCGAAGAAGAATATAACCACATGAAATATGCGGCAGAGTGGATTTTGAGGTTACATCAACAAGTGAGAAATAACGTTTTCTGGAGTTCCTATGAATTACCTACCAAGTTCCGCTATGATTCTTGTTCTTGGATAGAGGATGTCTTCTATGAATCCACCCTATACTGCCAGCATATGATGCATACCATGGAAGATTGTATGAAAGACCTTGGTGAAACACCGAAAGAAACAAAGCAGGAAAAAAAGATTGTCAAACAGAAAAAGCAAAAGAAGCGTCCAACTGCTGCTGAAATGGATAATCGCAATAGGTCCGTAGCAATGGCTGCAACAGATATAAAAATGAAATATGATAGATTACCTACAGTTTCAGAAATCAGTAAGAAGACAAAGCTTACTCATGACCAAATTTATGCAACAAAACCATATAAAGAGGGGGAAATAGCAAAACGGTCGGCCAAGTTAGCTACTGACATGACTGGCGGTTGCATAGCATCTAGCGAACTGTTCAAAGACAAGTCTATTGAACACTCAAGGGCCAATAGACGAACAACGTCCGAGCAAATCGAACTGGAAGCTTTGATAGACCAGCAGGAAATTGACGACTCGAGTGATTCTGCCCCATAGCTAAACCATTACTTGATAGACTTATCGAGTTTTATCAAGTTTTTATCCAGTAGCCTCTAAAGTTCCTCCCTATCTAACCTCAACTTACTGAAGGATTAAACACGCAAAGTCCTCCCAATCACTGTCATTTTGTCAAATTCCAGACCATTACAGAGGCCATTAGGCCAAATAAAGCAAACATGTAAATTGAATGGAAAGGCGGACAAAATGTCAAATAGGCAAACAACAAATCAAGTTTATCAACTCTGGGACGCAAAAACATTCGGACAAAGACTTAGTCTCAGCAAGCGACAAATCTTTCGTTTGAACGCCTGTGGGAAGATACCTGCTCCTATCAGAATTGGAGGAAGCGTACGATGGTTATCGGAAGATATTACCGCATGGATCGACATGGGATGTCCTAACCGGCATGAATTCGAATCTAGGAAGGGGATAAATAATGTTGAATGAACAAATAAATGTTATGGATCTGCTCGTTAGCCTTAGTCTGCAACCTACTGATGTTGGTGGGCAAATCCAAATTCCTTGTCCAAATTGCGGTGATAATAGGAAGCATTTTTATCTTGATCCGCACTCCGGGCTTGGGTACTGCCACAAGTGCCAGTGGAGCCCGAATGCTTACAAGCTCGTTGAAAAGCTCTCCCCCGGCAAGCAACCAGCAGACATCTTTAAGATTCTCGAACAGTTCGGCCTCCATGAATCTAACAAAACCCCACCCCCGAAGCCAAAATTACCAACCTATGAAGCCAAGGCACAACTTCGGCCAGCTACCGAAGAAGAGATCAACCAGCTTGCCCAGATCAAGAAGGTCAGTCCGGAAGCCCTGAAACTACTTCGGCCTCTCATGGAAGCCAATAACGATGTGATGGTTCTACCGGCTTGTGATCCGGGTAACGTGGATCTGCATTTTAAGCCTTGCGGCTATCTAAAGATTCGCATGGATGGGAAAATCTTTCGATGGAAAGACCCGAAAACAGACGAATGGAAAGAAGCAAAGTATCCTCAAGCTCCCGGCTCATGTCATGGGCTCTTAGGCTATCCGTGGTTGATGGATCAGTTAGCCCTGGACAAGAAGGAAATTCTTATTACCGAAGCGTGGCGGGATATGCTCGCGGCGATAGAACAGGGGTATGTAGCTACGGCAAGTACCGGGGGAGCAAGCACCGGCTGGAACAAGCCGGACAAGGAGGCTTGGGGCAAGCTATTCTACGATACAGATGTTACTCTCATCTTCGACCAGGACGAGGCGGGCTTTCGTTGTTGTCGGAAGGCGGCTCAGAGGATTGCTATAGGAGGAGCCCGGTCGGTCCAGATTGCAACGCTACCCTATCCCCTACAGAAGTCGCATGGGAAAGACCTGCACGATTTTGTGAACGAGGAAAAACCGTAATGACTGCTTCTAATAAACAATCACGATTGTCCACTTTGATTGCTGCTGCTCAGCCTTTTTTGCTCTCGACTGTTGATGGGCAAAATCCCTGGGATTTTGAAAAACTACCCCTGGATGAATATGCCTGTCAGAACCATCCTTTTAAGGATGGCCGAATTGTCCTTGACAATGACCATCCAAGTACGATTGCCGAAAAGTTTTTCAAAATTGAATATGAGGAAGATGGTCGTATTCTACATCATGTTGTTTCCCTGAATACATGGTTTTTATATGAGAACGGCCAATACAGGGAAATTTCGGAAAAAGATCTGGAAAACCAGATTTGGCGAGTTTGCCAATCATATCAAATTTACCGAAATAAGAAAATAATTCGCCTAAAATTGACTATTTCATTAGTTCGAAGTATTGTGGCCGCTTTAGCTAGCCTATCGAAGATTGATGTCCCCTCAAACATTATTCCCCCAGCCTGGTTAAAAAAAGAAAATCAAACCAATCCAGACCAGATTCTCCCAATGGCTAATGGGCTCCTAGACCTATCCAAAGATACTCCCATTTTACTGCCTCAATCCCCGGGTTTTTTAACCACATTTTATTTGCCATACACATTTGAAAAAAATGTAACTGTACCAAAATTTGAGAATTTCTTGATTGAGATTACATGTGGCAATCATGAACTTGTGGAATTACTCATTCAATGGATGGGTTATTTACTCACTCGAGATCAGCGTGAACAGCGTTTTTTTCTTGGTTATGGCTCAGGATCAAATGGAAAAGGAGTGTATAGCCATATTTGCACTGCTCTGGTTGGATCATTAAACGTTTCAAATGTCCCGCTTTCACGATTTAGCAATCCTTTTGCCATAGGAGCGACTTTTGGTAAACGTCTAAATATTACCAACGAAGCATCACGAGAAATCGAACTTCATGCGGAATCTATACTGAAAGAATACACAGGGGGTGACCGAATCAGTTTTGAACGAAAATATCGGGATCCTATTGATGATTTTCCAACGGCTAAAATGATGATTCTAACAAACGAATTACCACGATTTCGGGATCGTAGCGAGGGTGTCTGGCGTCGAGTAATCTTGTGCCCATTTAATGCGGTTATTCCCAAAGAAAAACAAAATAAACGCCTCAAAGAACAGCTTGAAGCGGAGCTTCCTGGTATTCTGAATCTGGCCATACTTGGATTGAAAAGTCTCCGAGAATCTGGTGGTTTCATCGAGCCAGCAGTATGTCGAGCAGCATTGGATGATTATCGTCGGGAAGCAGATCCTATCCGTGCATTTCTGTTGGATAATTATGTACCCAGTTCAGAGTTGGATAAGGTGTACCGCGAGAAAATCTACAGGGAATTATGCATTTATTGTGAGGAAAATGGGCATAAAAAACCAAGTGTTGTAACTCTTGGCAAGGAGATCAAACATCTATTTCCAAATGTTGATGCGAATGGACGAGACTCTGTTCCTGATGAGAAAGGTAAAAGACAGCGATACTATTCAGGATTACAAAAGAAGGATGAACCTGACTGGAGTGAATATGGCGATGATGATCTCATTCCGGAGTGAAATGCGTCCAACATGTCCAGGAACGTCCATGATCAATCTCATTCTTTCTGGACGGGAAAACCTTGGTTTTTTGAATTTAAATTGGCTTTTTTGTGATTCTGTCCAGGATGTCCAGGTTAGATATAACAAATAGATATAAAAATAAATCGAAGTAGGTAAGAAGAAAAAGGAAGGGTATTAAGATGCATATATATAAACAATGGGAAATAACATGGACAACTTGGACACTTGGACGGATCGCTTCTGATGATACCATAATCGCCGTTTTTTTTGTCCAGGTTGAGAAACCTCATATTGGACGGCTCTTGGACGCTTAACAAATGTAGTCGAGCGGAATTCTGCTTCCATGGATCATAAGAGCAAAAATATGATACCCTTAAACATACCCACTCCTGGGGAACCTAGGAGAATCACCCAATTTCCAGAAGTCTTGACGGAGGCAGAATTGATCGATTTCTTGCGTATTCGCGAGATCAGTAGTTCCAAAGATCCTCATAACGTAATCGAACATCTAAAACGGATGCGTGGCTTGCCCCGTCTGTCAATTTGTAACAAAGTGCTGTACCCACTGGAGGCAGTCCGGCAGTGGATTGAGAAGGAAACTACCTATGGAAACTGATTTGACTGGCACACGTTTTTTTACCCTTTATAATGATCCCCGGATCAGCCCGAGCTGTTACCGGCATCAGAAAGGAGGTGAATTGTGAAAGTAATGGTAACACTCTGGCAAAGACCGTCCGCGAATGGCAAGCGGTTTACGTACTATCTGCTCTATACCGATGAGAATGGCCGACGGCGGCAGAAGTCACTTGGCCATGGCGACAGGCGGAGGGCGGAGAAACAGCGGGCTCAATTGGAACGGGAACTGCGGATGGGTGTTGTGGAACCGGAATCCATGCGGCTTAGTGAGTTCTGGCAGGATTGGCTGAAACGAACGGGAGATCAGATAAGAGAAAGCACTCAAGTCGAGTATGCGACGGCGATGAAACATTTTATTGAGGCAATTGGTGATATTGACTATCAGCAGATTGGTTTGCGTCATGCTGAGCGTTTCCTCCAGCTTCGCCTTGATCAAAAGGATAGTCCAGCCACTGTGGGCAAGAAGCTTCGCGAATTGCGACGGATATTCCAACTGGCAACAGATCGGGGGCAATTGGAGAGCAATCCTCTTGCCAGAGTCAAACAGCCAAGGGTGCCCAAAAAGTCAGTGCGGACGTATTCCCAGAAGGAATGTGAGCAAATTCTGAGGGCTTCTCGGCAATGTCGTGAAAAATACGCTTTACGATGGGACCTGCTTATCCCGCTCGCCCTTACCACAGCGATGCGTAAGAGCGAGCTTCTGAATCTGACCTGGGCAGATATTGACTTCGAGGCCCAAACCATTGAGGTCCGACCCAAAGCGGACACCATAGAGACGTGGCGTTGGGAGGTCAAGGATTCTGATTGCAGAACACTTCCGCTAACAGAGGAACTGATATCCTTGTTGACCGAGCACCAAGCCAATCAGAAACCTGGTTATCCGTATGTTTTTGTGCCCGCCCAGCGGTATGATCACATCCAGCAACTACGGACCAATGGCAAGTGGAGCTACTCTGCTTCCCGGATCAAGGTCGTAAACAACTTTACCCAGCATTTTAAGCAGATATTGAAGAAGGCAAACGTGAGGCATGGCAAATTCCACGATCTTCGCTGTACCGCCCTCAGTAACCTGCTTGCTCAAGGACTCAGTCAACATGATGTGATGGTCATTGCTGGTCATGCCAAGTTTGACACCACCCAGAGGTTCTACCTTGCTGTAGCGGACGATCTGGTCAGTCGTGCAAGGCAAGCTGCGGAGAAAGTGGTCAGTAAAAGTCTGTTGCAATTCTGTTGCAGTGCCATTCCGGAGGGTTCCCATGAAAAAAGCTCCCAAACATAACTGCTTGGAAGCTTTAGACTTATGTAACGAGGCCGAAGGGGCTCGAACCCTCAACCTTCGGATCGACAGTCCGATGCTCTAACCAATTGAGCTACGGCCCCGAATATATTCAGACGCGTAACTATAACCAACCTTTCCTGACTGTCAAGCGTTTTTCACTTAAAAGTCGCAAAATTGCACTGTACGGATCATATCAGATCGGCCGCCTTGTCCGGAATCCAGCCCCGATTCCCATCGGCCAACTCAATATGCCACCAGCCGGTCCGCTGCTCGATAAGGTCAAACTCCGATCCGGCATGCAGGGACTCCTTGAATGCCTCGGCATAGGAAGCCCCATCCCCTTGCCGGGCTGTGATCGACTTGGCAATGATTACTCCACTTCGAAAATGGTTCTCTATATAGTGATCGACCGCGACAGAACCGGCCATGCATAAGAAAATCATACCCAAGACAATCGAAGTAATGACGGTTCCTGGAATACGAGACCACCAGACTCGCGCTGTCAGCGCCAAGCAGCAAAAAGCGAAACACAAACAGGCCACAATAAATTTGGAGCGGGGAGAAAAATCATAATGCCAGAAAAAGAGTCTCTGGAGAACCCGTTTCCGTGCCCGGGTCTGTACCTGGTCCACACTTTGGCTTCGCGCAAACATCAGATTTTTCTGAATGTCCGGATTGGTCGGGTCCAAGGCTTGGGCCCGACGATAATTAAGGATCGCCCTACCGATGTCGTCACTGAGCAAATATGCATTAGCCAGGTTATAGTATAATCCGGCGTTTCGGATACCTCCTTGTTCTATAATACTCTCATATCCAAGGACAGCCTGTTGATAGAGTTGACCCGCCGCCTGCGGATCATCAGTGATATTATTCGCCTGACGGAATGCATCATTGGCCTGTCGAAAAAGAGAATACAGATCTTGCTCATTCATCCTTGTAGCATAACAAGCCGGCATGCAAAGAATGGTGGCCAATAAATATAGATTGAAAATGCTGCTTCGTCTCATTTAAATTTCTTCTCAATTGCTCGTATCAAGGTCATAATCTCTTCGCTGTTTTCTTTAAAATCACTCAACTGTCCACCGGCATACACAGATGCCTGTAATGCTTCAAGCCAACGACGAAACTCCAGAGCGACGGAGGCGTCGTTGCAGCGGATTAGAATAAGCTGCTCGCAATCCAGAGAAGTCAAAGAAACCGCCGTGCGATCGAAATGGTCGGCAATATACTGTTTCATGGCGGCCGCCAATGCAGCTCGTTTCTCGTCTCCCAATAAAGAGCCTGTTTTGCTTATCCTCGCGATAGCCCGGCTGCAGGCCGTTTTTCGCCGTCGAGCCGCCTTCTTTTGGGGGGATTGACGGGAGAGAAATTTGGCCATAATACTTCCCAGCAGTGTCACCAGAGGAAGACCCCATATCGCTGTATAAATCGGCTGGATCAGAGCAAGAGTTGGAACAAACTGTTGGTTCTTTAACACATGGGCATCTTCAATATTGGCGCTGAGCCCCTTCTTAGCGGCTTCGACCTGTCGGCTGACGGAAATCATGGATCGTCCTTCGACATCCGCTGTCGTGACAATCTTGGTCGCTGCCACATCCAAGGGGATAGGTTCACTGTGAATAGTTATATATTGTTCTTGATCTGTATCAAAATACGTCAAAGGAATTCCGGGGATCTCCGTCACATTATCTGATATCGCCCGAAGTGTCTGGGTGAATACCTTCCGGCCATCCTGAATCTCCGGGCCGGCCTGATCGGTGGGAATCTTGAACCAATCAGCCATATGCGGCACCGATTCCAGGTCCGGCCATTGGACCGGCCTCAAATAGTTCCCTCCTATAAGAATGGTAATCGTGATCGGATCTCCCACATTAACCGTAGTGGGCTGAGCCGTCGCGCTGATCGCATATCGGCCCACTAAACCATAGAAATCGGCCGGCTTGCCCTGCGCGGGAAGTGATTTCACATCAAGCTGAACCGGATTGGTCGAAGCGGCAAAACGCTGATAGCGGTACCGGGCGCCAAAAGGATCAGGAAAACCAAAACGATCCCGGCTTTGCACTCGCTCTACGGCAATATCCGCCGAGATGGTAACCGGATCGATCTCAGCTGGTCCGGACCTCTGTGGAATCAGGAGTTTAGCGAAAGATACTTTAACCGAGGCGACTCCATTGTGTTCCACCTGCTCGGCAGCATAAGGCACAGCCTGTCCGTTCACGTTCACCGTCCGATTGCCGGACCCGGACAGGCTTAAATCTTCTACGAGAAATGCATGATTGTTCAGGACCGGCATATTGAAACCAAAATCATGGAGCAGTTGCCCCTGCACAATACTGGCCCATAGGTACCAATGAACAATGACTTCCACCGGTTCACCAACATAGCAATTGACAGTTGACACTTCGATCTCGATGTCCATCTGTTTCGTCGCTTCCGGTTGGATTACAGTGATCGAAATGGGATTGGTTTGGTACGTCTTTCCCTTATGAGTAATGGAAAGGGAGGGCAAGGTAAAGGTTCCAGCGTTGGAAGCGGTTAGAATGTAATTCATTTCCAAACGCTTCGTCGTTTTCGTTTCCTGCCGATTTCCGATGATAGTCGTTACCGTCTGGGAAACATCCTTATTCCCGGCTGTGCGAGGCTGGAACTGAGCCAGAGGGGATAGATCGGGCTGGCCCGGTTGATTGTCTCCATCAATGACAATTTTATATAAAAATCCTTCCCCAACATAGATCGGCCTGGATTTGTCCACGGTTGCCTGAATTTGAACTTCTTCCTGTGCCACAACCACCACCGGCACGATCAATAAACAAAATCCAATCAGAATGCCCCGCATGTACGACATCACGTTACCAGTCCTTTTCTACCTTTTGCTGTGATCGACGTAAAATCATTCGCTGCCGTTTATCCTTTTGCTCCTTATCGAGAATCTCTTCCATCTTTGCCTGGACAGCCTGCATTTCCTTGAGTTCCTCCTCGCTTATCGGCTGCTCCTGTTGTGATTCTTCATTCGTCTGCTGTTCTTGCTTCTGATCCTGTTGGTGTGTTGTCTCGTTCTGTTTTTCCTGGTTCTGCTCCCGGTTTTGCGGCTGTTCTTGATTCGCCTGCTGCTCCTGTTGCTGCTGATTCTTAGGCAGCTTATCAATCGCTTTTTGAATCTGCTCGGCCGCCTTGTCCTGTGCTTCCCCGGCTTGGGACGTGCGGGACTCGTTCAAGTCTTCAAGAGCCTTTTCCTGCTGTCCGACTGCCTCCGCTAATTCCTCTGCTGCCTGCGTAAGTGGTGGATTTTGTTGTTGAGGCATATCTTGCTCTTCGGTCGCTTCGGATGACTCATCTTGTGCCGCCTGCCGCATTTGTTCCAGCGTCTCCTGCGTCCGTTCCTTCAGGTCCGACTGTTGCTTGGCAATCTGCTGATTTTCCCCTCGGACCTGTTGCGCCGTTTTTTCTCCCTGTTGTTGCTCCTGTTGGTTTTGTTGCGTCTGTTCAGAAAGTTGTTGTTGTTCCTTAAGCAGTTCTTTAAGCTTTTCACCCAGATCCTGCTGCTGTTTTTGTTGCTGTTTCTCTTGTTTTTGTTTTTCAAGCCGTTCCTGCAATTGTTGAATGAGAAGTCGGCTCACTTCAATATTTCGAGCGGCGGATGAATTGTCCGCATCCATCTGCTGCGACTGCCGCCACGAGTCAATCGCCTGTTCCAACGAATCGATAGCCGCCTCCGGTTCGTCCTCAGTCTGCTTCTTCCCTTTTTGGAAATATGCATTGCCTAGGTTATATTTGGCTACCGCCGCTAAGACAGGATCAAAGGATTGGGCGGCGGCCTCCCTATACAGTTCTATCGCATTGTCATAATCTTTTAACTTATAGGCCACATTGGCACGATTGTATTGGGCCTGCACGCACTTTTTGTCATCCTTTATTGCACGATCATATGCCTGGGCCGCTTCATCATACTGTCCTCCGGAATACAGACGATTCCCTTCTTTTACCAGCCCGCGAACGGAAGCCATACAGGCGGATGATAAGAGGACAAAGTATATTACCCCAACAATCCAACGATTACGCCTTACGACGTTCACTTACCAGTGCCTCCCAAAGAAGTATCACAATTCCTAAAAACAGAAACACCTGAAATCGTTCATCATATTGCATCGCCGTCATCGACTCAAGTTCTCTCTTTTGTGCAGATGTCACCAGATCTTCATAGATCTGGCCCAGATCAAACGTGCCGGTCTCCACAGGAATATACCGGCCTCCCGGCGTGGCAGTAGCAATATCCCGCAGTGTCTTGCCGTCTAGTTTGGTCCATACCTCACGGCCTTCATACGTCAGGAAACTGCGATTGCCTCGCTCATCATACAGAGGAATTCGCGTTCCCTGAGTTTCATTCCCGAGCCCCACGGCAATAATGCGAATCCCAATTTGTCCTGCCTTGGCGGCCGCATCGACGGGGGCGCTGTCATGGTCTTCGCCGTCAGTGATCAAAATGATGTCCTTATATTGTCGCTCTTCTTCATCAAAAAGTTTATCCGCCGCATCCCGAATGGCATCCCCCACGTTCGTCCCGCCCCGGGTCGTACTTTCCGTCGTAAGCTGATCCAGGACCATCCGCACAAAGGCATAATCCTGCGTAAGAGGACACTTGACGGAACTGTTTCCGGCAAAGGTAATAATCCCGATCCGATCCCCCCCCAGTCGGTCGATCAGGTCATTGATGGCCAGTTTAGCACGCTCAAGACGATTGGGACGCAAATCTTCGGCGAGCATTGAACGGGAAACATCCAGCAGGATCACCACATCACGGCCTTGGCGCTTGACCGGGCGGGGCTGAGGGTTCCAGGCCGGCCGGGTAAGAGCAATAACTATCACTGCAAATGTAATCATCAGAAGGATCATTTTGAATACCTGCCGACCCACACTGACCGAATTGTTGATATGGCCAAGTAAAGACGATTCCGCTAGCCGCCTCAAACCCCGCCTCTTGCGATAGAAATTCCAGACATAGGCCGGGATTAGCATCACAACGATGCAAAACAACAACCATAATGCATCATAGTTACCCAGTCGCATGTTCGCCTCTAAGGAATCTTTCGAAATATTGTACAGCCGGAGAGCATTTCCAAAAGCAACAACAACAATCCTCCCAATGCCCAGGGACTGAACTGCTCGGCAAAATCCACATATTGTATGCTCTTGACCTCTGTCTTTTCCAGTTCATCGATCCGACGATAGATTTCACGTAAGGTTTCGGTATCCGTCGCCCGTCCGTAAAAACCACCGGTCATCTGTGCGATGCCGGTCAGCAAGCGATCATCCGGACCGGTCTGGCCTCGCAAGTCAAAAAAACCGCGGGGCAGAGTTTCCGAGCCGATCCCTATTGTATAAATCTTAATTCCCCAGTCGCGGGCCAAAGCTGCCGCTTCCAGCGGTTTGCTTTCTTCAATCGTGTCCCGTCCGTCCGTCAACAGGATAATAATTTTGCTCTTAATCGTAAAGTCCGGTGTTTCCGAGCTTTCATCGCCACCCGAATGCATCAGTCGGGCGTTGTTTTCCTGAATTTGCTGTTCCGCCTTCTTAAGCCGCGCCGCCGCAAGCCCAATAGCATTGCCGATAGCCGTTCCGTCTTCACTGCGTAATTGAACAATTTGCGTATCGCGCAAGAAATCCAGCAGCACCTCATGACTGTGTACCAGAGGACAAAGCGTATCGGCATACCTGGCAAAGCTAATCAAGCCAATCAAATCCCCCGGACGCCCCTTCAAATCCTTCGTATTACCGACAACAAACTCCTCGGCTACTTTTTTCACGACTTCCAGACGATTCAACTCTTGCCGGTCAAACAGCATTTTTTCCGACATACTGGAGGAGCGATCCACAACGATCTCCATGGCAACGCCCTCCGTCGAAACCGATTCGATCGCCGTGCCTTTTCGAGGCCGGGCCAGAGCGACAATCAGCAGGACCAGACAGAACAGCCGAAGCCAGAACGGCAGTCCCTGCAATCGCTGCCGGACCGAAACCGGACAATCCCCAAAACGGCGAATATCGGAAAAACGCACTCCCGCCGTAAATCGCCGGCGGCGACGGAGCAGATAGAGCACCGGCACAAGGAATAGCAGTAACAATGCCCATGGAGAATGCAACTGCATCTATACCGCCTCCGTTTCCATGATTCGTTGTCCTGTCTTTACATCAATCTTGCAAAGTTCACTTTTCGAACGGTCGATAAATGTCCTTACCAACTCCAGCGACTCGTTCATTTGCTCCGTTCCGGACGGATATCGGGCGAATTTGACCAGATCACAGTGTTCCATGAAGCGGGCCAGATCGTCTCTGGTCCGGTCCTCAAAAACCTTCGCCGCTTTTACCTCGACAAGAAACTCTTCAGTCGTTCTTTCAGGCGCACGAAGGCCGAATCGATCCTCAATATAGTGACGCAGAATCCCGCTGATTCGTTCGGTAAATTCCTTAAAATGCCCCGATTCAATCAGTTGCTCGGCCAATAAAACACGCAGCCGTTCATAGGCGATCTCATGAGCGGATCGAAGTTCCCGCTTTGCCCCGGTCGCCATGCGCCATCGTGACCATCGCCAAATGATCAATCCTACTCCCGCAAACAATCCGCATAACCCGACCATAATCCATACCCAAGAATATCGTCGCGGCACGGACACAACTCCTTCGATATCCGAAATCGTTAATTCCCCTCCCTGTTCGGCGATCAGGGAAGTAACTGTGATTTTCACAGGCTCGGTCGTCAGTGTACGATCGACAATCGTGGATTCCTCTTCGGCCTTTCCCTCCGCACGATACGTGAAGGCGAAGGCATCCAGCCACCATTGTCCCGGTTCGAGAGGTTCGAGTCGGTATTGAATGGTATGAACCATCCTCCCCTTTTCACCAAAATGGTTACCCCCATCCTCCCAATCCAGCACATGGAATTTGCCAAGGTCCGATTCCAGAGAAGGCATTTCCACTTCATAACCGGACTCGATATCCGCTTCGAGTTCCAGAATCAGCACATCCGACAAGACAATCTCGGATTTACTGAGACGTTGAATCACCCTCAAAGGACCTCGCTGATACTCCGTTTCTACTTCAAAGCCCGCCCCATCGGATTCCCGTTTCTTGTCACTACATCCCATCAGAACCAAGGACAGAACCGGCAGGATCATAAACACAATCAACCCGTTTCGTCGGCTGATTCCTTCACACCAGACAGGAACAAATTGTTTTCCAAACGATTTCATGGTTCGTTACAGCCTGCGATGTCGCATGTGGAAAAAACGTACCAGGTCCTGGATATAAGAAACATCGGTCCGGACGGAGATACAGTCCACGTTGATGGACCGAAAGGTGCTCATAAGCCGTTGCGATTGTTGTGCATGCTGCTGCTCGTACTGCTTGCGAAAAGTCCGGCTGGACGTATCAATAAGCACAGCCTCACCGGTCTCGGCGTCGGCAAACTCGATCAGTCCTACAGAAGACAGCGCCATCTCAGCCGGATCCCGTACCGAAACAGCGATGATATCGTGTCTTCGATTCACCAGCGAAAGGGTCTGGGCAAAGTCATCCGCCATAAAATCGGACACCAGAAAAACCGTCGCCTTCTTTTTAATCACCCGGGCCAGATAATCCAGCGCCAGGGAGATATTTGTCCGTTTTCGTCGGATCTGAAATCCAAGCAGTTCCCGAATCAGACGCAGCACGTGCCCGCTGCCCTTCTTGGGTGGAATAAACAGCTCGACCTCATCGGTAAAAATGATAAGCCCTACCTTGTCATTACTGCGAATCGCCGCAAAGGCCAGCACCGCACACAATTCCGCCGCCAACTCATTTTTCAGCCTGCCGACCGTCCCGAACGCCCCCGAAGCGCTTAAATCAACCAGTAGCATCACCGTCAGCTCGCGCTCCTCCACATAACGTTTGATATACGGCCGACCCGCGCGGGCCGTCACATTCCAGTCGATCGTGCGGATATCGTCCCCCGGAACATATTCTCGAACCTCCTCAAACTCCATCCCCCGGCCCTTGAACACACTTTCATACTGCCCCGCAAAGTCCGCATTGACCGCATGGGAGGTAAATATCTGTATCTGACGTATTTTCTTAACCAGTTCCGGATCGAGCATGGAAACACATCCAATGGATAGAATAAGGAAACACCCCGTCAGGGTACTTCGATGTTATCAAAAATCTGTTGAATGATGTCCTCACTGGTTTTCTCTTCGGCTTCGGCTTCATAGCTGACAATCACCCTGTGCCGCAGAACATCCATCCCGATGCTCTTGACATCCTGCGGTGTGACATAGCCGCGCCCCTGCAGAAAAGCCATCGCCTTGGCAGCCAGCGCCAGATAAATCGAAGCACGGGGAGAAGCCCCATAGTTGATCAACGGCTGGATCGACAATCCGTACTGCTCCGGCTGCCGTGTCGCCAGAACCAGATCGACGATATAATCCTTGATCTTGTCGTCGATGTAAATCTGGTCAAGCACGCCCCGCACGGCAACAATATCCTCCGGCGAGATGACCGGCGCCACATCGAAGTGCTTATTCGTCTCGGCCATCCGGTCCAGGATCGCCCGTTCCTGGGCCTTGTCCGGATAATCGATCTTGATCTTGAGCATGAAGCGATCCAGTTGCGCCTCCGGCAACGGATACGTACCCTCCTGCTCGATGGGATTCTGCGTCGCCAGCACCAGAAACGGTTCCGGCACGGAATACGTCTCCTGTCCGATGGTCACCTGCTTTTCCTGCATCGCCTCCAGAAGGGCGCTTTGTACCTTGGCCGGGGCCCGGTTGATCTCGTCGGCCAGAATAAGATTGGCAAAGATCGGCCCTTTCCGCGTCACAAACTCCCCATCCGATGGCCGGTAAATCTGCGTTCCCGTCAAATCCGCCGGCAGCAGGTCGGGGGTAAACTGAATCCGCTGAAAACGGGCCCGGATCGCACGGGCCAGCACGGTTACCGCCGTCGTTTTGGCCAGACCGGGAACGCCTTCCAGCAGAATATGCCCATTGGCCAGAAGCGCTACCAGCATCCGCTCCAGCATATACCGCTGTCCGACAATCACCTTGTCAAACTCGCCTAGAAGCGAGCGGACAAAACCGCTTTTTTCCTCTACCAACCTGCCCACCTGCGCCACATCTGTCATAGCACCGTTTCTCCTCAATCAATACGGGGCAGAATGTCCCCCTGTCTGTGTTTTTATCCCCCGTACCGTCGTGTACGTCCTGACGGCTTAAAAAGTTCGATTATCCTGCTCAGGAATTCAATTTCAAGTAATTTTTCCCCGCTAATTCGTATTGGGATGCTGTTATAGGCATCTCTGGATCTACTCCAAAATGCGTTCTTTGTATTCGCTCTTACAAGGGCTTCCCACCGTGTCGTCGAATATGGGTGATATGCTGGTTTTTTTGCTTGCATTTCCAATAAATACCGATAGATTGATTCCTGACAGCTTGGATCGTATTATGCTTTTTTGCCTAACTCACAAAGTATATCGCGACAAGCTGGCTGCTTTGCCGTGTCTTCGGTAGTAAGTGGCAAAAACCGGGCTGATCACGCGTGAGGGGAGTATGCATTCTTTTGGGGAGAAAACGGGAGCGGAGGTTAGGGAATATGGGGATGGGGCATTTTTTAAAGTCTTCAAATTTTTAGTACCGATGAATCAGTTTTTTCCCGGCCTTTCAAGCTTCAAAGTGCGCCGCATGGAGACACGGAGGAATCAAAACGACATCCCGTATCCTGCAGGAAATAACGGATTGGTCCGTATCCGTTCTATTTTAAAATTCCTTCTGGAAATAAACTCGGGAGAGTGGACAAAAGAAAGACTTTACCACAGAGGCAAAGATCCGCCCACTTGTTTGAATTACATCGTCGTGTAAGCAGTCAATCAATACCAATAGCGGGGGAAATATAAATGAGAAATAAACGAAAAATCATGACAACCCTACTGCTGATAGGGTTAATTCTATTATTGACTGGATGTCATTACAGTTGCAAAAGCTATTGCGCTAAGGAAGGTTTGGGGCCAGTCCCGCCCGAACTGGCCAAGAAGATGCATTGGTCCGATGAATGTGAAGCCTGGATTGATTTGCAACGTACAAAAATCGCGCAGGCCCAAATACCCAAGCCCGCACCCACACCTGCACCGAAACCCACCAGGACCGTAACACCTGAACAGGGCCCCAACGAGGTCACTCGTACCCTGCCCTGTAATGACTGTGGAATCCTGAAAATTGAAAAGATCATGCCCCAACAGGCGAATATAAATGCGCCGTTCGACTATAAAATCGTGGCTACGAACCTGACTGATATGCCCCTTTCCAACGTGACGATCATGGAGGCCTTGTCGGACGGTTTTGTCTATCAGAAGTCGGAACCGAACGCTAAAAAGGACGGTCGTGTCCTCACCTGGGATATACCTGGTATGGGGCCCGGCGAGAGTAAAACTTTTCTCGTTTCCGGATATGCGGATAAGACAGGACAAATCGTAAATTGTGCCAATGCAAGTTATGTAATTCCCGCGTGTGCCAGGACAGATATTGTCGAGGCACAACTGGTTGTTGCACATACGATCCAGGAGGCTGTACTGATCTGTGATGAAATCCCCGTACGGATTATCGTACGAAACAACGGATCGGGAACCGCTTCTAATGTCAAAGTAGTCGCGGCTTTGCCGGAAGGGCTTACCACGGTCGAAGGACAGAAAACGATCAACATTAATGTGGGCGCTCTGGGAGCCGGACAGGCAAAGGAATACACCGTTAAAACCAAAGCGGCCAAAGTGGGCCGTTATCCTCTGAAGGCGACGGCAATGGCCGATGGAGATCTCAAAGCGGAATCTGTGGCCTCCACGACAGTAGTGACGCAGCCCGTATTACAGATTGTTAAGGAAGGGCCCAAAACTCTTTATCTCGGACGACGGGCTGAATATACGATCACCGTTAAAAATACGGGAACCGCAACCGCACAAAAGACTGTGGTCGAGGATACCATACCGGATGGGGTGGAAGATGTCCGCGTAACGGATGGTGGCAAGATGATAGGCTCCAAACTTCGATGGGAATTGGGCGAACTGCCACAGAATGCGTCAAAGACATTGCTGGTAACCTATATGCCTACGCGGGCAGCAACACTTTCCAATACTGCCTCTGCAACAGCCACGTGCGCTGCGGCCGTATCGGCGTCGGCTCAGACCTCTGTCAAGGGCATTGCTGCGATTTTGCTTGAAGTCATTGACGTGGAAGATCCCATTGAAGTCGGAACCAATGAAACCTACCAGATCACAGTAACCAATCAGGGAACTGCAGTGGATACAAACATCGTTATTAAAGGAATTCTCGAAGGACAGTTCATGGAATACGTATCCTCCAAAGGAGCTACACGAGGAACTCTGTCGGACGGTGTTGTGACCTTTGCTCCTCTGCCAAGTCTCGCCCCGAAGGCGAAAGCGACATGGGAGATTACAATCAAAGCGCTGAAAGAAGGAGACGTACGATTCAGGATCGTAATGAACAGCGATCAACTGGACAGGGATGTGGAAGAGACGGAAGCAACCAACTTTTATCAATAATAACTCCTTGTATTGTTTCGCAATACTTTACTGGGACGGAAAGTCCAAAACAGACAGCACAGAAGCAGTTAAAAAACCACACCAAGGACCCCCGACAAGGGTCTTTGGTGTGGTGAGGTTGTATGTATTTTGGATCTACCGTATTAACGTGGAAAAGCCTGAAGGTAAGCAGCACAGAAACAAACTTAGCCTGTATTGTCGAAAGAACCGACAATATACGCCAAACTCTTTTTCCTTGTTATAGTGAACACAGCAGATAAACTATTTACAGGAAAATCCAGTTAAGCCGTTCTGAAATTACCAGGAAAATAGGAGTATGTCCATGAAGAATTCTATCTCTTTTTTAATTCTATTCGTGCTTCCATTCCTGCTTTTTGCAGAAGTCATGAAAGCCGACGAAGTACAGTTAACCAATGGAGATCGACTGACCGGAACAGTCGAGAACATCATCGAGGGGAAAATGTCCTTCACGACCGAGTTTATCGGATCGGTTACGATCGATATGAAAAATGTCCGGACTTTCACTATGAAGGAACCGGCCAAACTTGTCCTGGCAGACGGCACTGTTCTGCAGCAATCGATTACCGGAAGCCAGACAGATAAAATCAAACTGTCGGGAAGCGATTTAATCCAGGCGCAGGAAATCGCCCTGTCCGACATCCAGGCCCTTAATCCCCCCGAAGTTGCACCTCCACAATGGGAAGGCAGCGTCTCGGTGGGATTAACCAGTGTCCATGGTAATACAAAATCTGAAACGGTACAGGCCGGCGCCACCGCCTCACGCCGTACCGAAAAGGACCGGACCACTCTTGGCGCCGACTATGGTCGCAGCAAGCAGGAAGATCCGGATACCGGCGAAGATGAGACTACCGAGAACTGGTGGAAAACCCGCGCGAAATATGATTACTTCTTCACGGATCGATTATACGGATTCCTGGAAGGTCGTTACGAAACCGATAAAATTGCCAAACTGGACCGACGTGTCATCGGCGCAGCCGGAGGCGGTTACCAATGGATCGAAAAACCCGACATCAATTTCTCCACTGAACTCGGTGTTGCTTACCTGACCGAACGGTTCAAAAATGATACCGGCAATAATAATGAAACCTCCCTGCACGCCGCTTATCACTTTGACACCAAACTCACCGATAAAATAAAATTCGTCAACGATCTGACCTACTACCCGAGTTTCGGTCGGTTTTCCGACTATTACCTCACCACCACCGCCGAGATCCGAGCTTCTATTACGGAAAATATGTTTACCAACTTCCGGACGATTTTCGATTACGATGCTACTCCTGCCACAGGCCAGGGAAGCACCGATGTCAAATACATTCTCGGCGTCGGCTGGAATTTCTAAACAGAAACCAATAATCACTTTTGGAAGGATCATATAATGCAAGAATTATTGCAAAAGATCTATGAGTACCTGGCAACCAACAGCCTCAATTTGCTCTATGCATTGGTAATTTTGATTGTTGGCCGGTGGATTTCCGTCTTAGCAGGCAAACTCACGGAAAAAGCCCTTGCCGGGACCAAGGTCGATGTCACACTGCATAAGTTCGTTGCCGGCCTCGTACGGACCGCCCTTTTCATTTTCGTCATTGTCGCGGTCCTGGAAAAACTGGGGATCAAAACCACCTCATTCGTGGCCATTCTCGGTGCTGCCGGGCTGGCCGTCGGCCTGGCGCTGCAGGGTTCGCTGGCTAACTTCGCCGCTGGAATTCTGTTGACCATTTTCCGTCCCTTCCGGGTCGGTGACTTTGTCGAGATTGCAGGTACCAAGGGAATCGTCCGCCATATCGAAATCTTCAACACGATTCTCGATTCACCCGACAACCTGCGGATCATTATCCCCAACGCCCAGGTCACCGGCGGCAATATCGTTAATTATACAGTCAATGGCACCCGGCGCGTGGATATGGTGTTCGGAGTTTCCTACGATGATGACCTCAAGAAAGCCCGGGAAGTAATCCAGCAGGTAATCGCCGCTGATACGCGCATCTTTTCCGATCCGGCCCCGGTTGTGGCCGTCTCCGCCCTGGCCGATAGCAGTGTCAACTTTGTCGTTCGTCCCTGGGTCAACGCCACTGATTATTGGGGCGTATATTTCGACCTGACCGAACAAATCAAAGTCGCCCTGGAAAAAAACGGCCTGACCATTCCCTATCCGCAGCAGGATGTCTATGTCAAGCAGATGGCCGCCGCACAGGCCCTATAACACCATTCTAAATGAAAAATTAGCTCTGGTTGTTCTTCCGTCAGGACGGTTATACCTATCTCCTGTCTCTAGGTGGGTGTCATGCCTGTGCTTACGCGGGTATGCTTCTTTGTCACGCCGGCCTTAGCCGATCCCGAGAGAAACCGAGAAAATCCGAGATAGTTCGATGTACTGGTTCGTGAAAATTCGTAATAGTCCTTTTCTTTATTCTATAAAAAAACAGCCGGGACCATACAATCCCGGCTGCCTCGGTTTACTTGATTATGATGGAACCAATCACCATTTACCGCTTTTCCGCGCTTCCGCCTGCGGATGTTTCTTCAAGCATTCCTCCGTCTTCTCCAGCATCTCATCCGGCAGGCTGTACCGATCCAGTTTCCCCGATAAGTATGCATCGTATCCTGTCAGGTCCATTAAACCATGTCCGCTGTAGTTGAAAAGGATCACCTTTTCCTTACCCTCTTCCTTGGCCTTCTTGGCCTCCTGAATTGTCGCGGCTACGGCATGACTGGTCTCCGGTGCACAGATAAAGCCCTCCGTCTGCGCCCAGGTTATTGCCGCTTCATAGCATTCGATCTGATCGATCGCCCGCGGTGTATGCAGACCCTCGACTACGCACTGGCAAACCAGCGGAGCCATGCCGTGATACCGCAAACCTCCCGCGTGAATGGGCGGCGGCACAAAGTCGTGCCCCAGCGAATACATCGGCAGCAGTGGTGTCGTACATGCCGTGTCGCCGAAGTCATACGCAAACGGTGCCCGGGTCAGCGTCGGACATGCCGTCGGCTCCACGGGAATAATCTCGATATCTGCACCGTTGATTTTGTCCGCAGTAAACGGAAACGCAAGACCTGCAAAATTGCTCCCGCCGCCGGCACATCCAATCACCACGTCCGGCATCTTTTCGCCGATGCTCTTAAGCTGGGCTTTTGCCTCCTGCCCGATGATCGTCTGATGCAGCATTACATGATTCAGCACGCTACCCAGCGAATATCGCGTCTTGCCGGCCGGATCGGTCACCGCCTGCTCGATCGCCTCGGAAATCGCAATCCCCAGCGAACCCGGCGTATCAGGCATCTTCTCCAGAATCGCACGACCCGCATTCGTCTCGGTGCTCGGGCTCGCGATACAATTGGCCCCCCACGTCTGCATCATCAGCTTGCGGAACGGTTTCTGATCAAAGCTGATCCGAACCATGAACACCTTGCACTCCAGACCCACCAGCTTGCACGCAAACGCAAGAGCTGAGCCCCACTGCCCCGCCCCAGTCTCGGTTGTCAGCCGCTCGATCCCGAACTGCTTGTTGTACCACGCCTGCGGCACGGCCGTATTCGGCTTGTGGCTGCCCGGCGGAGATGTGCTCTCGTCCTTGTAATAGATCTTGGCTGGCGTATCCAGATACCGTTCCAGATACACTGCACGACGCAGCGGCCCGGGACGCCATCGGTACAGGATATCCAGGATCTCCTCCGGAATATCGATCCATCGCTCCGGGCTGACCTCCTGCTCGATCAGGTTCATCGGGAACACCGGTGTCAGCATTTCGGGATTGACCGGATTCCCGTCCGGCCCCAGCGGCGGCAGCATCGGCGTCGGCAGATCGGCCGCCAGATTGTACCATTTCTTCGGAATGTCTTTTTCGTGCAACAGGATCTTTCGGTCCATATTTCCTCTCCTAGTCATGCGATTGTTCTTCCAGCAAATTCCGTGTTACGGACTTCTTGTCTTTCAGGATTTTCGCCCCTCGGGTGATCTTGCACAGGCTGATCCCCAGATCCGCCGCGATCTGACGCTGGGCTTGCCCCGCACGCAGACGATGCATCAACTCCCACCGCATTGCCAGATCATGACGCTCGGCGGGTGTAAAGATTTCGTCGAAAAACCGCTTCATCCGACGCGGATCGCGGATCTGACAAAATGCCTCTGCCAATGGATCAATTTCGGCCATATCAACACACCTGTGTTTCTGTAAAGAGTAGCATTATACCCCCCCGCCACACAAATGTAAACCCTGATTACCGACAAACATAGAGGAAAAATCCACACCCCCGGACAACCTTTGTCATTCACGCGAAGAGCCTGCCCCCGGCTCGAACGGGGGCGGGAATCCAGTTCTTTCCCTGGAGACGAGTGACTGGCGACTGTATTCTCTTCCCAAATAATCAATCGTTAATGAGAATCGGGTGTCATGCTCCATGTCTACGCGGACACGTTATGCTGTCATCCCGGCCAAGCCTGCCCCGAGCAACGTCGAGGGGAGCCGGAATCCGGAAAAACCGTCATTAAGCCTGTCCAGAGGAAACCGAGCGGAGAGATTTCTTTCTTTAATTTTCGATTTTTCAATTTTAGTTTACTCTTGACCCTGATATTAATCGATTCATAGAATAGAAAATATGGTTAAATCCAAACGAAAAGGAATTCTTGATGTCACACGTAAACCGCTGATCGACCGAGAGGGCCGCGTCCTCGGTGAGTTTGATCCGTATGCGCCGATGGCTGAACAGCAACTCGAACAAGCCGGCTGCCAAAGGGATCTTTGACCTGCAAAATTGAAAGACGGGCTCTGTCTACAGAGTAATTTCAATAGGAGACACATCATGACAAAACGAATTATCCGATGGTTGGCTATGATTATGAACGTCTGCCTTCTGGGATTCACCATACTTGTCATTGTAGCCCTTATACGTGAATACGACCTGGAGTGGGCCCAGGCACCTCTGCTGCTCTTAATGGTGTTTACACCGATAGTAAACTTCCTCGCCCTTCTTCCCAAAGATGCTCGTCGAGAAAGTCAACAGCGCCGTATGGAGCGCACCTTGAACGCGCTTACCGGACATCTCGATGTTGCCGTGCCCTCCGGCCTGTCCCAGGAAGTCGAACGCCTGGCCAAAGATCCAAAGCAGAAACAAGCTGCGATCAGGCTCCATCGAAAACAAGCCCGTCTCTCCAAGGCAGAAGCCAGGATCGACATTGAAACTTTCCTCAAGAACATACAATCGAAAGTGAATCCGATGTAAATAAGGGATAAGGATCATGCGACATTGGATTTGGATTGGTTTGGTATTGTTCGTCTTGATATTCTTGTTCCTCCCGCCGGATCTGATTACGCAGATCACGTATGGTGTTGCGGCTATTCTGGCATACATCTTGCTCGGCCTGTTGACAAGGGTGATTTTACGAAAGAAAAAGCCTCTTCAGAGCCTATGGATCGCCATAACCTGCGCTTGCATTGTGACAATTGCCGTCTTTGTGTTTGTAAGCGCAAGAAAAGCACAGGATCGCAGAGAATATCAACGCTCCGAAAAGTCCCAAAGACCTCTGAGCCGCCTGGAAGGGCGCGTCTGCGATCCGAACGGCATCCCGGTTGGCTGGATCAAAGTGCGGTACTTTTACTATTCCGGTGAAAAAGGAAAGGAATGGCCTTTCGAGGGACCCGAGAAAAACTCGACAGATGCCAATGGTCATTATAGCTTTATCGTGCCCGCCGGAAGAACGTATCATATTGAGGCGGGCGGATATTCCGCCACGGCCGGAAGAAGTAATAAAGTCACGACAAAACCCGACGAAGTATGCAGAATTGAGGATATTACAGTCCGTCCGGCCAGAAGCAGTGTCAGCGGAATAGTGCTGGCTCAGAATGGAAATCCTGTATCCGACATAGAGTTTGTCGCGTTTTCCCGGAGTTTCCAACCGACACGCCATGATCGTAATCCTTACACACGTATCGGGGGAGAATTTCGTATTGATAATGTCCTGCCGGACGAACGGCTGGCCATTTGTATTCTACCTTCAAGAAACAGGGCCCAAATTTGGAAGAAGATCAAACCGGATTCGCACAACTTGAAGTTGATCCTGGATCCGGAAAAGGAAATCGAGCTGCCGCCGGGCTGGAGGTACACGGGAGGTCTCTGGAGTATGGCTCTGGCAAATACATCCGTTGCAGAGCAAGGATTGCGTTTCAGTCTGCTTGATTTCGAGAGGAATACAGTCTCCCTTGCAGACAGTAGATATAAGAACAAAGTGGTTTTAATTAATATCTGGGGCACATGGTGCGGCGGGTGCATGGAGGAGATCCCGCATCTGATCCAAATGCAGAACAAATACGCCGCGAGAGGTCTGGAGATCATCGGCATAGCCTTTGAGAGGGACAACAGCCCGGAGGGCTGGGAGAAGGTGAAAAACCTGGCCCGGGAAAAAGGAATCAACTATACAATACTCAAGGGCGGTCTGGAAAAACGTCTAAATGTCGAAACGACTTTAAGCGGCCTCCAGGAATTTAAAGGCTACCCCACCACGCTTTTTCTGGACAGAGACGGCAAATGCAAGCATATACAGGTGGGTTTTTTTAGCACAACCCCCCAGCAGCAGGAATGGCAGATTCACCAGATGGAAATGAGGATAGAAGATCTGTTAAACAAATAGGTCCACCAAGTCGCTTGGGCAAAAAATCGCAGGCTGGGCCCTGCCCACGCGGTTCCTGCCCTACGGGTTACTCCCATCTGTATATGAATTCCCCTACAGTGCGGATTCTTCATCCGTGAAACAAAGAATTGCCGTTATGGCACTGGCTGCCGTTTGGCTTTGAATCTTGGCTCCCGTGGGGACAGTCCAATCAGGCCCAATGAGATTGTCGGTTTTTCGGCGATTTTGCCAAGCGGAGTCGGCGTTGGCCTTCATCCAGGGCAGAAATTCAGTGCGACCGCATTCATTGGTCAGTCGTTTCATGTAACGGACAAAAATACCCTTGAACGCTCCGCCATCGCCCTGTCCTTCACTTTTCAGGATATGCCGGTCGGTAACGCAAAGGTTGGCCTTGGTCCATTCCGCCGCCTTGATCGCATCGTCGAGATAGGTTCTGTCACCGGTCTGCTGATAGAGAAGGACGGCGGCTCCGATGAAGGTTCCCTGATTGTATGTTAATGAGAACCTGCGGACTCGACTGGTTTGACGGGCTTGGCTATAACGGATACTGTCATAGACTTTCCCGTTTCCGTCGGTCAGCGTTTTCTTTTGCCACTCATAAAGGCTTTTTGCTTTTTCCAGGTACGATGCATCCTTCAGCAATACAGAGAGCCGGGCGGCAGCGATGACCGCGGGGCTGTTGATACAACTGTTTTTTGATGTCCGCTCATTGATCCAGTAAATGCCACCACCCAACGTGTCATCCAGAAAGTTATCATGAACATAATCAAAACTGCTCTTCGCTTTGTTCAGATAGCGTTCATCACTGGTGATCTTATACGCCCGCGTGCAGGCGATAGCCCACCACATGATGTCATCATTATATTTATTCGTGGTCCAGTCCGGATATTCCTTTATGAAGCCGTCATAGATGTCATTTATCTGACGTTTGACCTCAAGACTGCCCGTGCGGTCATACTGATCCATTACCGTATCCCAAAGCTGGGCCGACAGCCAGAAATCAGCTTTTGTCGAGCCATGTTCTTCCTTGCGAAAGAATTTGGCGGTGGAATCCCAGTAGACTTTATTCAAGGCGTTGAACGCGGTATCGGCTTCTGCTGGTGTCACGGCGAGGGCAGAATTGGCTGATAGTATCAAACCAAGAACCATAGGAAGGGAAAGGAATACCAAAAAAAGTAGACCGGTCTTATTTGGAATAAGGAATCCTCGCATAGAGTTTCTCCTATGTATATTCAATACAACAGATACGCCTTCCGCATTTTCTTGAACTGAGCCTCATCGGCCTTCCAGCTATTGCGCAGCACTACCAGCGAAGTACCCGACAAAATCGCTCTGCGCACCTGATCCGTCCCGCACAGCCGGTCAAAGTGACTGTCCCGAAACTCCATCACATCCGGATATAACTTATGAAGCACCGCAACGATCTGGATCCCCGTCCAATACGCCTCTATCCTGTCCCGGTCTGTAATCAGAATGCGTGCGCCCTTGCACAATTGCCCCTTATGCTTGGATGCATCCGGAACAAACGAGGTCGGCTGAAACTGTACCCCCGGCAGATGCAGCCCATTCAGGGCCGTACACAGCGCCATCGCATCCACCCACGGCGCTCCAAACTGTAAAAACGGCTTATCCGTTCCTCGCCCCTCCGAAAGATTCGTTCCCTCGATCAGACACAACCCCGGATATATTGTCGCTGTCTCCAGGCTGGGCATATTCGGCGACGGATTGACAAACGCCAGCCCCGTCTGATCGTACCACATCCTTCGCCGCCACCCCGTCATCCGCACAACGGCCAGATTCGGCTTTACCCCACCGGTCAGCCATCCCTGCCCGCCAAACATCTGTGCCAGTTCCCCGGCCGTCATCCCATGCCGCAACACGATTGGATACATGCCCACAAAGGAAGCAAATTCCGGTTCCAGCAGGTTCCCCTCCATCGTCACTCCGTTGATCGGATTGGGCCGGTCCAGCACCACAAATTCCTTCCCATGCTCACCCGCTGCCTCCAGTGCCAGCGCCATCGTATAAACGTAAGTGTAGAAACGCGCGCCGATATCCTGAATATCGAACACCAGCACATCTACATCCTGCAGCATTTCAGCGGTTGGTTTATTCGTAGCGCCGTACAGGCTGTATACAGGAATCCCATTGAGTGTAGCGTCTTCCACGTCGGCACCATCCTCGGCAACTCCCGCAAACCCATGCTCCGGCCCGAACAGTGCTGTCACCTTCACTCCGGACATGGCCCGAAAGACTTCGACAATGGTGTTGCCCTCGCGATTAACTGCCGTATGGTTCATAATGATTCCCACGCGCTTGTCCGCGAAGAAGTGTGAATATTGACCGATATTATCCAGACCCGTCCGGACTTGCCCGGAACAGCCCATCCCCGCCAGCATCATACAAAAAAGGAATACAAGCATCTTTCGTCGGTTCATGACAATAATCTCCTTGTTATTCAGGTTCGTTTGTCGGTATAGTACCATAGAGTCGCTCCAACAAATAGAATTTTTATTTGGGCTGTACGAGTGAATACAGGTAAAACACGAATCCGCTACAAATGGTTTATCCCCGGTATTCTTCTGGCCCTTGGCATTCTTTCAGGCATCTTCTTCCTGCTGCGTCCAACGTATCCTGAACTGGATCCCCAGGCGCTTTCCGGGATCGACGCCGTAGTCTCCGAACAGATCGCCCAGGGCAATATCCCCGGTGCCGTTGTCTGCATCGGCCAGGAAAAGATCATCTTCCTTAAAGCTTTCGGCAGCGCCATTCTCCAGCCTGTCACCGAGCCTATGCAGGAAGACACCATCTTCGATCTCGCCTCGCTCACCAAACCCGTCGCCACCGCAACCTGTGCCCTCATTCTCTGGGATCGCGGCAGGCTCACGCTGGACATGCCCGTTGGTACCTACATGCCCGAGTTCGCCTGCAATGGCAAAGAAACAGTCACCGTCCGTCAACTCATGACGCACACCTCCGGCTTGCCCGCCTATACCTCCGCTGCCCCGCTGGCCAAGGCCCACGGCACTCCCTGCCCGGATAAGGTCGTGGAAAAAATCTGTTCCCTCAAGGCATTGAGTGAACCGGGCACAGAGTTTCGATATAGTTGCCTCAACTACATCACTCTCGGTCGCATTATTGAACACATCAGTGGACAAAGTCTCGCCGAATTTGCCCGTCAAAATCTCTTTGAGCCCCTGGGGATGACCCATACTGCATTCAATCCTCCTGCCGACTGGCAAAGCCGCATCGCCGCTACGGAAGTTCGCAATGGCAAGACCTTACGCGGCTCAGTCCATGATCCGCTCGCTGAGCTGATGGCCGGCAACTCGGGCAATGCAGGCGTCTTTTCTTCCGCTGCCGACCTGTCGATCTTATGTCGTATGCTGCTGTCAGGTGGACAATGGAATCAAATACAGATTCTCTCTCACGAGGCTGTTCGATTACTCACAACAGAACAGGCCCTCGGCCGGGCGTGCGGTTTCGATCTGTCATCAAGCTATGCCTGGATCAAAGGCCAATACGCCTCCTCTTCCGCTTTCTGCCATAGCGGCTATACCGGCACCAGCCTCGTCTGCGACCCGGAAAATAATCTCTTTGTTATTATCCTCACCAACCGCGTCCACCCCAACGACAAAGGAGCCTCCAAACCCATACGCACACAGGTCGCCGACCTCACCTTCCAGGCAATACGGTAAAAAGAGACCCTATTGACATCCTGAATAAGGGACGATACAATTCTTACCCATCGGGAGTCTGACAGGTTTAAAACCAACTATCAGGTTTCATTTGGGAGGATCGTGTGATGGAAGCAAGGGCTGTACGGTCAGCAAACAGGGTATCATTAGGATTCGTTGTTAGTCTCCTCCTTGTACACTGCATCGGGCTCGTAAAAGGACAAGTTACTTGGGAACTCCTGCAATGGACCCAGGGGCCGTATCAATCCCGCATGCACTACTATAACGGAGCAGGGGAACCAAGAGAAACGATCCGGACCTACTGGGGTGGGGGCATCAATATCGGAGGCGTAGGCATGCTCATGGCGGGCGAACCTCCATTCGCCGATTGGTTTACGATTCGCATGAATACCTCCGTCCAGTTTGTGGATGGCAAATTTGTGTTTCCCCAAGCCTCCGTGGAAGGCCAATTGACAGCAACCATGCCCGGCGATGTAACAATGGAATTGGTTCCTCTCCGGGTTTATGTCCCTGTCTTTACGGAACACGTATATGCCCACCTTTATAGTAATAACCGTTCCCTTGGCGAGGCGCATGTTCTCCTGGAAGATACCAGTACGGGTACTGTTTTGTTGGATCAGATGATCACACGAGCCGGCTGGCTCGGCGTCTTTGATGTCCCAGCCGGTCATGCAATCAGTCTCTATATGGAAAGTGCCAGCGATTTAACCACGGGCCATGATGGACAGTTACAGTCGTTGAATGTGGAGGTGCTTCTGCAATATGCCAAAGACCTGCAGCGAGGCCAGATCCAGCAGTATCCTGTTTTACCCAGTGAATTTCTTCTCGAGGGAGGTTTTGCCTTTGCCGATGTCCCGACCCGCACATGGTTTGATCCACCCCTGGCTTGGGGCTACACCTATAGCATGACCGATGAAAGCCTCTTTACGGAAATCATGGAATTTCCCATTGGCTTCGATCATCATTTCAAAGTCGAGGTCGAAGGCCAAAGATTCGGACCTTTCCAGGCCGGCCAGGATTTGGATTTTGTCACCGAGTTAGGACATCCTGTACAGGAATTCAGCGTCATTGGAATCTTTCCGCTTGTCGATAGTGAAGATCCGACCGGATTTCCCCTGAAACTGGCCTTTGACCGTGATACCGCCGATTTTGAAATGCACCCGATCGAAGCGCCGGATCAGCTTGTCGGCGACTTTGATTCGGACTTTGATGTGGATTTTGACGACTTTACCATCCTTGCCGGCGCCTTTCTTTCCGTTTCCGGAGAAACGGTATATCAATCCCAGTGTGATATCGCCGAGCCGGCAGATGAACAAATCGATATGGCCGATCTTCTCGTGTTTCTCGATTCCTGGCTCACTCCGTAACATCCAAAGCAACGCAGGATCGGTCAGGAATTTTTCAATACTATAAATAGCTATGATATACAGACAAATGTATCTTGGAAATCTGTATGATAATGGGCTTCTAGAAACTCGTGTTCCTCTGTCACGCTTTTTTCCTGCTCATGACCAGCAGCACCACGCCGACGATCCCGCTCAGAACGGCCCCTGCTGCGGCATATTTGGTCGCCGCCGGTGTCGCCGGCTTCAGAGGCCCCAGCATCCCGCCCATTCCACCCATCGGACTGCCTTGCTGCATCTGGTTCATCGCCTTCACGTTATTGGCATTCGTCTGATACCGCTCCACCGCCACGAATAGTAGCGCAGCACAAATCACCAGACACACCACACCGATGATCATAAGAATCTGCTGATTTGACATCGTTTGCTCTCCTTCGAATACGATTCCTTTTACTCGTCCATACTTGATAGACGCCGATGCCGACACAATGTAACAAAAAAACGAGAACAACCTGCCGGGAATCCGCCTCAATTTCCTTTCACCCCTCCGGAAAATTCAAACAGGCAAACTCCCCTCGCAATTCTTTGGCCTTTTTGTCGAAGGCGCGGGCCGCTTCTTCCTCGGTCGTATACTTCCCGATATAAACAGACCGATTCTCTTGTCTGATATACGTTCGCCAGTATTTCTTTTCACTGCTCCAGGACACGCCATGATATCGAGAACGTCCCCGGCTGCGTTTGATATTCCAGGCATTGTGTTGCGTTGTGCAAACCCGAAGATTGCTCCGGGTGTTGTTGAGGGGCTTCCAGCCCGTGATTCATGACCAGGATGGCCATGCCACCTCCCAAATCCCATCAAAAAATGCCGTTTTCCCGGTTGACGCCGCCGCCGATTTCCTGTACAGTACTTGACTTTCCAGCGTGCGAGCATTGGATTGCGTAGAATCAAAGGATATATTTATGCCTAAACAGAAGACCCATAAGGGTTTAGCGAAACGGGTAAAAGTGACCGGCTCCGGCAAGGTCCGTCGCCACCGCTCGGGCCACAGCCACCTGCTGAGCAACAAGAACGCCAAGCGAAAACGCCGTCTGGGCCAGTCAACCCTGGTCAAGGGCCTCAACGCCAGCACGATCAAATCACTGGTCGGCGGCTAAACCGGAACAAACGAATCGGGTATCCGCTTCTCGGCTCACATCGGCTGCCGTAGCGGATCCAACCCCATCAGGAAAGGAAAAGCTGATATGCCAAGGGTACGCAAAGGAGCCGCCCGCCGACAGGCGAAGAAGCGGATTTTAAAGGATGTCAAGGGTCACCGCGGTCCACAGAGTCGGCAGCTTCGGCTGGCCAAGGAAGCCCGCGTCCGTGCCGGCGTGAACGCCTATGTCGGGCGGAAAGAGAAAAAACGCCAATACCGCGGCATGTGGATCATCCGTCTCAACGCCGCCTGCCGGATGCGGGGCGTGCGGTACAGCGAGTTCATCAACGGATGCAAGAAGGCCGGGATTGAGCTGAATCGCAAGATGCTCAGCGAGATCGCGATTGCCGATCCCGCCGGCTTCGACGCCGTGGTGGAAAAGGTCAAAACGGCCCTGTAACAAACACGAACCGGCCGAGAGGCCCTACAGGACCTGGGATGCTGCACGAATTCGAACAGATCGGTCAGGAAGCGCGACAGAACCTGGACAACGTCTCAACACCCCAAGAACTGGAGGATTACCGCATCAAGTACCTGGGCCGCAAGGGACTGGTCACCGGGATGCTCAGTCGGATCGGGCAGTTGCCCCCCGAGCAGCGCAAAGATGGCGGCCAGATCGCTAACCGCCTCAAGAAGGAGATCACCGAGGCGTTCGAGGCCCGTAAAGCCGGATTGGGAGAGGTAAAGAAGAAGGTCGAGCCCTTGGTCGATGTGACCCTGCCAGGTATACCTGTCCAAATGGGCAAGAACCATATCATTACCCAGACCATCAGCGAACTGCTGGAGATTTTCGGGCGGATGGGCTTTGGCGTGGCCTATGGTCCCGAAGTCGAGGATGAGTACCACAATTTTGTCGCGCTCAATATCCCGCCGGAACACCCGGCACGCGATCCGATGGATAACTTCTATATCGATGACGAGCGTCTGCTTCGCAGTCAGACTTCGACGATCCAGATTCGCGTCATGGAAACGCATAAACCTCCGATCCGCGTTGTTGCCCCGGGCCGGGTCTATCGCCCGGATACCGTGGATGCAACCCATATGTTCATGTTCCACCAGCTCGAGGCCCTGGTCGTCGACGAGGGTGTGACCATGGTCGACCTCCGCACCAGCGTCGATCAGTTTATCCATACCTTCTTTGGCAGGGACACAAAGTGGCGGTTTCGGCCGAGCTTTTTCCCGTTCACCGAGCCGAGTTGCGAGGTGGATATTTTGTGGGTGGACAAGAACGGCGCTGAGAGCTGGATGGAAATCGGCGGCTGTGGGATGGTGGACCCGAATGTTTTTGACGTGGTGGGGATCGACAGCGAGACCTACACCGGCTGGGCGTTCGGATTCGGGATCGAGCGGCTGGCGATGCGGAAGTACGGGATCACGGA
>JAFGPC010000095.1 GCA_016926155.1 Sedimentisphaerales bacterium
CCGATAACGACGGCGTGGCTGATGGAGGCAAGCCCCATAATCAGCAGTGTTAAAAAGCACTTTTTCATCTTTCCTTCTCCTTTCAACTGATCATTTTGATTTTTTCTGAAACATTTGTACATCCCGTAATCACGCACACACTGCACACGCAACTTTGTCCCCCGACTTTGAGAGCCGGGGGACGGGTTCTGTTTGCTATTTCAATTTCCTCACCATGTTTCGAAGCACCTGTCCGGCTCAGTTTCGAAGAGGGCCGGATCATTGCAAATCAGCCAGGTGGATGCGATGGATGCAAAGTCAGCCAGGTCCACATCGCAATCCTGGTCAATATCTGCGGCTAAACCTTGTTCTCGCAAAAAGACTTCCGCACAATTTTGCGGTTCTACTTCGAGTCGGCCCTGTGCATAGTGTGCCGCGACTCGGTCACCGGGCAAAACCCCTGCATAGATGGCGAATTCATCGATGAAGCCGGTCACAGTGTTATACACATAGCCACGGTTTTGCTCACCGCCGATACAAAGATGATCTTGTTCCGGCCCCAGTTTTGCAGGCAGGCCGGCGGTTCCGCCGACAATGGTCGATCCCTTCAGGGCGCCGTCCAGATAAAATTGGATTTGCATCAGGTTGGGATCTCCACCGAATTGTTCATCATAGGTGATAGCGTAGTAGTGCCACTGCCCATCGCCCGGTGTGTTGGAGTCCGGCGGATACCAGAAGTCCATATCATTGGCATCCTCGGTCCCGTTCAGGATTCGAAGTGCGCCAAAAGCGTTGGCTTCGGGGCCGGCCTGCCCGAGTCCCGGCGCAAAATCCTCCCTGGTCCATGGACCGATCTGCTGGAAGAACATGCCGTACTGGCTTATCGCTTCGATTTTGGCCCAGAACTCAAACGTGATGTCATCGGGAGCGAATGCATATTCGTCCCCGTAAACACCGCCCCAACTGATGCCGGAGTCCAGAACGGACGAGGCGACAACGCCGCTTGAAAGGCCATTCAGATGGACGGCGTTGCCAATACCTGCATACTTAGAAATCGCTGCTCCGCTCCCCTGGTACACCCAGTGTGTTTCTGCGGAGGAATCGACCATCGGGGTTGTTTCAAACCTCAGATACAGGACTGGTTCGTCTTCTATTACCAGTTCGTTATATGACTGAACAACCGTAAGCTGCGCGTTGTCAAAGTACATATCATAGGAGGTATACGGATCGGGGTCTCGCCGGCCGTTGGTGGTAAGAATAATCTCAACATAGCCAGGATCGGGATTGATCGAATCTTTCAGATCGCTGTAGTCAAACACGAGCGTCTGAGTCTGCTCAGGAGACCCATCCCAAAACCAAAAGTTCTCCGTGTCGGATAGATCAAACTCCGTCCAGGACAGACCGTCGGCATTAAATGCAATGCCCTGAATCCGAGCAAAGCCGCCGACTCCAAGTGTGTCCGCGGCCACGCTGTAATCAATGGAAAACAGTGAGCTTGCCATAAAGTCAGCCCTTTGTGCCGCATTCAGTTTGATCGATAAAGTCTGGCCCCATCCTAGATCCGTGAGTTTCAAACTCTGGCCCCCCAGGGTTGCACCCACCGTATCATAGTCATACTTTCCGGGCATCAAGTTTGGATCATCAATGCTTAGGTCCTCACCCCAGTCGATCCAGCCATCCGGGGAACCTTCCCAGTCTCCGATCACAACCGCATAAGTGGGTGCAGTCGCTGCCAACATGACCAGGGCCGCGTAAACTGCCAAAAATACTTTTATTTGATTACTCATTGTTATCATCTCCTCATCAAAAAGTTATTCTTGCCAAAGGTCTTACTGGTTCCGTCATTGCGCTTCAGGGTCGTAATTGACGGTCCAAACAGCGGCCATTTCCGCAAGATCCTGAATATCGACGATACAGTCCTCGTTGACGTCGCCGGCCGGTTCCAATCCATACAGGTAGACATCGCTGCAGGTATCCAGGGTAATTTCTTTCACATACTCAAACTGGAGACTGACGACATCAAAGTAAAGTTCCGTATTTTCCCACCGCAGCGTATGATCACCCTCAAACAGGTTGACCGGCAGACTTTCTACGGATCGATACACTGATCCATCCTGGTCGTGGTGGGTCTGTGTAAGGGTTCCCAGCAGGATGCCGTCCAGATACACTCTCAGCTCGGCGGCTCCCCAATAGGTGACAAAATCTGCAGTCAGGTTGTACTGGCCCTGGGCTGAATCCACCGTGATGTCATACTCCATGTATTCTCCGGTATCGAGGTAGTGGACATAGGTGCCGATGTCCGGGCCGTAATAGGTTGTTTCGGGTTCCGTTACTGAACCTCGGGCATTCGTGTCAAAAGCCTCATCATAATTTCTGGCGTCAATCATGTTGTTGTTGGGGTCCGTTGACGGCAGTATGGCGAATGGCTCCTTGGTACTGACAAGCTGAATGCCGTTGATCTCATTGGTATAATAGAGACGGATCATATTGGGATTGCCAAGCGGAACATTCCGAAAAATTACATAGTTTTGGCCTTCTACAAATCCCGAGACGGTTCCTGTGACCGAATTGCTGTCGATGATATCATTTCCGTCGGCAATCGTAAAGGTTCCTGCGGAGTTTCCGTATACGTACATATCAAAAGTTCCGCCGTAAGCGCCCTGTCCGAAGAAAGCGATGTTCGGATCATTTAAACCTCCAGCCCCGGTAATATTCACAAATCCATCGTCGAGAAGGGCCGAACCGTCACTATAGTCGTGCCCCAATCCATCGTCGCCGATCCAGACCTGCTCGGCGTACGTACCGGCGAAACCCTGACCCGGTTGATCAGGATAGGATGGATTGATAGTCCCTTGATTGATAAGATTGGCGGTTCGCTGGGATCCCAGGGCAACTCCCCAGCCTCCGTAATAAGCGATCCATTCGGTTCCGCCATCCAGGTAAGCCCCCTCTCCGACGTAAGCGGTGTCATCGCCGTAGCCGTTGATGTCGATGTTGATCACCTCAACCGCCGAAGTCCACCCAACCAATGCAAGGCACAACAATAAATTCATTACTAATTTCTTCTTTTTCATAACGCCTCCAGAATAAATGTATCCTCTTGTCATTTTCATCCCTGACACCCGTTTTTCTTTTTCCTTCTCTGCATTCATGTTCCGGATTCCTGTCTTCTGTTTTTATCCATGTCCCGCGTACCCATTTATCGGGGTTCCCGTTTGCACAGGGCTCAGGATTTTATATTTTTTGAAGTATCCAATAAGACATCCTCATCGTACCCGCTGAATCGCCTATTCAGATCGTTGGGAACACTGCTGCCGGAGGTTCGAAACGGTTTTGCAGTAGAAGACCGTATAATCAGATGCTGGTGCAGTTCGATCTGTTGCCTGCAGCGTTCTTCGGCCGGCAGTTTGATCTGTGTCAGAAGAATCTCGGCGGCCAGTTTGCCCATGTCCCGGGAGGGGGCACCGATCGTGGTCAGTCCGGGCTTGACGATATCACACAGGTATTCGTCATTGAAGCACATCAGACTGACCTGTTCGGGGATCTGAATATTAGATGCCGGGGCGTCATGCAGGATCTTCATCGCTATAATATGGTCGTAGGCAAGAATCGCGGTTGCATGTTCTTCCAGAACCGCTGTTTCCAGAAAATCCTGGGTGGAAAGGAAAATCTTGTCATGACCGGAAATGCGGGGAAGTCCATGCTTCTTCAACTCGGAAAGATAGGTATCGTGCCGGTCCCGAATACTCATGTGTTTTCTGTGTTCAGGGGTGGGACCTGCATACGCGATCCGCCGATGCCCCAAATTGAGGAGATATTCGATGGCGTGCCCGGTGGCTTCAATGTCATCCAGAACAACCGTGGAACCCATGGCTCCTGCAAGCCCGTTGATTACGACATAAGGCAGTCGTATCTTTTCCATCTGTTCGATCGTACGGGAAGAACATTCCTGGAGTACGATAATGCCGTCCACCCGCCAGGGCGGCAATTCTGTATCATCCCGAAGAAAGTTTGGAGCGGTTGAGCAGATATCGTACTCGTGATCCTGAAGATAACGAACAGCCGCCTCCGTTGTCACCTGGTAAATATTACTGGGCCAGCCGAAAACCATGTTGTATCCCAGGATGCCGATGATTTTTGTTTTCCGCTGTACCAGATTTTTAGCGGCAAGATTCGGCCGATAACCCAGTTCATCTGCGATTTGTGTAATCAGTTGACGGACTTCCTCCCGGACAGAAAATCCATTGGAATAATTGCCGTTTAGGACACGGCTGACAGTCGCGTTGCTGACACCGCAATGAGAGGCGATTTCTCGAACGGTAGGAACTGAGTTCTTTTTGGTCATGTATGTATCCTTCCTTGATTCCTCACTGGAAAAACGATGAACTTCAGTAAACGTTTACTATAATTCAGAAAAAAAAACATCTTCCTTATTTAAAGAGCCCAAAAACACTTTTCCGCCTTAACTAACAATATTAAGTAAACGTTTACTTTAATATATCGCTACCGGGAAAAATTGTCAAGATGTATTGATTTTTTGCAGACTGAACGGTCTGAAATATATACTATAACTAATTATAAATAAATAGCTTATAAGATATTTTTATTTTTATTTTTTTAAAAAGTCATGATAAATTTTTTATTAATCAAGATACTGATTCACATGTAATTGGTTAAAAATCAGACGAAAAAACATATAATAGAAGAGCCAATATATTCAGATCCCATTTATCTTTTGGATGCAAAGTGAATAGAGAATAAGTGAGTATCGTAAGTAATTAGAAGGTAGTTAGGTCATATTCAATTTCAAGGGCAAGTTTATGTTTGGCTTCTTCTTGGGCCAGAAGTGTGAAGATTTTTTGTGTTTGAGGATCTTTGGCGGCACCGGCTAATTTTGAATAGAGCTGCTGGGCAGCATATTCTTTGCGAATGGCCAGGGCAAGTATCTCATCATATTTCATGTCTTGTATGTTGACAAACATGGTTAGCGACAGTCTCATAGGGAAAGCCGGTGGCGGCTCGGGGAGCGGAGCGAAGCCCCGCGCCAAG
>JAFGPC010000096.1 GCA_016926155.1 Sedimentisphaerales bacterium
GTATTCTTCAGGGACGCTGCTACCGTTGTCTGTGTTGTCGGAGGGCCTGACAATGCCCGAGTGATAAACACAACCCGGCATAGGTGTTTTGAGGCCGGATCGATGACGGGCCTAAGCATGAAGTGGCATCCTGAAGAATGCCACTTTTTTATTGATTTGACAGGAAAAGAGTAGAATGAATCAGGAACTGATCCGGATCGTAGACAATATCGCACGGGATAAGAACATTGACCGTGAATCCATTTTTCAGGATTTGGAAGCGGCCATGATCTCGGCGGTTCGTAAGCATTTTGGGCCCGACTACACTGATAGTGAGATCATTGTCACAATCGATCGCCAGAAGGGGACAATCAAAGCCTTCCTGAATCAGGAGGAAATCGATATTCAACGCCTTGGCCGGATCCCCGCCCAGACAGCCAAGCAGGTTATGATTCAGAAACTCCGCGCTGATGAGCGGGACAGTATTTATACCGAATACGTCAAACGAAAGGGAGAAATCGTCAACGGAGTGGCCGGGCGCTATGAGGGGGGGACCCTTGTGGTCAACCTCAGCAACCGGGTGGAAGCGATTATGCCCAAGAGCGAGCAGATCACCGGCGAAACCCATCACCCCGGCGAACGTATTCGAGCGTTAATCCTGGATGTTCGAGAAGCCAGCAGCCAGGTCAAGATCGTCCTGTCCAGGACGCATCCGGATCTGATTAAGCGGTTGTTCGAGCTGGAAGTACCCGAAGTGGCCGAAGGGATTATCGAGATCAAGGCGCTGGCCCGTGAAGCGGGATATCGAACCAAAATCGCCGTCGATTCTCACGATGATAAAGTGGATGCGGTCGGCGCCTGTGTCGGAGTTCGCGGCAGCCGGATTCGCAATATCGTGGACGAACTGGGCGGAGAGAAGATCGATATTGTTCGCTGGAGCGACTCTTCACAAACGCTGATTTCCAACGGACTCAAACCCGCCGAGGTTAGTGAAATCGCCATCTGTTTCGAACTGGGCAGGGCCACGGTTGTGGTTACCGAAGACCAGCTCAGCCTGGCAATCGGTAAGCATGGCCAGAATGTTCGACTTGCCGCTCGCCTGACAGGTTGGGATATCGATATCCTTACTCCGAACGAATATAACAGGGAAGTCGAGCGTCTCAGTAACTGCATCAAGCGTGTCGAGGGAGTGAGTGATAAATTAGTCGATCAGTTAATTGCGTTGGGAATTATTTCCGTTCTGGATCTGGAAGAAGTAGGCTTTGAACCGCTGGTAACGGAGTTGGGCCTGGACGAAATTATGGCGTCCAAGGTTGTCGCTGCCGCCGAACAGGAAGCCAAGGAAATCGCCGCCGAGCGAGCCAAGAAACAGGCGGAGAATATTATGGAGCAAGAACAGCAAAAGGAGGTTAAGCAGCAGATCGAATAGTGTCAGCCCTATCGTTCATCTGCAGCAGACCTCTTGATGTGGGAGAGTCCATTTGGCCAAGACCACAAGAGTACATTTGTTAGCCAAGGAACTTGGCGTTAAAAGCAAAGCCATCATTGAAAAATGTCAGGCGGAAAACCTCGACATCAAGAATCATATGTCCACGATTTCCGCCGGTCTGGCGGCGACGATTCGCGAATGGTTCAGTGAGGGGGAGCATTCGACCACGGTGGAAAAAGCCGATCGCGTCGATCTTTCAAAGGTACGCGTTCGCAAGAAAAAAAAGAAACCCGTCCAAGAAGCGGAAGACGTCGTCGAGGAACAACAGGGTACTGTCGCCGAGGGCGCTGTTTCCGAACCTGCCGAGCTCGAAGAGACGGAAATTCCCGATTCCCAGGCGGTTTCTGTAGAAGCGGCTGAGCCGGAACCCGTTTCTCCGGCCACCGAAGAATCACCAGACGTATCCGCTCCTGCCGCTATCGCTGTAGAGCCGCAACCAAAACCGGTTGAACCGCCGAAGGTCGAGTCGAAAAAAACCAAATCACCTCGTCCCAAACCGGTGATTCACAAACCAGAGAAACCAAAAGATATCAAACCTGCCGGTCCAATGCTCGAAAAGCCCAAACCGGCACAGGTAAGCGGTCCACGAGTGGTCCGCGTTGAATCCGTAGAGCCCGATGCGCTCCAACCACGGAAATCCCGTCCGGGTCCTAGTCGTCGTCCGCGTTACGATCAGCCGATCTCCGAACCGCTGATGCCGGTCTCGGAAGACTCGGGAGGTAAAAAGCGTCGCGACAAGACGCATGGCAGGCGGAAGGAAAATGTGGAAGAAACCGCAGCCGAACGTAAGCGAAGCGCCCAGCGCCGCATGATGCGAGAGCGGGATCTGGAAGATCGACGGGCTCGTCTGGCAGCGGCCGGCGGCTCGACCCTTCGAGGCAGACCCTCGCGACGAATTGAAGCCAAAAAAGGCGCTTCCGAGGTCCCTATTCATCGACCCGAAAAGGCGACGGTAAGCGAGCCGATCACCGTAAAGAGTCTTTCGGCAGCGCTGGCCGCCAAGACCGCAGAGATTATCGCCAAACTGATAGAACAGGGTGTCATGGCGACCGCCAACCAGGTCATTGCACCCGATATGGCTGAAATGATCGCGCTGGAGCTGGGGACCGAGCTGATTGTAGAACGCAAGCAATTGCTTTGGGAACAGATCGACCAGGAATTCAAGGACCGTTCGCAAAAGCACCTACAGCGCCGCCCTCCCGTGGTTGCGATGCTGGGGCATGTCGATCATGGAAAAACCTCCCTGCTGGACAAGATACGCCAGACCAGTGTCGCGGCCGGAGAGGCCGGAGGCATCACGCAGCATATCGGCGCTTATCAGGTGGAATTGCACGGTAAGAAAGTTACTTTCCTGGACACACCGGGCCATGAAGCGTTTACTGCAATGCGGGCCCGCGGTGCCAACATGACCGATGTGCTGGTCCTAGTCGTGGCAGCAGACGACGGCCTGATGCCACAAACCATCGAGGCGATTCACCATGCCAAAGCAGCCGGAGTGAACCTGATTGTCGCCCTCAACAAGATTGACCTTCCGGGTGTGGATATTAACCGCATTTACGGCCAGTTATCCGAGCACGAACTAACCCCAGCCGAATGGGGTGGCCAGACCGAGGTGGTCAAGACCAGCGCTGTCACCGGCGAAGGGATCGAGGATTTGATCGATCACATTGATTACATCGCCGAACTGAAAAATTTCCAGGCCGATCCGAACATCCCGGCGATGGGCTGGGTTGTGGAATCCAAACGAACCAGCGCCTTTGGTCCGGTAGCGACATTACTTTTGAAGGAAGGTAAACTCGAGAAGGGCGATATTCTCCTGGCAGGGGACTGCTATGGACGTATACGAACGCTCAAAGACCATCGGGGGCGAAATATTAAAAAGGCCTCTCCTTCGATGCCGGTAGAGGTTTCAGGGCTGGATGAAGTTCCCGAAGCGGGTGATAAATTCTTCTGTCTCGACGACCTGAACCAGGCTAAGGAAGCGGCCGATGAGGCCAAGGCCCGGTCACGGGAGGCTTCCCTGGCCAGACGTACACAAATTACGCTGGATAATCTGTTCAGCCAAATCGAAGCGGGCAACATTAAAGAATTGAATCTTATCATCAAGGCGGACGTACAGGGTTCTGTGGACGTGTTGATCAAGTACCTAACCGATCTGAGCACCGAAGAAGTCCAGGTCAAGATTCTCCATGCGGCGGTGGGTGGCGTCAACGAAGGTGATGTGGTTCTGGCAGAAGCGTCCGGCGCGATTGTCATCGGTTTCAATGTCTCGGCGGATGAACGGGTAAAGGAAATCGCCGAGGAAAAGGGCGTGGATATTCGTTTTTACAGCATCATCTATCGGATTACCGAAGACCTGAAAAGCGCAATGCTGGGCTTGCTCGAGCCGGAATACCAGGAGAAAGAACTGGGCCGTCTGGTGGTTCGCGAGACGTTCAAGGTCTCTTCACTGGGCACCATTGCCGGGTGTTATGTCAACAGCGGCGTTGTAACCAAGAAATCGTTTTTGCGTCTGATCCGAGACAACATCGTCATCAAGGACAAGTGCACCATCGATTCGCTCAAGCATTTCAAGGACGATGCCAGGGAAGTGAAAGCCGGTCTGGAATGCGGTATCAAGATCGCTGGTTTCGATGATGTCAAGAAAGATGACGTTTTTGAGGCGTATGAAATCGTAGAGGTGGCTCGGACATTATAGCGATCCCTAGGTAAAATGGTTGTGGCATTGCATTGCCATGTAGTGCGAGAAAGAACATGTCCGTAAAACGCCCGGCATCCAGACGGCAGGAAAAGGTGGCTCGCGTTATTCGTGATTCGATTAGCGATACGATCGCCAATCATCTCAGTGATCCGCGGATTACCGGGCTTGTAAGCGTCACAGAGGTGGACGTGTCACCTGATTTGCGGAATGCGGAGGTGTTTTTGAGTATTCTGGCGTCGGATGAAGACGCTAAAAACCTGACGTTAAGGGCGATTCAGCATGCCACTCGATGGATCCAGACTCGTCTGGGCGATCAATTGACGGGCCGATATTGTCCACATCTGCATTTTCGAGAAGATGTGACGTTGAAAAAAACCCTGGAAACGTTGAATCTGATTGATGAGGTATCCCGCGATCTGCATGCCAAAGATGCCGAACGGGAGCGGGAGGATACCGAATCCGAACGGTTGGAACCATGAAAAACAGCAAACACTATTCGGACGAAATTAAAAAGTTTTTCCGTACCGCCAAACAGAAGAGCGCCGGGATTCGCGCCAGGCACTGGAACGATCCGATCGAGGCGTTCGTATATGCTTCAATCGCCGAGCATGTGCGAAAGTCGGAGGCGATGGCGATTCTGAAACGGTTCGAAGATCATTTTGTCGATCTCAACGATCTTCGTGTTTCGCGTCCGGAGGAAATTCTGGATGTCATCGGCGACAGTGATGAAGCAACTCGAATGATCGCCATGAAACTGCCGGCTGCCCTGAACGATGTGTTTCATGCATATGACATGAACAGCCTCGTGAACCTGATGGAAGAGGGAAAACGCCAGGCCAGGAAAGAGCTGGACGACATGAAACACGTTTCGCTGTTTGTAAGCAGTTATGTGTTGTTGACCGCTCTCGGCGGCCATGCCATTCCGCTCAATGCAGCCATGCTGTCCTATCTGCGGGACAATCAAATGGTGCATCCGGAGGCCGAGGATGCGGACATTGCCGGTTTTCTGGAACGACTGATTCCGGCCTCCCAGGCATATGAGTTTTATGTCCTGCTCCGGCGCCAGAGTGAGACGGGACGATCCACATTGCCCAGCACATCTTCGGCCGCCAAGCCAAAGAAAACCGCCAAAAAGACAACCCAGAGGCGAAAGAAGTAAGAAAGGATATTGGTTTGTCGCAAAACGTATTAAAGTTGGGGATCCCCAAAGGAAGTCTGCAGAATGCGACGTTTGATCTGTTTGAAAAGGCTGGTTTTAATGTGACCGGTTTTGAACGCAGTTATTTTCCCCGCATCGACGATGATGAGATTCAGTTGATCATGCTCCGGGCGCAGGAAATGAGCCGCTACGTCGAGGATGGCGTACTGGATGCCGGCTTTACCGGGTATGACTGGATCATGGAAAACGGTTCGGATATCCAAGAGGTCTGTGAATTGCAGTACAGTAAGGCCACAAGTAATCCAGCCCGATGGGTACTCGCGGTGCCCAACGAATCGGCCGTGCAGAAACCCGAAGACCTGGATGGAGGGATCATCGCCACCGAATTGGTCAATGCCACCCGGAACTACTTTGACAAAAAAGGTGTTAATGTAAAGGTGGAGTTCAGTTGGGGCGCCACCGAGGTCAAAGCCCGCCTGGTCGACGGGATTGTCGAATTGACAGAAACTGGCTCCTCTCTCAAAGCCAATAACCTGCGGATAGTCGATACCCTCCTGACTTCGACAACGCGCTTTATCGCAAATAAGGATGCCTGGCAGGACAACTTCAAACGGACCAAAATTGAAAATCTGGCCATTTTACTGCAGGCGGTAATCGATGCGCGAACGCGGGTCGGGATGAAAATGAACGTGGCTGCTAGGGACTTGCAGACGGTCCTGTCGCTGTTGCCGGCGGAAAAGAGTCCGACCGTTTCTCCGCTGGCCGAGAAAGATTTCGTTGCGATTGAGATCATCATTGACGATAAGACGGAACGACAGCTTGTGCCGAAACTCAAGCGAGCCGGCGCTTCCGGTATTATTACGTATCCCCTGAATCGGGTGATTCACTAGGTGCACGCGGGACGTGCGGTTGGTTTTTCAATAAGGATCAGGTATGTCAGGACATTCACACTGGGCGGGCATTAAACACAAAAAAGCCGCCAACGACGCAAAACGGGGCAAAGTCTGGAGTAAGCTTGCTCGCATGATCATCGTCGCGGCCAAAAACGGCGGCGGCGATCCATCGCAGAACCTTCCCCTTCGATACGCCATCGACAAGGCCAAAGCGGCCAATATGCCCAAGGACACCATCGAAAAGGCGATCAAGAAAGGGACCGGGGAGCTTGGCGCGATCAACTATGAAGAGGTGCTCTATGAAGGTTACGCGCCCGGAGGCATTGCGGTCATGGTCGACGGCCTGACCGACAACCGCAACCGGACCGGTCCGGAGATCAAGAAGATCTTCGAACGGCGCGGCGGTTCGCTCGGCGCCAGCGGTTGCGTGGCTTGGATGTTTCAAAAGAAGGGGCTGATCACCGTCAAGACCGACGCTATTGGGGAAGACGAGTTGATGGATCTGGCCTTGTCGGCCGGGGCTGACGATCTACAGAATACCGGTCAGGAATACGAACTAACCTGCGATGCCGGAGTTTTTGAAGAACTGAAAAAGGCGATCGAAGAAAAGCAAATCGCGATGGACGTGGCGGAAATCTCCATGGTGCCGCAGAACCGGATTCCCTTAAACGATTCCGAAAGCGCACGCAAGATCCTGGCGATGATGGAAGATTTTGAAGACCACGACGACGTCCAGAACGTCTATGCGAATTTCGACATTCCTGATGAGATGCTCGCCGAGCTCGAGACATAGGACACAGGCAAAGGGAAAACCATGGGCGGTCTCGGATTTCGGGACCGCTTTTTTACGGCGCCTTGCGGTCGTTACCGCCGGCCATTTCCAGAATCGCGATGATCACCAGGATCAGGATGGTCTGGGTAAAGATCAAGATCGCGCCCAGCAGATTCACCTGCGGCAGAAAAATCGCTCCGATACAGGTGCAGAACGTGGCCAGGTACAGCGTCAGGACGGTTTGCAGATCGCTTAGACCGCGGCGGCGAAGACGGTGTGAAAAGTGCTGTGTATCGCCCACAAACGGGCTCTTGCCCTGGCTGATCCGTAGAAGGGTTACACTGACAAAGTCGTACAACGGCACCGCCATAACGACCAGGGGCAGAAACACAGCATAGAATCCTCCGCTCTGTTGCTGGTGGTAGTAGGTCGTCCGCAGGGTCAACAGCGCCACGAAAAAACCGATGACCAGCGAACCGCAATCACCCATGAAGATGCGGGCCGGGGGAAAGTTGAAGACCAGAAAACCGCACACGCTTCCAATGAACAGCAGGGCCATCGCACCGACAAAGACCTGACCGGCCAGCGTCGCGGCCCAGAACAACACCAGCGAGACGATGACGGCCATGCCGGCGGCCAGCCCATCCATATTGTCCAGGAAGTTGAAGGCGTTCATAATCACGACAATCCATAACACCGACAGGGCCGTCGTGATCAGCTTGTTGTCGATGAACAGTTCAACCCGGATATCGGCAAAGACGGCAGCCAGGATTGCGGCAAGGAATTGAATAGCGAGCTTAAATTTGGGCCCGAGGTGTCGTCGGTCGTCCCATAAGCCGACCAGATGCAGCAACAGAGTTACACCCAGGACAACCAGCAGCGGGCCGGTTTTGTCCCGAAAGCCTTTGACATGGACGGCGATAGATTCATCCAGTTTCCCGGCCAGTCCCAAACGTATTCCCAGAACCGCCGCCAGGAGAAACACGGCGATCGTCCAGAAGATCGCGATGCCGCCACCCAGCGGGATCACGCTGCGATGGTATCGGTCCTCGGTCGGGCGGGCGACGAAACCGCTGCGCAGCGAAATACGCCGCACAACGACGGTCAGAACCGCCGAGAACAGAAATGAGCCGGTCGCCAGCCCCGCTCCGAGAATCACATACGGATTGGCCAAGGTGTCTCCTTGTTTAACACGAATTCGAACTCTGTCTTCGCTGCTCGATCAGCCGCTGCCGGGCCCGGTCGAGAAACGCATGGTAACGCCCCTGGCGATAATCGGGAAACGTAAACGGCGTCGCCTGCCAGGCGCCCTTGCTATAGGTCAGCGTCACCTCGGCGTACATGGTATCACCGATGTAGATGCGATGGGAGAAGTTTTTTGTGGATGCCAGCACCAGCTTGGCCGGTTCGAGGTAGCCCGGATCCAGGTTAACCGGGCGGGGCAGAGGGACTTGGAGCCTTTGGGCAAGATCCTGCTCGATCCGGTTAGTGGTATGCTTGATCGCAGCCAGCCTGCCGGGATCGATCAGGTGTTCGAAGGTCACAAACTGCCGCAGGATGTGTTCGCCGGTCTCATCCTTGTAATAATCGGTCTGCGTAAACGACCAGATTTCGCTTTCCATGTCCACCGTCCCGAACTCGGCACAGACGGCCTCCCTGGCCGCTGAAAGAGCATCCGCGTCCGCTGCGAGAATTCCCACGATCAGCTTCACCGGACTGGGTGTTTCTGTCTGCCACATCGGCCTTATCCTTCTTGGCATCCCGGACTTAGTACTTCAGCTTCGGCAGGGATTTTCGCTGGATGGCTTTTTGGCCATCCGGTTTGGGGCAAAACATGTCCTCGGCAGTCAGGCCGCAACGATGGATCATTTGTTCACAGTAGCTCCAATCGCCCAGGTCGTTGACGCCGCCGTTGTTGGTACCGCAGGAAAAAGTCGCCCCGGCCTCTTTAGCTCGCCGGATGAAACGCTCGCTGGGCAGCTTGAACCGGGTATTGATCTCGATAGCGACGCCATTATTCAAGGCCGCTTCGATAACACGGTCCATCCGCTCCTCGGTCCAGAGCGACTCATACTCTTCAGCGATCACAGCGGGTAGGTACGTCGGATTGACATAGATATCAATGGGCTCGTTCTCCAGGATCCATACCGTCCGCTCGACGAGCATGTCCATGAACTGCTGCTTGTCGTCGACGAAGACCTCGTTGGGTACCCACAGCCGCATTCGTCGGCCTTTGTCATCTCGCCAGGTCATCGAATCGGTAAACACATAATCGCACCGGGCGATGGCCTGCGGGCTGAACATCGTGACCCACTCGCGTCCCTCGGCCTGCATGGCAACATAGACACCTTTGCCCCGCATGCTCTTTACATACTCCAGCAGTCCGGCGTCATCGGTTACAGGAAATCCTTTACCGCAATTCTGGGCGATGCCGAACTTGACGCCCGTTGCTTGCGATATAGCCAGGGCATCATCAATCGTCAGACCGCCTTTGAGATGGACATGGTAGTCCACGATCTCGACTTTTGGATCCCCTGTCGTGCCGCTATTACACCCGACAAGAACCGTCAGGACAATACACAAACCACTGTATGCAACGCATCGCTTCATTGGTTGATCTCCTTTATTACAGTCTATCCGGAAACTTTCCCCGCAGGCATTATAAAGGCAAGGTCACCTATCGGAAACGAATAAATCCAACATGCATAATGACAAGCAATTCACCCGCTAATCAGGGTGATTTTCTGCCCTGCCATATTGACAGGTTGCCGTTTTTTACGAATTCATCACAACATCTCAACGCCTTGTTGAATCTGCCGTAAATCATTATATTACAAATACTTGTGCTGTTTATATGTGTTTGTTTTTACACTCTGGCACGCTGCTTGCAAAACGTATTATCAGAGTGAAAGAGAAATTGAAAAGTTGAAATAAGGTTTTGTAGTTTGGAGGTGATAGCCATGTTACTGAGTAGAAGAATGCCATTCTGGGACATCGAGAGAACACTGGACGAAATGAGCCGGGTGTTCGACAGCTTTGGCGGGCCTTTGGGGCTTCGGTCGATGCCTCGCGGTACGTTCCCCGCGATCAATCTGTACGATCATGAGAATGAGATGGTGCTGACCGCGGAAGTGCCCGGCGTCAAGAAAGAAGACCTGGACCTGACCGTCGTCGAGAACAGTATCACCCTGACCGGCAAACGAAACGGGGATGCAGGCGAGGACGCCCGATATTATCGGCGCGAGCGGCCTGTCGGCACATTTACGCGGACGCTGACATTGGCCGAGAAAGTCGATCCCGACAAGGTCTCGGCCGAGTACAGGGACGGCGTACTGACGGTCCATTTGCCTAAGGTAAAGGCCGCCAAGCCTAAGGCGATCCAGATCAAAGCGTCGTAAACAAATCGGAAATTAACGAGGAATCAACATACACCGACTTCAAACAAGGGAGGTGATTGCTATGTCAGAGAAAGAGCTAGCTAAAAAACAGCAAGCGGAAGTGACACGGAGAGAACAAACCGAAGAGGTTTTTGTGCCTGCCGCGGATATTTGGGAGACCGAGGATCAGATCATGATCCGGATGGACATGCCCGGGGTCGCTAAAAACGATACCGAGGTGAAAATCGAGCGGGATACCCTTCTGGTACAAGGCAAGGTCAGTTCCGAAGCCCAGGGGAATCTGCTGTATGGAGAGCAGCGAGTGGGCAACTTCCGACGGGAATTCAGCCTGAGCGATGATCTGGATCACGAGCATGTCTCGGCCCAGATGAATGACGGTATCCTGACGATCACGATTGGCAAGGCCGAGGCGGTCAAACCCCGCAAGATCGAGATCCTGGCCGCCTCATAAACGGGGATAAACCTACCCAACGAAAGCAGCTTTTCGACCCAGGGCGACGGTGAAAACCGTCGCCCGTTCTTTTGGGGTATTCGAAAAGTTTAAATATAACCTTGATAACCTACGTTTTTGCTATGAATATCAAGGTTATCAGGGTATCACATCCTCCATAGGCCCATGCTCTGTCACCCCGGCTCCCCGTTTTCTAGAGTAAAGGTGTAACATATTCGCAAATTGGTGAACAAAAAACGCAATTTGGCGTACCTTTAACGGACGTTGTGTCCTATAATGATACCGTGAGTTTGTGTCTATACCCTAAGGAATAGGGAAAACAGGAGTCTGTTCCATGAGGTGGACTGAGGAAAAATATGTTCGGGCGTTTACGCTGATCGAATTGCTGGTGGTCATCGCAATTATCGCTCTGTTGCTTGCCATCCTGACTCCGGCTCTGACCAAAGCCAAGGAGTCTATGCGTCGTGTCTATTGCAAAAACAATCTCAAACAGATCGGCCTGACAATGCACATCTATGCCGAGGAGAATGACGGCTGGTTCCCTCTTAACGAAGCCGGTTGGTGGGCTTGGGATGTTTCTTTCTATACAACCGACCTGGTGATTAACAACGGAGGCAGCAAAAAGACCTTTTACTGTCCTTCCGATCCGACGAAAGGCCCTGACAAGCCTGAATTATGGCAATATTCATTGATTTACGGGCAGTCCGGACCTCCATTTCATGAGGAGGTTGAACCCGATTGGGAATCTGGAAGAAAAAACAATTATCGAGTAACCGGGTATTTCTGGATGCTGGATATGGCACCGGGTACGGGAGACAAGGCCTTTAAGATCGAGGGAACCCCGGAGCGCCATTGGCTGCAAAAAATGACCGAAGTGAATAATGCAGGTTCGGTGGAATTAGTTACAGATGCGACACTGAGCACAAGCACCAATCCTGAAACAGCCAGCTTTGTTCAGATCCAGGGTGGATCTTTCTCCTGGAATGGAGTATATGATCGCACGAATCATGTTAATGGATTGAATGAGCCGGTCGGCGGCAGTATCGGTTATGTCGACGGTCATGTGGATTGGCGAAAGTTTGAGAAAATGCAAATTCGAAGCGGAAGTTTCAATCCTGTGCATTGGTGGTAGATATATTCTGTATCGATTCAGCGTATTATCATACTAATCAAACGCTGAGACAATAGTAAACGTTATGAGCAGGGAGAAGTGTGATGAAGAAAGGAGGTGATGAGCGCATCAGTCTCATTCGATTGTTTCCTGTCGTTTTATCGTATATTTATCTTTCGGAGGATAACCAATGAAAAAAGCCTGTTTACTAATCACGATATTATTTCTTGTAAGCCCTATGGTTGTGCTGGCCGACGAGTTTGACGTCGTGCACCGTTACACGTTTGACGGGACGACCCAGGACGTCGTCGGCGGCGCCGATGGAACCCTGATCAACAACACGGGTAACGCCATATTCGATACCGGCAAGCTGGTCCTGGGCAACACGGGCGGCCAGTCGTCGAACTCCGGCACCGGCGATTATGTCGATCTGCCTAATCGCATCATTTCAGATTTGGGTAATACAGCGACGTTTGAAGCATGGGTGACATGGAACGGTCCAACAACAAGTTCCTGGCAGCGAATCTTCGACTTCGGATCCAGCAATGGAGGGGAAGACCAATCACCGGGCGCCGGCAATGCCTTTTACATCTTTCTGACGCCGCGAAGCGGGGACGACACACTGCGTTTCGGTAACAACCATCCTGAACCGGACCAGAGTGAGACGTATGTTCAGACGCAAACGCTGGCCAGCGGCACGGAGCAGCACGTCGCCGTCGTCTGGGACGGTGCGAATCAAACCGCAACGATCTATGTCAATGGGATGGCCGCCATCAGCGGCGGCGGATTCACCTATCCGCTGTCTGCCATCAACGACAACAACAACTGGCTGGGACGGGCCCAGTGGAACGACCCGATGTTCGTAGGTAACTACAACGAGTTTCGCATTTATCAAACCGCACAGAGCGCCGACGAGATCGCGGCCAGCTATGCGGCCGGTCCGGATGCGGTGATTCCGCAGGTCCGTGCTGTGAATGTCTTTCCGCCCAACCATGAGGATCTGATTCCATTCAGCGCGATCCTGGAATGGCAGGAGCCGGCGGATGTAACCCTGGCCGGTTATGATGTATATGTTTCGCCCGATTCCAACGACTTGAATCTGCAACTGGTGTCTGAGGACCAGAGCGAAGCAACGTATGACCTGGCGGAACTGCCGTTTGCCCTGCTGCCGGAAACCGAATACTTCTGGCGGATCGATGTGCGGGACGCCAACGAAGGCGGCGACTTGATCTGGACA
>JAFGPC010000097.1 GCA_016926155.1 Sedimentisphaerales bacterium
ATGAGGTGAAGCCGCCCAAGCGACTACCCATCCTGCGGTGAGCATCCATGGCATAGCGCAACCCTTCAGCAGCAAGAAATTGCCCAGATTGGATGAGTAATGGTAATTGCTTCTGTCGTCCAAAAAAACGCTCGATTTGGGGCAATCCCAACCAAAGCGGGTCACTGAACACGGCGCGTAGTAATTTCTTACGAAGCATGATTTTATTACACGGATCGAATATCGGCCCATATAATTCCGGTGGGATCGTACGATGCCAGATTTCCAAATTTGCGGGGCCGGAAGTACCAAATTCACCGTGACGCATATGTGCCCATTCGTCGTAGAATGTGTATGCAGCATTGAAACCCTCCGGGGTACCCATGTTGCTCGGATCAAACACCCAGGGACCATGTGTCCCACCTTGGATCGGACATGTGGCGCGAAAAATACGTCCGTCATGTTGGGCAACCAGACGTTCTAACAGGTGCAGGGCAGGATGATCCGTTCCCGTCTGCCAACTCATCTCGTTGCCACCTGCCCATTCGATGATAGAAGGATGATTGCGTACCTGTTTGAGAATTCCGGTAATAGTTGTTTCCAGATTAGCAAGAAACACATCGTCGCTCCCCGGCCAGCAATTCGCCAAGGGAAACTCTTGGGAAAGCATGATTCCCAACTCATCTGCAAGGTCGTATAATTCTTCGGGTAAAACAACTCCCCCGCCCCATAAACGTAGTGTGTTGATACCCGCCTCCTGTGCACGGTGCAACAACAATGGTCCACGTTCCATGATCCTGCCAAAGAGTAAATCAGGCGGTATGAGGTTCGATCCCATCTGTCGCACTGGACGACCATTGACCATCAGCCGATATGGATTGACAAAATCTAACGCAACCCCCTCCACCTGAGTCCAATGAATCTCACGTATACCGAATCGTTCACAGTGTTGATCCAGCAGTACATTCGTTTTCAAATCTTTTAACTCGATTTCGGCGGAATACAGAGGTTGGCTGCCCTGACCGTTGGGCCACCACAAAGCCGGATGCTCAATCGGAACCTGCAGCGAAATCACCTGCTTACCTGCATGTAATGTCCTCTGACACATCTCAGAAGCATCGGCATCATGGCCGGCGATATGCAGTCGTGCGCTAACCTCCATTGGAATCGCAGCATCCACTTCTACATCCATCAAAACCACCGCTTTTCGATACTGATTCGAAAGCTCTGTTCGAATTCGGATACAATCCACCCGAACCACACCAGTCGCTTCAATCTGCAGGTCTTTCCATATACCCAGGGTCCAAACACACACACCCCAATCCCATCCGAAATTGGTCGGACTTTTCAATTCCTTTAACAGTTCACGGGTATAATTGATACCATTCGGAAAATAACTAGGACCACCCGGGTTGCCGATCGCACTGGTGGTATCAGCCAGCTTGATATAGTTTACCAATTCGTCAGGCATTTTGGCAATACAGACTGCCAAACGATTGATCTTGCCTGGTTTTGCAAACTCTGTAACATCCAACTGAAAACGACGAAACATGCCCGCATTCTCGCCGGCCTTGTGACCATTGAGCCAAACTTCGCAAGCGTGGTCCACACCATTGAACACTAATGTGAGTCGTTTGTTCCGGAATGATTCGGGCACATGAAAATCCTTGCGATACCACCATTGTTTACTGGCAACATCGTACAAACGAGGATCGCCGGCTCCATACCAAAGTGGTTGTAACTGGTGTGCCGCTTCAAGATCCGCCTGGATGTTTCCGGGCACTGTGGCCGGAAACCAGCCTGCGGTGCTTGTTGGTGCTTGAACGAAATTCTCGAGTTGATCACCGCTGGTATCTTCATGAATATACCAGTCCGTTCCTGAAAGAAAAAGTATGGTATTGCTGTCATCTGCCTGTTGACCGGCAGAAATTTCCACGAATCCCCAAGATACCATTGCTATAAAAAAAAACTTAGAAAAAATTTTCATATCATTCCTTTCGTCTTAAATAATGTTCTGAACATGTCCCACTCTATTCTACCCCCCGGAAGCAGCCGCGGCGCCGATTTCAATAACGGCAGGGCTTTCGGCAGAAAGTTCTATCTCCAGAAGCAAGTCAGTACCGTCAAGCAAGCCGGTTGCGCCTTTTATAGGTGGCATGTCTGAAGATATGAGATTCAGTTTTCGCAGAGGCAGACGCAGGACTCGCTTGACATATTCATCGCCCAGGTTGAATACTACCAGTACACCACCAGGCCTATCAGACAACGTGTGCAGGTGTAAAGTCTCGTCCTCTCCGATACTGGAAAACTGCCCATGAGTGAAGTATCGCTTCAGTCGGTTGTATTGGATCATGGCGTCCTTGTAGTGATCAAAAAGGCGATGTTGCTGCTCTGGCGTGCGTACAGTGAGTTTCCCATGCGGCTCCATGCGGGCAGCGTTAGTACGGCCGCCAAATCCGATATGACGAACCGTACTGGCCATCCACCAGAAGACCAAACACTGCTCGTTGTCGGCGTTTATGTTGAAGTGCAGATACATAGGAATATCATAGGCCAGATTGTAATAGTACAGACACAGTGCCTTTCCGGAACGAAGATCATTGATCGAGTTCCACATGAATTCATACGCCCAGTTCTCGTCATAATCGCCGTCCTTGAGACCCTGGCGAAAATAGCTGGGCAGATATCGACAACCCCAAGGCCAGACACCATCGTGCATCTCGATCCTGACGTTAGGAAACTGTTGGCGAATTTTGCGGGCGATACCGTATATTGATTCTACGTGGTCATTTATGGTGGAAGGAATGGAATGTCCATGGTCGGCAGCATAACATGCTCCTAACCAACCATGAAAATCAAACATCAGAAAAGTTACTCCCTCCTTGGCCAGCTTTGAAAGCCGCTGGTATCGCTCGTCTCGCCATTTTTCGTGAGCCATGCATAGTTCGGTCAGCGTTTGTAGCACTTCAATATCGACAACCTGGTTTTGTCTGGAAGGAGAGGGGACGCCGGAAAATACCTCGTATATTTCGATTTCGTCAATTCGCACATTTTCATTGGTGGGTTGCAATATCTCAATGCGAATCCATCGCGCAGTAACCGGCTCAAAAGAAAAACTCATTTGTTTTTGTAACGGGGCTCCATACTGCTGATATTCAGCCACAACCCGCCACGTATCCGCCTTGGTGTCAGCGTTATATTGGGTTCCGGTGAGAATACGAAACGAACTCACAGCGCGATCTCTAAAATTCGAGGTGTTGTCATTACTGAAACAGACCTCAGAGATAGTATGCTCGCCGCCCAAGTCAATCTCAACCCAAGCAGGCATGGTACCAGCAATCCAACTTGCAGAGTTGCCGTACAAACCGTCATTAAGATGGGCTGTCTGATGCAACGAATATTGACCGTTCTCAAAAACAGACGATGCGGCCGCTTTTGCCGAAGGAAGCAGTGCAATATTGCGACAGCCTTGCCGAACTACGTTGGCTTTACGGGTAGCAGTAAGCGTTTTACGGAAGTAATCTTGAGGCCATTGCCAATCACAGTTGACCCTAGAAGCAGTCCAAAGCCCCAATTCGAGACCATAAGAGCTCTTTAAAAGTTTTACCATTTGATCCAGCGGGCCGAGGCGTTTTTCATCCCAAAGAGCCGAACCATAAAGCGGTGCCGGATTCTCAGCACTAACAGGTATCTCCCAACCAGGATCAAGGTAGATTCGTGTGCAACCAACTTCTTTTGCCAAGGCAGCCTGATTCAAAACTGACTCTCGAGACCATCGCTGATCACCCAGATCATAAAGTATTTCCCACTGGACTTGCGGCTGGTATTCCTCTGTGAGACCATGTCCCTGGCTGTTGATGAAAGACTTATAAAGCGCATACCCCTCAGGCCATCCACCCTGAAAAAATTCATAGCGGGTCTGACCAAAACTGAATGCTTTTCCTGGTCCGATGCGATTAGCCCGCACCGGTTCTTTGTGAAGTGCAAAAGCACAGCCTCCAAACACCAACCTTTCCTCTTCCGCATTCCAACTCACCACCGAATGTTCTATGTCAGTTTTGTTGTACTTAAGAACAAGCAAGCCCTGATTTCCATCGGTGAGAATCCAGCTTTCGGATCGCATTCGCCGAAAACTTTCGTCGATGAGTGGGGCTTGAGGAATCCAGGCCGGTTCACAGGTTGGGTTGATTTTCTCCTTGCCCTTGATAATGGCAGCCACTTCTGCCATAGAGTAATCGTGAAGCGATCCATCGGCCTGACGCCGATAAGGAACCGCTACCAGTCGATACGGATCGACCAAGGGATCTGAATACCGTGAAAAACCCGTACGAATATCGTCTATGATGACATCCTTTGTCGTGGGATTACGCAAGCAGATAACTTCGGTAAAACCATTGAGGTTTTCGAGTAATGATAATCGATGTTCGATATCGAGGGGTCCGAGTTTTCCTGTAATGATTAACGTATCATTGTCAATCGTCTTGACCTGCAGCTTTTTCAGACCTGTTAGCTCCACATCATCAATTATTGCCTGCCAGACATACGGCCCCACAGCAAAATCAAACATAGCCGAAGAAGATAACCGGATACACACGTCCGCCTCAACGATAGTTACCGAGAGCGTAGATTCTTGTCCACCTATGGAATCGGCCACAGCAAATAACTCTACCGTTGGAATCCAACCGAGACAGACACACAACATCATGTATAGCGGAAGACTCTGGCCACTTCGCTCACATCTCGTTAAATAATTCACTATTGTTTAGCTCGCACCCAGACAATCAAACCAAAAATGATTTATATTGATGTATTTTTAACTTTCCCAGATAGATCAATTGTAACCTCCGCCTGCATCTCGACCTAATATTCCATTTGTCGTCCAGTCCATATTATCCCTTTTGAGTGGGTCGTCATATTGGGTTTCATCTGGTTTACCATCTCTGTTAAAATCCCTTGGGATGATATTTCCGATAGGAACAAACTCCGCATGCCCATCCAGAAAACCCGAATGAAGTCCATCCCTCTTGTGGGGAAGATAATCATAGTCTTCCGGATTAATAGGACACCAGAAATGATAAAAAGCGACTAATGCACTCGGATGTTTAATATCTTCTAACTTCCAACTAGTTAGCAATGAAAAATCTTTTTTATAATCCGCATTCGCATTATAGTACATCTTGACTGGCCAGTAATAACTATAATCCACATCTCCACTATTTTCAGTCGGTAAGCTCAGGTTAGACATGTGGTCCGACTCGTCTACAGGTCTTCCCATATTAGTTCGCCACCAATCAGAAACGATCCCCGGAGCCTCACCTCGCTTATCTGTGGGACAATGCAAAGAATCTCCAGCAATATATTGTCCACTCAAGAGCATTTCAGGTACATCAAGAAATCCCATATGGGGCCAAGCCCGACCACTATTCGGCAAATATGTATCATGGCTCATCGAATACACACGTACTGACGTTGTTACGGCACGAAGATTACTTAAGCACCAAATCGATGAAGCTTTTTGCTTAGATTTTTGCAGAGCCGGCACAATAATTGATATCAAGAGGGCAATAATCGAAATAACAACCAATAGCTCAATTAATGTAAACCCTTTGGATATCTTCATAATCATCTTTCCTTTCTATTCCGTTTATTAATTATGGTTTTCTACTACCCACC
>JAFGPC010000098.1 GCA_016926155.1 Sedimentisphaerales bacterium
CGGTGGAATCCTCTACCAGACCTCGCATATCTATTCGAATCCGACGAGCCCGGAAACACTGCTCAAGGACGGAACATATCTGGGCTATGATGCCGGTACAGGCTGGACCAACTATGTGGCCGCCTGCACAATCCGATCCCGTGGCTATAACGACTGCGGTGTGATGTTCCGTGTGCAGGATGAGAATAACTACTACCGGTTCAACTGGAATCGGGTGGCGGGATATTCTCGTCTGGTCAAAGTGGTAGGCGGAGTTGCGACGCTGCTGGATTCGACGGAGTCCGGGTATGACTATGACGTCACATACGAAGTCGAAGTACGAGCGCAGGACGATCAATTGGAGGTTTATGTTGACGGTGTGCTGCTGTTGAGTGCAACCGATTCGGAATTGACCTCCGGCTCCATCGGGCTGTACACCTGGGGCAATGCTCCGGTGACTTATTTTGACGATATGGTCGTGACGGGACAATAATCCGTACTGTTCCCACGATTTAGGTGCTGCGAAGGATTTAATTTTCATAGAGCGCAAAAACCATAAAAGAAAATTTTCTTCACGTCCTATAATACATTTGCTTATTGAGTAGCATTTTTACTGCCTTCGAATTGCTGTCAAGCGCCCGTTAAAAAGCGCCGATGTAATCTATACGTGTCAGGCACCGCTGGTGTGTCCGCACCCATGGTAGCCTTGTAAAGGCCCTGAAATAAAGGATTTAGTGAATGTATACGATCAGGACGTTTACGGTTAAGCCCTCGCTTCCCGAACCGTTGGAAGATCTCCGTATCGTTGCCCAGAATCTGTACTGGGCCTGGCATACCGACATCACCGACATTTTCCGTCGCATGGACTATGAACTCTGGAAGTCGGTCCACCACAATCCGGTCAAGCTACTGGGCAATGTCTCCCAGGCTCGTCTGGAAGACCTGGCTCGCAACGAAGGTTTCCTTTACCAGCTTAAGCAAGCCAAAGAAAAGCTCGACGAGACTTTCAACGCCCCAAGCTGGTACGATAAGGTCTATAACACGGCTGAAGGCAAACCTTTAATCGCTTATTTCAGCGCCGAATTCGGTGTTCACGAATCGCTTCCGATCTATTCGGGCGGCCTGGGTATGCTCGCGGGCGATCATCTCAAGAGTGCATCCGATCTGGGGATTCCGCTTGTGGGCGTGGGCTTGATGTATCAGAAAGGCTATTGCCGCCAGTACCTAAACACCGACGGCTGGCAGCAGGAACATTACATCGACAACGATTTTCACAATATGCCTGTTGAGCTGGTTCGTAAGAAAGGGAGCCATCCACTGACCGTAGGGATTCAGTTCCCCGGACGGACGGTAACCGCTCAGGTCTGGAAGGCTATGGTCGGACGGATTCCCCTGTTCCTTCTTGATACGAATATACCCGACAATATACCCGAGGATCGTTCGATCACGCAGGCCCTGTACGGGGGCGATAACGAAACTCGGATCTGCCAGGAAATGGTTCTGGGGATTGGCGGCCTCAAGGCCCTGTTTGCGATGGACCAGGAACCCACCGTATGCCACATGAACGAAGGGCACGCGGCATTTATGGCGCTGGAGCGTGTACGTCGGCTGCGCAGCGGCAAGGGCATGACCTTCGACGAGGCAGTTGAGGCAGCTAAAAGCAGCAATGTTTTTACCGTGCATACTCCTGTAGCCGCAGGGAATGACGAATTCAAGGTAGAACTGATCGATAAGTACTTCGGGCACTATTACGGTAAATTAGGGATTAACCGGGATCAGTTTCTGAGCCTGGGTCGTGTCAATCCCAACGATCCAAACGAAGGTTTTAAGATGCCCGTTTTGGCGATCCGGATGAGTGCTTCCCGTAATGGCGTCAGTCAGCTTCATGGGGTGGTATCACGGAAGATCTGGCACGGCATCTGGCCGGAACTGCCGGAGGAAGAAGTTCCCATCCAGGCCATCACCAATGGTATTCACGCCCGCACATGGATCAGCGGCGAATTGATCGATCTGTACGAACGATATCTCGGAGCCAAATGGTCCGATGAAATCGTAGATAAGTCGATCTGGCAGAATGTCGATCAAATCCCGGATGAAGAGATGTGGCGCACACACCAACGCTGCAAGGAGCGTCTTGTGGCCTTTGCCCGCGCCCGGTTGCGAAAGCAGATGGAGCGACGGGGCGCCTTTCACACGGAACTGGAGACGGCCGATCTGGTACTCGATCCGGAGGCCTTGACGATCGGATTCGCTCGGCGGTTTGCATCCTACAAACGCGGCAATCTTCTTCTGCGGGACAAAGAACGTCTGTTACGGCTGCTGAGCCAGACTGAAAAGCCTGTTCAGTTTATTTTCGCCGGCAAATCGCATCCACGGGATGCTTTAGGCAAGGAGATCATCCGGGAAATCGTGCATTTCGCCAAAGAAAACAAGATTCAGCGTAAATTCGTCTTCCTGGAAGATTACGACATGGATATTGCCCGCTACATGGTACAGGGTGTGGATGTGTGGCTGAATAATCCGCGCCGACCCCTGGAGGCCAGCGGAACCAGTGGAATGAAGGCGGCTCTGAACGGCATATTGAATATGAGCACGCTGGATGGATGGTGGTGTGAGGGATACATCCCCAACGGCGGCTGGATCATCGGGGCCGGCGAAGAATATGACGATCTGGAGTACCAGGACCAGGTTGAGAGTCAGGCGATTTTTGACCTGCTGGAAAGCGAAGTGGTGCCGGTGTTCTATTCCCGCTCGAAGGACCGCCTGCCGCGGCGCTGGATCCGCCGGATGAAAAACACGATCAAGTGGTGTGCTCCCCGATTTAATACCCATCGCATGGTCGCCGAATATACCCGCAAGTTTTACAATCCCGCCGCGGAGCGATGGCGAAGCCTGACCACCGAAGCGATGGATCGGATACGCGCCCTGTCGCTGTGGAAAACACAAGTGCGCAACGCCTGGGCGGATTTGTCGATTGAGAATGTCGAAGTGCAGGTGAACGACGGCAGCCTGGTCAGCGAATTGAACGTCCGTCAGCCGCAACTGCAAGTGGGCTCACAGGTCAAGGTGCTGGCGCGTGTCAAACTCGGCCGGCTCAAACCGGAGGATGTGGCGGTGCAGATTTATCACGGAGTGACCGATTCGAAAGGACAGATCCAGGAAGGACAGGTCACGCGGATGGGATACCAAGGCAACGCCAACGGAGATGGTCTGGCACTGTTCGAGGGCCTGATTCCGTGTACGGCCTCGGGGCAGCATGGATTTGCCCTGCGCGTGTTGCCGAGTAATGCGGATATGGCCGAGCCCTATGAACCGGGCATGGTGTTGTGGGAAAGCTGACGGCTTGGCTTTTACGCGGGTTTCTTTTTGCCTTTGTCCGCCTTTTTGGAGCCGGAGTCGGATGCTTTGGTTTCGCTGGCTTTGCTTTCCTTAGTATCGGTTTTTTTATCGTCTTTGGTCGTCGAGTTGGCGCCTGATTCCTTTTTTTGGGCTTCCGTATAGCTTTTGCTGCGGTAATCGGTCTCGTAAAAACCGCTGCCCTTGAAGATAATTCCCGCGCCGGTTCCCAACAGACGATTGAGCTTTAACTTGCCACACCGAGGGCATTTCCGCAGGGCCCGAGCCGTAATGGACTGAAACTGTTCAAACTCATGACCACAGTTTTCACAGGCGTATTCATACGTCGGCATAACTATTCTCCGTCGTTGGTTTGTTCCTCTTCTTGCTCGGAATTCGTTTGTTGTGCAGACGTCGTTTCCGGGGTCGGGATTTCCGGGGTTTCCACAGGAACCTTGTTTACGATTACCTTTGCCGGCCGCAAGGTCTGTCCGTTCAGCAGGTATCCGGCCTGAAACTCCTCCAGAACGATTCCATCGGGCTTGCCCTCTTCGTAACGCTGCATTACCGCTTCGTGCACCGAAGGGTCGAACGGCTTGCCGAGCGACTCGACTTGTTGCACTCCATGGACTTTCAGTGCGTCGAGAAGATGTTGTAATATCAATTCCACGCCTTTTACAATTCCTTCGGCGCTCTGATTTTCCTTGGCCGAACGGGCACTGGTCAGGGCATGGGCGAAATTATCCAGTGAAGGAAGCAACGAGAGGAGAATCACTCGTTTTTCATACGCCACTGAATCGGCGATCTGCTTGGGAGTCCGCTTGACGTGATTGGCATAGTCTGCCTGGAGACGTTGATACTTATCAAGCAATTCCTGCTTCTCGCTGCTCAGTTCATCGATCTTCTGTTCCAGTTCTTCAACAATCCTGGCAGCCTTTTTATCAAGTTTGTTCATCGCTTCTTGCTTGTCTTTTTTTTCTTCTTTGGATTTTTTCATCATATCTGCCGTCAATATACGGTTGTTCCGCTATACATTCCCAAAATGATTTTTAAGCTTATCAAAAAAACCCTTGCTCTCGGGCATTACATGCGTATCCTCCGTCTCGGCAAACGCCCGCAGGAGTTTCTCCTGCTCAATGGACAAGCGTTTCGGTATTTCGATCGCCACCCGAACCAGTTCATCCCCCTTTCGTCCCGTTCGGATATCGGGCAGACCTTCCCCTTTGATCCGAAAGACATTTCCATACTGTGTTCCGGCGGGCACCTTCAATTGCCGGGTTCCGTTTAAGGCGGGCACCTCTATTAAGGCTCCCAATGCCGCCTGGGTGAAGCTGATCGGTACGGTACAGACCAAATTGTTCCCATCCCGCATCAGGAACGGGTGGGCCTTGACTCGCACATAACAGTACAAATCGCCCCGCGGCCCGTTATTTCGCCCCGGTTCCCCTTCCCCGGCCACTCGAATTCCCTGCCCTTCGTGCACACCCGGCGGGATCTTTACCGTCAGAGTTCGTTTTTTGGCCACCGTTGTCTTGCCCCGGCATTTCAGGCATGGATCGGTAATGATCCTGCCTATCCCATTACAGTTCGGACAGGTGGACACCATCTGAAAGAATCCGCCCAATCCCGCCCGTTGCACCTGCCCGGCGCCTCCGCAGGTCGAACAAATGGAAGGACTCTTGCCTTTGGCGCAACCGCTGCCTCCACAGGACGAACAAGTGTCTTCCCGCGTAAACTCGATGGTCTTTTCGGTTCCATTGGCAACCTCTTCCAGCGTCAGCTCAACTGTGGTCTCCAGATCGTACCCGCGGGAAGGTCGATTGGGAGAACGGCGACTGCGGCGACCACCTCCGAAGAAATCGCCGAATATGTCGCTGAACATATCGCTGATGTCGTCCACATGCATGCGCGACCAGTCATGCATGCCCGCGCCGCGAAGCCCGTCATGGCCGTACTGATCGTACTGCTTGCGTTTGTCGGCGTTACCCAGGACTTCATATGCCTCGGCGCATTCCTTGAACTTTTCCTCGGCGCTCTTGTCGCCGGGGTTCTTATCGGGATGATACTTCATCGCCAGACGCCGGTACGATTTCTTAATCTCGTCGGCCGACGCGGCACGAGTTACTCCGAGAACATCATAGTAGTCGCGCTTGGCCATATCATCCCTTTCTTCGTCCTATATGACGAGAAGGACGGCTCTGCCGCAGCAGGCCGTCCGACTCTCCCATCTATATTCATCTTCAGCCGGTCTCGTTCAAAAGCATAGCCTTTCGAAATTCCGGCTGTCAGAGTATCGCTCCGGTCTCGGCTTTGTCTTTCTCATTGTCCGGCAAATCAGTAATGAGTACATTGGTCGTCAGCATCAAACCGGCTAC
>JAFGPC010000099.1 GCA_016926155.1 Sedimentisphaerales bacterium
AAGGGAATCTGCTGGACCGCCTCAAACTGCACGATTTCCGGAATACGTTTTTTCTCCACCGGAGGCAGCTTGATAAAACGGGCAAAGCTGTTCCCCCCGGAAACGGAGATCCCTACAGGTTCTTTACCGATCTCGTTGCGCTCGGCAAATTTATGTAGAGATTCTTCGATAATCTCCTCGGCTTCGACCTCGTCCACCTCTTCACCGTTCAGCACTTTGCTGTGCTCCACATAATCGAAACCGATAACCTCGATCCCGTGTTCACCGGAGCGAAGATGAAGGGCTTTCAGAGCGTTGGAACCGATATCGATAGCCCATACTCCATTTGTCGCAGCCATGTGCACTCTCCTGTTATCGCAATTTCTATTCACCTTCCGATGCGGTCTTGCCACCGCACGGATGATTCTTTATGATGCACGGCATGAAAACATTTGCCGTGAAAACACTCGGTTGTAAAGTCAACCAGTACGAAACCCAGCAGATTCGCGAATTACTTCAGCGGCTGGGCATGGAACCCGCCCAACGCGGTCGGACTCCCGACCTGGTCGTCGTTAATACCTGTTGTGTCACCCATATTGCATCGGCCAAGAGCCGCCAACAAGTCCGCAAAAGCCGGAAAAACGATGCTAACACAACCGTTGTCGTAACCGGCTGTCTGCCATTCGCACAACACAGCGAATGGAAGGACCTTCCCGGTTCCCTCCACATTGTCACTCAAAAGAACGACTTACCCCAGTTCCTCGCCTCTCTGGTTAGAGCCAATCAAGGCCAGAACTGTTACAGTCATCCCCAAATTCCGGCAGCTACTGCCTCTAATAGACCAGAAAGACGGCCCAAGATCAAGCACAAAACTTCGATATCCACATGTCAAAATGACCTGGTCTTACAGCCTATACGCCATTTTTCAGGCCAGACCCGCGCCTTCCTTAAAATCCAGGACGGCTGCGATGGCCTTTGCTCCTATTGTATTATACCCCGAATCCGCACAAATGTTTGTAACAAGAATGTAAAGATCGTGCTTTCCGAGGCCCAAACCCTCGTACAAAACGGACACAAGGAAATTGTCCTAACCGGCATTTTCCTTGGTGCCTACGGCCGTAATACAGTACGCCGCAAACATTGGAATATCGAGCAGCAGCACATGTTCTCTGATCTGGTCGATTCGGTCGCCCGGATTCCCGGCCTGGCTCGATTACGGCTCAGCTCTCTCGAACCGGGAGATGTCACAGATTGTCTGTTAGACGTCTTTTGCGCCCATGATAATATCATGCCACATCTGCACCTGCCGTTGCAGTCCGGCTCCTCCAACGTCCTGCGACGGATGTGCCGCCAGTACAAAATCAAAGAGTTTCTGGAAACCGTCAATCGTATTCACTCCCGGCTCGACCGCCCTGCCATTACGACCGACATCATCGTGGGTTTCCCAGGCGAGACCGATGCAGATTTCCAGCAGACCTGCAACCTGGCCCGTCAGGTCGGTTTTTCGAAAATACACGTCTTTGCCTTCAGCCCAAGGTCCGGCACCCCCGCCGAACGCCTCAAGCCCCGTGTGCCGTCTGCAATCATCAAGGAACGATCACAGATTCTGCGGAATCTGGATGCTGATTTGCAAATCCGTTTCCGACGACAGTTCTTTGGACAGACTGTGTCGTCTTTGATTGAGACCCGACGCCCCGTTGCCGGACGCACCAAACGGTATTTCATGGTCTCGATTGACGACTTGCAGGAACCAGAAATCTCGAGTGACGGCGCTTTTCTGACCGGCATCCTCAAACAATAAGACAATCTCGAAAAAGCCGGTTCATTATCTTAATTTTACCTGTTCTTTTCCAGACAAGCCTTCTCTGAAATCCTGGAGTTTTTTCTTGAATTTTCTCTGTCATTCATGATACATTGAATATGGTTTAGGATCGGGAGTAGTTCCAATCTCCGGAGAAACCTCAAAAAGGATGTCACAAAACAGGGTGATGCTCTTCAGTCATATACCGTTAAGGAGGTATTATGAATTATAAAACAGGATTAATATCCTTCCTTTTCATCTGTATTCTGCTTTCCTGTCCACTGCCGGCCGAATCGCAGACACCTTACTGGGCTACCCAGGGAGGTTCCATGCAGCGGACCGGTCTGGCAGAAACCAGCGGGCCTATCATCGGCTGCATCAAATGGCGATTCGACACCGCACCGGAACCCGAGTGGCCTGATACCATCTACGCTCCTGCCGGTATTACCTCCTCAGTCACTATCGGCGGCGACGGCACGGTTTATTTCTCCTGCGAGGATGGGTATCTCTACGCCCTCTACCCCGATACTCAGCCGGAAGGCACACCCGATGGGCAATTGAAATGGAAGCATCGTTTCCACGGTGTCGCCAAAAACACATGGCACTGGCCGATGAACGAAGGTCAAGGCGACACGGTTTATGCCGCGGCTGGTGACTACAACGGCTCCTTACATTATTTTGGTGATCCCAACGGAGGCCAGTGGGTCGAGGATGCCACATTCGGTCACGCCTTGTCCTTCGACGGCATCAATGACTGCGTCCGCATCGACGGTTTCAAGGGCATCGGCGGTTCTACTCCGCGACATATCTCCTTTAACGTCAAGCAATCCGGCGGCGGGCCCGTCTTGTTCTGGGGCAGTGAACAAGATCCTTCCGGTCGATGGGCCATTTATCTCTTAGGCAATGATATTCAAGTGCGATGCTATGGCCAGGTCACGGCGACGGGCCAGATCGCTCCGGAGGAATGGACCCGAATCGAAGTCGTCCTTCCCCCGATGGGCTTTAGAGCCAGCGATACCCTGATCTATGTGAATGGCAATCTTATTCCGATAAACGCTATAAACGACTTATGGATCGACAGCGATCTCGAATCAGATGTCTATATCGGGTATGATCCTCTTACAGGAGCCTATTTCCAGGGTTTGATCGCCGATATGGAGATCGAAGAACTCGAGCCGGTCAGCGGTATCGCCGGCGGCGCCACCATCGGTCCGGATGGGACGATCTATGCCGGCTGGGGCAGCGCCCTGTATGCCATCAATCCGGACGGCAGCCAGCAGTGGCAGTACGATACCGACGGATTTCTTGCCGGCTGCGCTGCGGTCTCCGACGCCGGACGTGTCTTCTTCGGCTCGGCCGACGGAAATATCTATGCCGTCAATTCGGATGGATCACACGCCTGGGATTTTAACGTGCCCGGTCCGGTTGGTGGTTCGGTCATCCTCTCGCCCAGCCTGGGGATGGATGGATCGGTCTATGCCGGCGGCCTGTATAATGCCATCCTTTACGCCCTCGATCCCAACGACGGCTCGATCCGCTGGGAATGCGACCTGACCGGCGACGATGAACCGGACAGCAAGAGCTTCACTGTCGCCCCGGTCGTGGCATCCGACGGCACGATCTACGCCGTCCTCACCGGCGACACTCGCCTCTATGCCATCAATCCAACCGATGGCTCGATCAACTGGGCAACCGACCTATCCCATAAGCCCGAACTGCTCGGGTATTGGAAACTCAATAACTGGAAGATCAGAGATGATTACCCGGAATGTGATGATACATCTTTTACCTCATCCGATGCCGGTCCATATAAATGGCTGACCTCATTGACAACCTATAATTCACGCTGGAGATCCGACACTCCACTGGGGGGAGGATTAATGTATGGCTCAGGTCAGGTCGATTCTTTCGTCTGGCCTGCTAATACTACTGCATGGACTGTAACTGCATGGTTCCGGATTCGGGAGTATTATTCGTATTCTTCAACCATCGGGAACGTCCTTGGATGGGAACTCAAGGACGATCCCTCAAAAGAATGGGCTGTTTATTTCGATGTAAGTCCAGCTTCCTTAGAGATGCGTACACTCGGATTCCTAGGAACGTTCTCTTGTCCTTCCTTTTCGCATACACAATTAAAGAATCCCTACTCTTCCGGAACAAATCATTTTGTCGATCCCACCTGGCACCACATTGCCGTTATGATCGCCGCAGACAGAGAAGATGGAACTTCGTATGGTGTGGTTTACGTGGATGGACAGCTCTATTCGGAAGGCACTGCCTCTTCTCTTCCCCCCATTTATAACGAAGACAAAGATGCGAAACTGATTGTCCACGGCTTTGTAAATAACGAAGCTTCGGCTATCACCCTCGACGATACACGGTTGTACCGGGCTGTTCTGAACCAAGAGCAGATCCGGGAAATCATGCATGCCGAGATCGGTCCGACCTGGCCCGATCCGGAACCGGGCACCGGACAGCCCGATGAAGATCGGTACTTCTGGAGCGAGCCGGCCATCGGCCCGGATGGAACGATCTACGCCGAACTGGGAGACTCCTATCTACGGGCTATCCGACCCGATGGAACCATTAAATGGATCAAGTGGATCAGCGAGGAACCAGGCCATACGATTACCGTTACACCCAACAATCGGATCTATGCGGCAAGCGCCGACGGCAGACTCATCCTGCTTGACGCCGACGGCAAATTCTTCACCAGGCTCGACACCAAATGGCTTACACGCAATATAGCGCCTGACGGTACCCCCAGAGCGGATGGGCAAAGCGAGCTTCTGTTTCCCACAATCGCGCCGGACGGTTCCATCTATGTCAGCGACATCTACAATCGTCTCTGGGCTGTCCCTGATGATACATGCGAGCAGCAAGAACCCAAGATGTTCTGCTGGCCTCCACTGATCGACAGCAACCGGGATTGCCTCGTGAATCTGATCGACATGGCCCCCATCGCCAAATGGTGGATGGCGTGCACAGACCCTGATGACTATCGATGTTTCTGCGAAGACCGTCCCTATTGCCCTGAGGATAGCCCCTGGACATACATTGAAGGATTGGATCGAGATATATTCCCTTATGTCTCCGGTGATCTCAATCGGGATCATTTCGTAAACTTGGAAGACCTGGCCATCATTATAGACAACTGGTTGTTTGGTCATTGGCTCTATACGGGGCAAAAATGAAAAGAAAAATTAACATACCGGAGATTATCGTTGTCCTGGCCCTCGCAGTCTTTATCCTGATGCTGTTTCTTCCCCATACAGGGCGGGCAAAGGAACTCAGCAGAATCCTGCTCTGCATGACCAATCAGCGGATTCTCAGTCAGGCCTGGCTGGCCTATCAGGAAGAATACGATGGCCATCTGGTCGGTGGATCGACGTACTACAGAGGCTCCAGAGCAACTCCTTATCGCTGGGTGGAGCGACCCCTGTATAAACCGGATGATAATCCGGAATTCGATCCGATGCCAACTGATAATGAACTGACCCATGAATACCGCCTGAACGGAATCAAGGCTGGTGAGTTGTTTCCCTACATTGGCAATACTTCTGTTTACCATTGCCCGGCTAGTCGCTTATGGCCGCCACAGAATGAACCTCATGCAGTGTATCTGAGTTATCAGGTAAGCGGAACCATGAACAGCGAAGACTTTATTTACCGCGAAGGCTGGCCGGGGACGATCTCAATATATCGCACAATTTTTTTTCCAGACGGAACTCGTCAATCACTAATATGCGTGGAAAAGTATAACCAGATTAAAAATCCTGTCAAAAAATATGTACTTGTCGAAGAGGATGTTCAAGGAGCCTTTGGGCAATTATTTCCTGCCGGGGGATTTGTATTGATGAGCAATATGAATTTCTGGTCATGGTGGGATTGGCCAGCCGGATTCCATAACGGCCAGGCTACTTTTGGCTTTGCAGACGGCCATGCAGAAACACACAGATGGATGGATAACCGAACGATCTGGCTGCTCAGAGGATATGATAATTCGGGTAAGTCATTTTCGTCCATCATCCATCCCGATAATCCTGACCTGGAATGGATGAACAGGGGTTATCTAGTGGCGAAATGAGGTATATCAGGAGATAGGAGAAAAGGATTGGGAAATGAGAAAGTGTAGATTTCATGAAATCATTGTTCTGGCAAGTGTAATCGCCTTCGTCCTGATGGTCTTTCTGCCCGCCGCCGGCACCGCCCGACAGCACAGCAAGGCTACCCTCTGCCTGGCCAATCTGCACATCCTCTCCCGCGCCTGGCTGGCTTATGCAGAAGAAAACGACAGCCGGCTGGTCAATGGCCATGTTCCCAGGGATGTTCAATATGCCAATGAATCTCATTGGCTGACAACAACTTCCTACAGCGGCCCCTACAAGGACAATGCATGGTGGGTCGATCCGCCCCATAACGAAAATGGCATATACACCGGCGATCCACCCCCTTGTCCTCTGGAGGACGAGGAAAACGGCATTTGCAGCGGAAAACTTTTCCCTTATGTCGGCTCGCCCGAAACCTACCACTGTCCCGCCGATTCCGGATATCTGGCAATGTCAAATTCATGGGGGGCCGGCCGTAGCGGCAAACGAAGTTACTCAATCACCGGGCTCATGCACGGCGAGCAACCAAATCATCCAAAATGTGTCGATCGAATAGAGCAGATTGTTACTCCATCCCAAAAGTTCGTTTTACTGGAAAACTCAGATGATCGCGGCTGGAATATGGGCTCCTGGATCATGAATTACGGTCCGCCGCCTTCCTGGATTGATCCTGTAGCGATCTTCCATGACGGCTGTACTACTTTCGCCTTCGCCGATGGCCATTCGGAAAAGTATCAATGGCTCGACGGCGACACCATTCGACGGGCGGGAGGAACCAGCACTTCTCCGAGCCTGGGGCGCGATCTGGACTGGCTTGCCGCCCATTACATTCCTGGTAAGGTGGATTGAGGACCAGAATGCTGAAACAAACGAAATCAACCTATGCCGAATGGATCGTCCTCACCCTCCTGATCGGTTGGCTTGGCCTGTTGTTTATCCCCTTGTCCTCCACCGCCCGCCAGCACAGCAAGGCCACCCTCTGCCTGGCCAATCTGCACATCCTCTCCCGCGCCTGGCTGGCTTATGCAGAAGATAATGACGGCCATCTTGTCAATGGTCATGTTCCAAGGAGTGCTGACTACGCCAATGAATCTTACTGGCTTACGACAACCTCTTTCGGAGGTCCTTATAAGGATAATGCATGGTGGGTCAATCCACCCCACGATGAGAACGGTGTCTATACAGGAGAATATGTTGACGGCGAACCCTGCACACTCCAGGAAGAGGAAAACGGCATCCGCAGCGGAAAGCTCTTCCCTTATGTCGGCACACCCGCCGCTTATCACTGCCCTGCTTCTCGCACATACCTTAACAAACCTGACATTTGGGGTAATGGACGCAGTGGAAAACGAATCTATGCGATCACATGTCTGATGCATGGAGAAATGCCAAATATTCCCGATTGTGTTCACAACTTCAGCCAGATCAAACAGCCTTCCCAAAAGTATATGTTTTTGGAATGTACAGAC
>JAFGPC010000100.1 GCA_016926155.1 Sedimentisphaerales bacterium
CAGTCGAGGAGGCGGCCTATCGAATGATCGAGTTCGCGGATGACATCGGCGTAGAGATCCTCGGGCGTGTCGGGCGTATAGAATTCCTCGGAGGCGGCCAGAGGTTTGTGAGGCATGGCGTGAGGCAGATAGAGGAAGAACGGACGTTTGGCTCTGGTGTTTTCGGTGACGAAGTCGATGGCCTTGTCCGTGTAGCGTCTGGTGAGCGTCGGCTGGAAGACCGGATACTCGACGACGGTTTCGTTCTCGACGAGCTGGACGGGACGCATGTCATTGGAGTAGAGGATGCCGTAGTAGTAGTCGAATCCCTGTGTGCGGGGGAGGAATTTGGGGATATGGCCGAGGTGCCACTTGCCGATGCAGCAGGTGGCGTAGCCGGCGGGTTTGAGGGCTTCGGCCAGGGTTATCTCGGAAGCGGGCAGACCAATGTCGTTGATGCCGGCGTCGGGGCACGGGTTGAAGACGACGGTATTGCGGAAGGGGTAGCGGCCTGTGAGCAGGGAAGCGCGGGACGGGGCACAGTAGGGAGTGGGGACATAGAAGCTGGTGAGTTTGGCGCCTCGGGCGGCCATCCGTTCCAGGTTGGGGGTTTCAAAGGGAGACTTTTCGTAGCCGAAGCCGGAGATGTCCCCGTAACCGAGATCATCGGCGAAGATGATGACGACATTGGGTTTGTCCGCGGAAGCCGGCTGCGCGGATGATGATTTCGGAAGAAGGCTTGCGGCGAGTGTGGCGCCGGCAAGCTGTAAGAATGTTCTGCGCGTGAGACTTTCGTTCATGGTCATTGCCTTTCCTGCGTCGGGACTTGTCCTATTCCATTGCAATCGGTACTCCTGTATGCGATGCTATCCATAATACCATAACCCGGGCCTCGATTTCAACATGTCCGGAAAAAGGGGACAGATACAACCGTCCTGTGAACGAACGTACCAGTGGCCTCTTTTTCATGAGAGCTGCGTGGGCATGGTATCTGACGATTGATCATTGACAATTTAGGATGAATGAATTACACAGACAGACCAACGTGAGCACTTTGGGGTTTATGGGATTGCAATTATGCTCGAATTCGTGACAGACCGGCAGATTTACAAACGCGTCCTATGCGAGAGGATTCCGCGTGCGCGAGATTTTGTCTGGCTCGCGACGGCGGACCTGAAGGACCTGCACGTGGACAAAGGCGGCAGGATGGTCCCGTTTCTGGAGATCCTTTCCGATCTGGTCAGCCGTCGTGTTGCGATACGACTGCTGCACGCCAAAGAGCCGGGCCCGGCCTTTCGCAAGGATTTTGACCGCTATCCCAATCTGATTGAGGGGATGGAGAGGATTCTGTGTCCGCGAATCCATTTCAAGAGTGTTATTGTGGACGGTGAATTTGCCTATACCGGAAGTGCGAATCTGACCGGGGCCGGGATGGGCGCCAAGGGCAACGATAAACGAAATTTCGAGGCGGGGATACTCACGGATCGGCCGGGGATTGTTGAACAGATTATGGACCAGTTCGACACCGTCTGGAGAGGGGAACACTGCACTACCTGCAAGAGAAAGCAATTCTGTGCCGATTATAAAGACCTGCTGTTGTAATAAGGCGTTTATAGGGTCTTTCCGTCATAATTACTGCCCCCCAAAAGGATTCAAGTCGCTTTATATCTTCTATATTTCCTCCTTTCGTTTATGATGTTTTCGTGAAATCGGTATGAAATTGTACCGATAAAAGACCGTGTGTCGAAATTTGACGGTAAAGGCTATTAATAACCGCAATTGTAGATCTGTTTATGGGCGATGTACTACTTGAGATTATTCGATGCGTAATTTTATTGATCCTGCTGATCTATCTGATACGGGTACAAAAATTCCGGTCTGAGATATGCAGAAAAGGCTGGATCTTTATCATGGCAGGATTCGGTCTTCTATTTTTCGCCAATCTGCTGGATGTCACGGATAACATAGAATATTTGGATCGATTCGTTATTATCGGCGACACACCTGTCCAGGCTATTCTGGAAAAAATGGTGGGTTACTCCGGGGGATTTCTTCTGCTGACCATAGGGTTGATCCAATGGCTGCCTTTTTTAACAACGAAAGATACCCTTGAAATCAGCGAACGGCGTTTCAGCGATGCGTTTGACACATCCGCAATCGGGATGGCTCTGGTCGGTTTAGACGGCCGCTGGCTGAAAGTTAATCATAACTTGTGTCAAATGGTCGGTTACTCCGAAGGAGAATTGATATCCAAACACTTCCAGGAGATCACCTATCCAGACGATCTGGACGAAAATCTCGATTTGATACAAAAAACGATCTCTGGGGAGATTTCTTCCTATGTGACAGAGAAACGATATATCCACAAAGACGGACATGTCGTCTATGTCATTCTAAGCGCTTCTCTTGTTCGTGACAAAGGAGGCAATCCTTTGTATTTTGTTTCACAAGTCAACGATATCACCGAACGTAAACTGGCGGAGAAGAAAGCCCAAGAAGCCGACGCCCTGAAGAGCCAGTTTCTTGCCGCCATGAGCCACGATATCCGCACGCCCATGAACGGCATCATCGGTTTTTCCGATATCCTCACGGAACAGGAACTAACGAACGAGCAGCATGAGTATGTTGACATTATCCGGAACTGCGGGAAACATCTGCTCTGCCTTATCGATGACATTCTTGACCTGTCCAAAATAGAAGCAGGCAAAATGAATATTGAGATGAGGGAATGCTCTCCGACGGAAATTCTCGAGACGATAGAACCCTTGATGAAATCCCAAGCCTCCCAAAAGGGATTGGAATTTCAGATTGCCGCTGCCGACACCTTACCGGCCCGCATTACCGCGGATCCATCCCGGTTAACTCAATGCCTGACCAACCTGATAAACAACGCTATTAAATTTACTGAACAGGGACATGTCTATGTCAACATTTCTCTGCAAGAGGATAATGGCAAGACTTTTATTCGATTCGAGATTGAAGATACCGGCATCGGTATTGCCGCTGAAAAACAGGATGACATATTTGAGGCGTTTGTCCAGGCCGACAAAAGCACCACTCGTACGTTTGGGGGTACCGGTCTTGGATTAACGATTACCAAATCGCTGGCCGAACTGATGGGAGGATCCCTGAGCTTAACGAGCGAGTATGGAAAAGGATCGGTTTTCTCTTTTATCGTACCGGCAGGGACCAAACTCGTCACGCATTGTCCCGTGGAAGGATACGGTTCGAAAAAACCGTGCTGTAACACACAGGATAGAGGAACGGAATGTTCAGGAAGGATATTAGTCGTCGAAGATAATTTGTTCAATCAGAAACTGATGACGACATTACTGGAAAAATGGGGGTATGAAGTCGCCCTCGCTGACGACGGGGATATGGCCGTTCGAATGATTCTGGATCAATCGTTTGATCTCGTTTTGATGGACATGCAGATGCCTAATAAGGACGGATATGAAGCGACGATCGAACTGAGGAGAAAGGGAATTTCCATTCCGATTATTGCACTCACTGCGAATGCCATGAAAGGGGACAGGGAGAAATGCCTTGAGGCCGGATGTGATGACTATCTGTCAAAACCGATAGACCAGAACAAATTGAGAGACCTTCTGAAACAGCTTATAAAACGCATCGAGGTCACTGCGTAAATCTCTTACCGTACAACGATCTCATCCTGTATAAACAATGAATAGAGGATCGCTTGGGCACGGTCGGTCCTTCAGGACTGTAAAATGTCAGTCTCATTGCAAGCAGGAGATTCCTCACTTCGGTCGGGATGATTCTATGAAAGCGCGTCTCCTGGTTTGGGGTAGAATGCCCCGGATCAGACAATTTTATGCGGGCTTGCCGCAGG
>JAFGPC010000101.1 GCA_016926155.1 Sedimentisphaerales bacterium
CGGATAACCCGCACAAAAACCCGCTGCTCTTCCGGTCATCGGACCGAATCCCGCCGGTCCTGTTCCATCTCCAAACGGCATAGGAATCACCCCCTTTTCTGCAGTTTGATTCTTATTCCTGGTACTTACTGGTATTCCCTGTATGCCCACAAAACCCTTCACATGGCCGAGGCTATCATTTGTTTCCTGCAACACACAGTACCCCATTCCTTTTCCCGTCAGAGGGCCTCCGCCTCGCGGACCTGTACCATCAAATCCGGGCATTTTGCTCTTCTCCTTTGCATGCGTTTGTCTTTTGCAAAACCATATCTCCAATCATGCAGCCGATATCTCTTGCGATAACAGGGCATTTCGCTTTGAGCAGGAAGAATATGTTTTTATTTACATCGCTTAGCGTTTCATAATTTCCCTGCCCCTTGGCGATCACCAGATCCGCTTTATTAAAATACTCCCGGAACGATCGTGAGCAGCTTGGCAGAATGGTCCCCGGCGCATCGGAACCGTTGTCAATTACAGTTACAATCTTGGGCAGGCCGGCGTGGACGGCATCTTCCATCGTTGCATCATTTATTACGGGTGAACCTTTGACGGCTACCGTGATTTTGTCGATGGGTAATTGCTCAATCAAAAGGCGATCAAAAACGATTTCACCGGCATTGTCCGCAAGGTAAAGAATTTCGTCCGCGGCATTGAGGGCATGGCGAAAAGCCCCTATTTGCCCTCCTGAAAGGGTGCCGGAAAGGCACTGATTGATTGTCTCCTCCAATTCGGTTTCCTTCAATTCGCTTTTCACTCCAAAATCAATGATATTACCCGCTATGGCCAGACGAACCGCCGTTTCGAGCGGATCTTCGGATTCGATAATGATATGTCGCATTGGCGAGTAGAGTTTGAGCGCCATATCATTAAACCGCTGCTTGACACCATGGTAAGGATCGTTCATTCCCACCCGTTCACGAATCAGTCGATGTATCTGTTGACCGATGACCGGCGGAGATTGGCGCATGTCCAGATCTTTTGACAAATCAAGCACTCCGCGGATGACCTGTTCATGCACACGCTCATCGTCCGTGGCATGCCTTGCCGCTTCAAGCGATTGCCTGATAAAACATGGAATACAATCCAGATAAATACGCATTCGTCCGCCTGTTCCTGTTCCTTTCTACACCCAATGCCCCTCCACGTTCGCATGGTCGACTTCATGCAGCGTACCCGCCTTGAACGACTGTATGGCCTCGGCAACCGTCTGCTTTTTTGCCAGATATATTTTGACGCCTGCCGCGGTAAGCGTCTTAAATGCATTGGGACCGACATTGCCGGTGATCACCGCCTCCACGTCAAGATTGGCGATATTCTGTCCCGTTTGGATCCCTGCCCCTTGCACCGCATTCAGATGTACCTCATTGTTATGCACGTCAAAATTTTCGGTTTCGGTATCCATAACGATCAGCCATTGGGCTCTTCCGAAACGAAGGTCAATTTCACTCGAGAGCGCTTGGCCTTGTGCGGTTACCGCAATTTTCATGTTCACTGTTCCTTTCCTTTTCTACAAAGGAGCGCCGTTGCAAAGCATGAATCGCAACTTAGACTCCGTCTCTTTCGGTTGGGTCAAAACCCTCGGCCTACCATGTCCAATTCATTATTTAACGTCGTCCGCCCTGCCATCGACAACACCGCCGCCGTCTTCCAGGGCCTCTTGGCGCACCGGACTTGTAGTCAGGCATACGAAACTCTGCGCTTACCATTTGTCCGGCCAGATAAGCGTTAAGTACATCTGCAATAGTTCCGGTAACATACGGAATGACCACGATTCCGGACGATAAAACCATAGTCGCCAGTTCTTGCGAGATGGCTCCGCAAACAAGCACATCGGCTCCGAGCTTTTTCAACTGAACCGCACGCTGCGACAGAAATCTGCCTTCCAAAACCATCTCCGAACGATTCGTTTCTTTGCCGTTTTCAATATCCACCAGTAAAAGTGTACGGGCAAAATCGAATACATTCGAAACAGATTCACCATAGACTGGGATTGCTATTTTCATAGAGTCAGCCTTCCAAAGGTACCTATGCAACTGATATGCCAAAAAAGAGGAAGAAATAGCGAAAAACTTATAAGTCTTTTTTTTACAATGCGTTACAGAAAATACAAAGGGGGTTTTGTCAGGACATCCCAGAGACCTCGAATTGCATATTGCAATGCATTTATATAGGAAAGGGGTGCAAATTGCGACACGCCTGTAATGGATTATGATTCAGACTTGTCTATATCCAATGCCTTCATCTTACGGAATAATGTACTTTTATTGATTCCAAGCTGTCTGGCCGCTGCGGTTTTATTGCCCTTGTTTCGTTTCAGCGCCTGTTTTATAAGGGCCAGTTCTACCTGCTTAATCGTTGCAGGTTCGCTATCCTGTGCCAATTTGTCTTCTAAAACAGGACGCATCGAGGAAGGCAGGTGTTTTATTTCTATTATCTCGCCTTCGCACAGAACAAAACAGTGCTCGATAATATTTTCCAGCTCACGGATATTGCCTGGATAATCATAAGACAACAGTGCCGTTGTTACTTCACCTGTCACACAGCAGATATTCTTATTGTGCAGCCGATTAAATCGGGCAATAAAGTGCTCCACTAAAATGGGTATGTCCTCTTTCCTGTCTCGCAGGGGCGGCAATTCCAGTTTCATCACGTTAATCCTATAATACAGATCGTCCCGGAATTTGCCTTCTTTGACCAGCTGGTCGAGTTTTTTATTCGTAGCTGTGATGATACGCACATCGGCCTTCACGGGAGAAATACCGCCGACCCGTTCATACGTCTTATCCTGCAGAACCCGCAACAGCTTAACCTGAACGGAAACAGAAATGTCCCCAATCTCGTCGAGAAAAATTGTGCCGCCTTCGGCTAAGGCAAATCGACCGGGTTTGTCCTTTTTGGCATCGGTAAATGCGCCCGCTTTATACCCAAACAGCTCGGATTCCAGGAGCGTATCAGGCAAAGCGCCGCAATTTACTGCGACAAATGGTTTATCCTTACGGAAACTTAAAGTATGAATCGCCCTGGCAAACAGCTCCTTGCCGGTGCCGCTCTCGCCTTCAATTAACGTCGTCGTATTGCTTTCCGCGATATTCGGTAAAATGGCAAAGAGAGTCTGCATGGTATGGCTCTGACTGATGATGTCTTCACAGGAGTATCTGCCGGCAATTTCCTTGCGGAGCTGTTCCATCGCACTGGTATCTCGAAAGGTCTCTACTCCTCCAATAACCTTGCCCCGGGAATCCTTGAATAACGCCGTCGATATGGCTAAAGCTTTTCTCTTCCCGTTTGCGTCAATAATTTGAACGGCTTTATTCATGATTGGTTTGCCGGTTCGCATTGTCTCTGCCAGCGTGCAGCCGCTTTCACATATATCCGCCCGCAGAACATCCCGACAATATTTCCCGATCGCATCCTGTCGCGGAATACCCGTGATTTCTTCCGCCGCTCTGTTAAAGGAGTTGATCCGCCAGTCTAAATCGACGGTAAAAACACCCTCACTGATCGACTGTAAAATGACATTTTGTTCTGTCTTTTTCATCTCACACCATAAATAATATATCGCAAATAGACGCAAAATGCAACGCCCATTGTAATGACAAACGTTTGATGTGCATCATGATAACCGTTTTTTGTTTATGAAATGGCGAGAATTATGTTTAAATCCGTCCCAAAATGGATCGTGTTGGCCGCTTTATCCGCTTTTGCATACTTCATCGAATGGAGTCCCGCACAGACAGAGTCTATCCTTCACATCGATTCGTTTCCCATTCGTAATCCGGCCCACAACCTTGAACCGCAGGAATTGGACTTCCGTTACAGTCCCGAACGCTGGCAGGTATGCATTGGCTTGCCCGATGACCCCCACAAGACCATAGTCGGCTCCGATGGCGGTCTGTACTATGACTATGGCGGCGGTCGCTTCTATGATTTCACGACACGCTTGCTGGCCAGTCTCGAAACCAATGCCAATTCAGGCGGTACTATCCGGCAAAAACTGCTTCACGCTCGCATCCCTATCGTCATAACCGAACAAGACTATGATGGTCTGCTGCTGATCCAACGCGCCTGGGCGGGTGCTCCCAATAGCACGGCCATTGCCGAATGGAGCAAAGAGCGCGTCGACTATCTCTGGCTGACAATGAAAAACAATGGCTCAAAAACGCGGACCGGGCGTATTGTCATAAACATTGGCTCGCAAAAGGAACTGGTCGCAAGCCCGGATAAAATGCAGGTTTACGCAAGTACCGAACCGCAAAAAGCATTCTGTTATACCAACCCGGCCTTTACATCGGTCTGGCCTAAACCGGAAATTCACGATTCCGCGAATCCCGTCCCGATCCGTGCGGTTCGCCTGCCCTCGGTCTCTCGTAACTGGGGAAAACCCAATGTCCCGTGCGATCCTCGGTTCCGTGACATTCTGGTTGGATACGGTAAACCTCTCCAGTTCCGTTGCCACGCTCAGTCTGACAAGACCTATCGACTGGCGTTTGGCCTGATCGAGAGTTGGCACGACCAGCCCAACAATCGCCCGCTGGAGATTCGGATGGAAGGAAAAACGGTTCGTACACTGGACCTGATCGCTGAATATGGTCGGCATACCCCTGTCGTCCTGCTGTTCGAAGCGGCCGACACCGACAACGACGGCTGGATTGAGACAGGTATTTATTCGCCCGATGGCGCAGCAGACCGCAACACCATCCTGACGGCTTTGTGGTTGTTTCCGGCAGAGAAGGCCCCCTCGGCAAACCAGATCCTTGCCGGCCGTATTGATGAGCAGGCTTTGGCCATCTATGATGCCGGCCGGCCTGTGGAACAACCATTCAAGCTCTTTTTTTCCGAACAGAGTCTTGCCCCGGACCAGGAATACAATGTTCTGGTCAAAATCCCACAGGGATTGGATGCTCCTGTCAGGGTCGATGTTTCTCAGGCCAAGAACCTGTTCAATGCGGCTGTCGCCTATTGGAAGAAAGTCGATCTGCCTTATGATCGCATGATTGTGCCCGATTCGGCTGTTCAGGCCCTTCTCGATTCGTGCATTCGCAACATTTATCAAGCACGTGAGCGGCGGGATGGCCAGCCCGCGTTTCAGGTTGGTCCTACCTGCTACCGCGGAACCTGGGCCGCCGATGGACCGTTTATCCTGGAGGCTGTCACCTATCTTGGCCGGGCGGATGAGACCCGGGCCGGGCTGGAACTACAGGTCCAAAAAGATGAAGGGCCGGACGGTGTGGCCTTTTCCAAGAAATGTGGCCTGCGGCTCTGGATGATCTGGCGCCATGCCCAGCTCACCGGCGACTGGGACTGGCTCCAGACGATCTGGCCCCAAGTCGAGGCCAATGTCAACCTGATCATGGAATACCGGCGTATGACTAAGGACGACCCGGCCCAAGCCAATTATGGCCTGATGCCCATCGGGTTCGGGGATGGGGGTCTTGGCGGACAGCATCGGGAGTATACCAACGTCTATTGGACGCTGGCGGGTCTCCGTGCCGCGATCCAAATGGCAGATAAGCGGGACGCATCCACCCTGACCGCATGGAAGGCCGAATACGAGGATTATTGGAAGACCTTTGACAAAGCCCGCCATCGCGATAAGCTCATCGACATCCATGGCAACGTCTATATTCCGCCAACCATGACCGGGGAAGAGGCGCAGTTGCCTCAGCGCGGCGCGTGGGCGTTTCTGCAATCCATTTATCCCGGCGGTATCTTTGCCCCGGACGATTCTCTCATGCTCGGCACCATGGCCATGCTCGACGCGGTGGAGTGCGAAGGCTTGATTTACGGCACGGGCTGGCTGCCGGATGGGACCTGGAACTACGCAGCCAGCTTTTACGCCCATGCCCATTTGTGGCTGGGCCACAGCGAAAAGGCGGCTGCTACCCTCTATGCCTTTGCCAATCACGCCTGTCCGCTACTCTGCTGGCGGGAAGAACAGAATCCGCAGGATCAAACGCCACAGTATGTCGGCGACATGCCCCACAATTGGGCCAGTGCGGAGTTTATTCGGCTTGTTCGCCACTTGCTCATCTTGGAACGAGGGGATGAGTTACATCTATTGGAGGCGATACCCGATTCATGGGCCCGATCCGGGAGCCGGATCGAGATGAAGCAAATCCCCACCTCCTTTGGCGTGATCAGCCTGGAGATGAAGGCAGCTCAAGATGGGCTCAGTGCGATGATTCGTTTCGACCCTCCTCAACGTGAGAAGCCCAAGAAGATTATTATCCACCTCGAGCATTTCCATCCGTCGATAGAAAACGTGTTCCTTGACGGTCATCCTGTAAAGACCGAGTGGCCCATCAAAACGCAGAAACC
>JAFGPC010000102.1 GCA_016926155.1 Sedimentisphaerales bacterium
CTGCTGTGGATCATGGAGGGCTGGCTGGAGACTATGCCGGATTGCGTTTTTACGCCCACGGCGGACTATAATATGGACTGCCGCATCGACATGCAGGATTTGGCTGTCTTTGCGGCCTGGTGGCTCGAATCGCTTGAATAGACTTGTATAATAGAAAATGCGTGGAAGTTCCGTGGACAGGCTGGAGGTCCTTCTCCAGCCTGTTTTCTTGGAAATTGTTGTCAAATATCTTTTATCACTGGATGAAATAACTTAGATCGAAAATGTAACAAAGCAAAGAAGGACAATCGTATGATGAATAATTCCTCAATGAGGTTACTATTGAAGACATTTCTGGTAATTGGAGTAATTTGTCCATTCCTTAAAGGAGCCCTTAGGGTACATCTGAAAATGGAAGGCAATCTTGAGGATTCGAGTGGATATCAGTACAATAGTATGATCATTGACGGATATCAAGGTTTTCACGCCTATACCCCGGGGATGATCGGCCAGGGTCTGGAATTGAGCCATATCAGTCCCGATCCGGGCACCAGTAATAACGACTACGTACACATTCCCTACGCCCTGACAGAGAGCGGAACTATCGCTTTCTGGTTTCATGTGGAAAATGTGTATAACTACGTAACCTTGTTTGACAACTCCATCCACCAGGATGATTGGGAGATGTGGATCTATAATACAGGAGTTGCTCGGTTTCGCATCCAGAGCGGCGGCGAGGTTTCGGCAAATCTGCATGGCCTATCCTCTGATGGTGACGCACAGGGGGATTGGTTCCACTTCGCTATCACGTGGAAAAAACTGTCCGATACCACCGTGGAAAACAGCCTTTATGTCAACGGTCAGCTCATCCAGTCGCGCGAGGGACCATGGGTCGATCCCGGCAGTACGATTTTTCTGGGCGGCGGGCACGCCGGTAACGATGCCGGGATAGGGATGTGGGATGAGGTTCGCATTTATGACCACGTCCTCGACGAGCCGGAGATACGCTGGCTTGCGTTGCACGCGTTGAGTTTGGACCCGGCGGAATTACATCTGCAGGAAGGACAGTCCGGTTCCTATTCCGTCACACTGGACTTCCCTGCTGGTTGTGATCCGGATGAAAACGTATATGTTACAATCACTCCGGATCCCAGCACTGCCATAAATGGACATTCTGCAGGAAAATCGATAACCTTAATATTCCAGTCAAATTTTTATACAGCGCCTCAAGTCATACAGGTTTTGGCAGTCGACGATGAAATCAATACAAATGACAGAATTGCCACCCTGATACATTCCATCAGCAGTGAGGATGAACGGTGGAACAGTATGCAGAATAAAACCTTGTCTGTCTATATTCTTGAAGACGACCTCGGTTGTGGTGCCTGGGGTTACACGCCCATGGATTTCAATCGGGATTGCTATGTGAATCTGACGGATTTTGCTGTTTTTGCATCGGAATGGATGACATGTACAGATCCTTCAGGCGGCGATTGTATCCATCCGCCCGATGTGATAATTGTTGCCCATAGAGGATATTCACAACTGGCTCCGGAGAATACTCTGGCTTCCTGTAATGCTGCGCGTGGGTATGCCGACATGGTGGAATTTGACGTTCGGTCATCGCTGGATCAATGGCTGGTCCTGATGCATGACGCCAGCGTGGACCGGACCACCAGCGGGACAGGTTCGATCCCGGATCTGACTTTGGCAGATTTGCGGGCCCTGGATGCCGGTTCCTGGTTTTCCACCGAATTTACCGGGGAACGTATTCCTACAATGAGTGAAGCTCTCCTGGCCATATTGCCGGATATGGTTCCATTTATTGAGAGAAAGACCGGTACGGCGGCGCAATATCTGGAGGTGTTGAGAGCCCTCCGATGCGCTAATGATGTGATCGTAATCTCCTTCGACTGGGCATTTCTAGCAGAATTGGAGACAAGTGATTCGACGATTATTACCGGCGCCCTCGGCAGCGATACCCTCGCAAATGATGCTATTAACAATATCCGTTCCCTCGGCATTGATTTTATTGATTGGGAGCATAGCACGATAACGGCCAATGAACTGAACATGGTTCACGCAGCCGGTCTTGAATTATGGGTCTGGACGGTTAACAATGCGGCTCGAATGCAGGAGTTGCTGGATTTAGGAATTGACGGTATCACGACAGATAATCCCGAGCTTGCACGACAGCTTCTTGGCCGTTAGAATTAGGTTGTTTGATGGGAAAAGCCGTCGTGAGTCGAATATCAGATAGTAGAAAGGAATGTGAACATGAAACATCTTTGGTGTACCTGCCTTCTAACCGTATTGGCTGTCGGGTGTAGTAAGAACGTGGAGATTATCGCTCATCGCGGCGCCTCTTATCTGGCTCCGGAAAACACGATGGCTTCCGTCACAAAGGCTTGGCAGTTAGGGGCCGATGCGGTCGAAGTCGATGTGTATCTGTCCAAAGACAATCGAATGGTGGTCATTCACGACAAGGATACCAAGCGAACCGCCGGAGTGGAACTGGACATTGCCCAGGCCACTTCCGTTCAACTGCGACAATTAGATGCAGGAAGCCATAAAGACGTAAAATATGCCGGGGAAAAGATCCCCTTCATTGAAGAGGTCATAGCCGGCATTCCTGCAGGCAAGAAGCTGTACATTGAAATCAAGTGCGATGAGACGATTGTTCCCTATTTACAACAGGCCATTGAGCAAAGCGGCAAGAGACAACAGATTGTCGTGATCAGTTTCAATTTCGATGTTGTGAAAGAGGTAAAGCACACCATGCCCGACATACCGGTATATTGGCTCGCGGGTACGCGGCGGGATAAGGAGACAAAGGAATATCTGCCTCATGATCCTGCATGGATCGCACAAGTACGTCAGTATGGTATAGATGGTTTAGACGTTCATTATGCCGGCTTAACGGAAAGTTTTGCCAAGGATGCCCTCTCCGCCGGATTGGGTCTGTATGTTTGGACAGTGAACGATCCAATAGAAGCATTGCGTCTGCAAAAGCTGGGAGTACATGGGATTACTACAGATCGTCCTGCCTGGTTGAAAGAGCAGATGAAGAATAAGAGAGGGAAATAGCATTGCCCGAAAGAATTCGGTGCAATTCTGTAGCAACACCGCGTGATAATTGCCATTCCTGTCGATGATATGGCTGGGCAATTTGAGGACGATGGAGTATCTCCTATGGACGAATTCAAATCCATTTCTCAAATGGAAGTAAAAAGCCTTAAGGGGCTTTTCTTCGATATCGATGACACTTTTTCCACGAAAGGGAAGATTACACCGGAAGCCTATCAGGCTGCCTGGAAGCTATACAGAGCGGGAAAGATTCTCGTTCCCCTTACGGGAAGGCCGGCCGGCTGGTGCGACCATATCGCCCGTATGTGGCCCGTACATGCTGTCATCGGAGAAAACGGAGCATTTTACTGCACGATGAAGAAAGGGAGAATGCAGAAATATTATACTGAGGAGACCTGCAGGGAAGAAAAACGAATAAAAAAAATGGCTACAATAAAAGAGGAGATTTTAAGGGAGGTCCCCGGTGCCGGTGTTGCCAGCGATCAATCGTGGCGTGAGTTCGACCTGGCCATTGACCACGGGGAGGATGTGACTCGTTTATCAAGGGACAAAATAGAACGTATTGTGGATATATTTAAAAAACACGGGGCCAACGTACGAATCAGCTCTATTCACGTGAATGGGTGGTTTGGAGAGTATGACAAGCTGACAGCACTCCGGATGTATGTGAAACAGGAACTGGGAATGGACCTTGATAATTGTAACACAGAGTTTGCTTTTATCGGCGACTCCCCCAATGACGAACCTTTATTTTCCTACTTCAAAAAAAGTGTGGGAGTCGCTAATGTACGGGACTATTCCCCGTTCTTGAAGACCGGCCCGAGATATGTCACTCAGCAACGGAACGGGATGGGTTTCGTAGAGCTTGCCGAATGGATTCTGGCCGTTGCATGAGGAATTCATTTTTCCTGCATCCGGTGGACGTGCTTATACTAACCACCGATCAATAATCTCATCCACAGCGCCAGGTAAGATTCCGAGCATCCAGGCTAAATCCACTACGGTAGGACGCTTACGAATTTCGTGCATGTGCAGAATGGCCGTGCGAACGCGATCTCTTGAGCAGCCAATATCAGGATAGGTATGGGCGGCGCCGGCTGTTTTAAGGCAATCCTTGATTTGCCTCGGGGTACGAACCAAGGAACGGCACCGATTCAAAAATTCCTGCCAGAGACCTGCTTCGCGTATCTTTTTGCGCATGGCTTCAATCACAGGAATCTTCTGCTCATATTGATGGCGCACGCTCTGAATTCGCTGAGCCCAAAAGGTCTGATCTATCTCCGGAAGAGGTTTAAGTTGTGGAGTTTCTATTTCGAAAAGTTTCTCATACAGTACAGAGGCAACGATGGTGCCGAGTCCGACTTGTCTTCCATGCAAATCGTGATCCTGTCCATCTATGCCTGATATCATATCTAAGGTATGACTCAATAGATGTTCTCCGCCGGAAGCCGGCGCGGAAGTGCCGATGATGGTCATTGCCACTCCCGAATAGAATAGCGAATTCATCAGAGCTGCCATAGCTTCCGGATTACGGTCTCGTATTCGTTCGGGATGATCGAAATAGCAGGTCTCCAGAGAGTTGATCATTTCGCTGCAGGTGCTACAGAAGTGTTCTTCATTGAAAATATGATTCATAATCCAGTCGGCCGTGCTGACGGGTTTGGCAATCACATCCCCTAAGCCGGCGGCAGTAAGTTCAAACGGAGCCTCGATTATTATAGACGGCACGGCAAACACCGCCAATGGCGGTCGGGCAACCAGTAGTGTTTTTACGCCTTTGATAGTCGGCGCCACATTCGCTGAGGTAAAACCATTCATTGTAGCGGCCGTAGCCAGAACAGCAAATGGGATCTGATGTTCAAATGCCAGCCATTTGGTCAAATCGCCCACGACACCGCATCCAATAGCCAGAGCCGCGTCTGCTTGAGGGAACTGTGAGGACAGTTCATGGAAGGTGATATCGTTACAGACAGGACTCTTATGTTCCCTGTCGGGAATGATAAGCACATGACAGGACCACCCTTCTTTCTCGAGTGATTTTCTGGCCTCTTCTCCTGCAATAGCCCATGTTCGTATGTCCGCCAGCAAAACGATACGCTGTCCTTTAATACAGGATTGTAAAACAGAGGGGATACGTGTAATAGCGTCTTCCGTATACACGATCATTTGTGTGGTAACGGTATGACATTGTCCACAACGACAATTAAATGTGCTGCCAAGTAGCTCGTCCAATTTCGACATTGCGGCTTTTCCAATGATGAGGCTCTTATTTGTCATCCATTTACATTATCTTTTCCAACACTATCAACTGATCCTGTTCAAAATGCGCCGAGGCGGCATCTTCCGGACTAATCCGCATTTCAGGATCACTGCCTTCAGAGGCGGAACCGGCCGTTACATGAACCGACCGGAGACCACCGTACCACCACCGAACATGATTGGCATACAGCAAATCGCCGGATTCAGCAGACATCTGCTCAAGAGCTTTGGTAGAGATCCGTACAACATTCTGTCCGGATAGGGACGGATCTAATTTCACATGAAGCCTTACTTTTTTTCCGGGACGCCGATTGGGTTCGCTCCCCTTGAAATAACGCATCGCATCAGTCTGCGTTCCTGCGACAAGCCCCGTTAGCATGGAAGCGGACTTGGCTCGTGTAAGAAAAGTGATCGTAATGCCGAGCGCACCCGAAACCAACAGGCCAAACAGAGCTCGCATGAATTTGTAGCCGCCGGGCCCCATACCCATGTCCAGAGGTCCTATCAGAGCATCCGGCCAGATAAAAGAAAGGCCAATTAAAACCGCCCCGCCTGTAATGGTGATAAAGGCAGCCGTTGGAGTATAGCGTTTCCAAAGGATTCCAAGCAAAATAGCAACAAGAACCGGAGGAGTTACAGCAGCCGTAAACATTCCGTGTGCGCCATAAAGAGTGTCCTTCATGAATATGGGCACCAATGCCAGACCCAGGCCGGCAGCACACAGACTTGTGATTCGAGCTATAAGGAGATAGTGCTTATCGTCTCGATTCGGCTTTATGTAAGGCCGCCAGATATCATTAACAAATATTGCGCTGACGGCATTGATTAAGGAATCCGCCGTGCTCATCAGGGCGGCTGTCAGGGCGGCCAGGATAAAACCAAAAACACCCGGCATGCATAGGAAATGAGCCGCCTTGACAAATGCATCCGCCGGTTCTGTAGCCAGTTCACCATTATTAACCAGTGCCCTGGCAATCCATCCTCCACAGCTTGTCGCAATCGCCGCCAGTGGCGCCAGAACAAGAACCCAACACACCACCATTCGACGCGATTCCGTTACGCTCTTTAAAGAAAGAAACCGCATGATAAAACCCTGGTGCATCAGCATAAGAGCGCCAGTATTCGCCAGGCCATCTTGTACATAAATACCGATAAAGCTGAAATTGGGAGGATTATTGAAATCTGAGAAAGCATATTTATGGGATTGAGGCAGTAGCGACCAGAATCTTTCGAATCCTCCAAAATGATAAATTCCGACCGCAAATAATCCAAGACCCGCCAGAAGAAGAATGATCCCTTGTGCGAGATCCGTCATAATAATGGCGGTTTGCCCTCCCACATATACATACAGCGCAACCGCAACTGCCGTAACTGTGGCCCCCGTCATAATCTCCCAACCCAGTAAAGTGTGCAACGTCTTGCCCAAGGTGATGAGATTGATTCCGATATATCCAATGATATACAATAGAATAATACACGTGGCGGCAACCCGGGTCTTTTTGTCGAAACGGGCTTCCATATACTCCGGAATCGACTGTATCTTCCTGTAATAAATGATGGGGATCCAGATCAGTACGAGAATCGGCATCCAGAACCAATCGTTGAGGTAAGACTGCGTACTGCTAATGCCATAGGTGTACCCGGCTGCACTGTATTTAATAAAGCTGTAGCTTCCTACAACCGTGGCCACACAGGAGAAGGAAATAAGCCACCAGGAAAACCGTTGGCCTCCAAAAAAGAAGTCCTTTGTGCAGGAAGTATAACGGCCGAAATACAGCCCAAATCCCATAATGGCAATAAAGTAACTCAGAATGACAATATAGTCAACGGTTGAACCTATGGCAGCAGCGATCATTGGATCCCTCCGTTCGCCCAGAAGGGAGCCAGAAAAGTGAAGAAACTGACCAAGGCAAGCATGAGAAAGTAACCCGCAACCAGGATAACTAGAAACCGGCGATCCTCCCCAAGCCGTAGATTGAGATATCCTCCCTTACATCCAAACCATATCCCGATTACACAAAGTATGGCTCCAATCCCATACTGACAGACGATCGGCCAAACACGTAACATATTCATCCGTCCAATCTCCTTTTCTTGTGTTGCCGTGCCTTGTAATTTGCATTAAGGACAAAGGTCTTTCACTGCATTGGAGGTTCCTTTGCTATCCTCTCCAAGCCAGGACAGAGAATACTCCACCAGAGAAGTGAACACAAGTCCTAAGGTATAGAATTTTTCCTTTCCGGAGGAAACTTTCCCCCGATAAGAAATGGCATAGTTCATAAAATGACGATCAATCTCGGCTGTTTTTCCATCTTACTTCCATAACACATATGTCCACCCGTCAATTGTTTCGAATCTTTCTTAAAACCTTCCGGCTTTCTCCGTTGGCCTATCAACAAAACTTAAGGCTGGAAGCAACTCATACTTTGTTGCGATCAACACCTCTTCGCTGTAATGAGATTGCTCGTCGAGTGGGATATGCCAATGTATATTATTTCCATCGATTGTTTAAAAAAAAGACAGGGATGACACCCCGACAATATCGGCTGTCTATGACCCAAGGGGCTTTAATATGAGGAGGGGCAAGGTAAATCTAATGCACATTCTCTAACTGTTCTTTAAAAAAACACCTACTTCAATGAGTGGTCCTTTACCAAAAGATTTTCTTATCGTCCAAAATCCCATTCTAAATATCAGTCAACTTAAGTTATTACGTTCCTTCAGCCCCTGAAAAAAGTTCAAGCGAAGTTTTGGTATTCGAATCTCTATTGGAAACAATCTTTGACGAGGCGTTCCGTAGGTTTTGCAGATAATCTTCCCATTGCTCTGACGGCATGAAAAGCCCTTCATGTACCACGCTGTATTCTGCGAGATCTCCGTTTCAGGCGTATCCCTATGGAAATGTATCCATGCTTCAAGGAAATCCCCTGGATTATGGCGCCGACCATGTTCGAACCGACGGCAGATCCACTGCCAGCGTAGCATTCTCGCTCAACGGACTGATAAGCACGGTCGTACGAACGGCCTGTCCGGAAGACAGAGATACTTCAAAGCCAATCAGACGTGTATTCGGATTGGGGGCATCATAATCAGCCTTCGGTTCGGTTGAATAGGTTCTCAATTGTACCTGGGCCTCTGTGAGTACGGTAAGACGCATTGTTTTACCTGCCTTCTTGAGCAGAGCATTATTGTTGTTTTCGACAGAAACCTCCGCCGGTGTCACCATAGCCCAACGTACCTTCGCAGGTTGATCGGCGGCTTTGAACTCATCCTGTATGACAACCTGACTCGAAGGCAACAGCGCCGCTCCGCGAACTGCTTCAGCCAGTTGTCCTTCATACACCTTTGATAGATCAATGACCACATGGGGAAAGGGGGTATTGTCCGAATAACGGATGATGGGTGCATTTCCACTGACTCTTTGGTGTTGATCGTTCACCACCAAGGTGTTATGAGAAAAATTGTTATAACGGAAAATCGTCCAGCGTTCCGCATTCTGCCTTCCACTCCAAAGGTTCATGCCCAGTGATTCGATCTTGTGATAATTCTCCGGTCCCAGATCAACGGCCCAGCGCACTCCCTGGGCATCCAGCACAAACGAGCCCACATCCATATGACCATGAGAAACGCCCGGTGAGCCGCCTTTTATCGCCAGATACACGGCATCCAAATCGGTCCAGGAACTTCGGAACATGGCCACTGAATTACTGCCTCGGCCCATCCAACTGAGATCGTTCGGAATCGCCTGCTTATCGTTACTCCAGAGCAGGACCAGCGGAGAAAATCGACTCTGAACCAATGTTGAGGGATTGTCTAACGAAGCTTGTTCCCAGAGTTGGTATTGATGCCATGCCAGTGACGGTTGATTGTATTTCTGCGCAAACCAGAATACCGTCGGTAGAAAACCACCCCGCGAGCCGCTGTCTGGATAATTGAAATATAAGCCTATCGGCCCGGTTACATGCAGATAATATTCTGCACTGCGAGCAAAACCTGGCGCCTGCGAAAGACCAAAATCTGTTCCCAGCACAGACTCCAACGCCGCCAGCAGAATCACATTATAGCTGGTTCCATACACCCAATACCCTGGCCCTTCCGGATAGGCTCCATCCGGCTCATACTCTTTCATGACCACCTGAACACCGTTGACAGCCCGATGGACCAGCTTTCGGGCCAACTCAGGCTCCTCTTCCATGATGGCTAAGGCACCCAACGTTATGCCCCCATTACATACCTGATTCCAGTTATTATGGCCCCGTACCCAGCCTGTCTGCTTCAATGAAGGCTCAAGTCCCTTTTCCAGAATGGCTTGGCGGATCGTCTGTCGACTGGCAGTAGATAAATCCTTATAGAGCCAGTCATACCCGATGGCCAATGCGGCAGTCATTTCCGCCACATCCAAAAAATGACTGGGATTCCAATCCGAAAAAGCCGCTGCTGCTAACATTTCCTTCTCGGCTCTTTGGAGGTAAGCCCGTTTTCCTGTTAACTGATAAGCTGCACTGAGATGAACGACTCGATCCAGACATTCGCGCGAGACACTCAGAAGACGTCGTCCTGTTTTTATTCGTTTCACAGGTGGTCGATCTATCAGACTATCCGCTTTAGAAAGCATGGCCTGGTAATAGGCCTGCAAGGCCGATTGAGACTGTATTTTTTTCTGAATTGAAGCGATTTCTTTGTCCGATATAAAAAGTCGCGGATGGGGTAGCGTAGATTGACGGAAAGCGGCCTGGATCTCTTCCATGGGAATGTCGCGGAAGGTGGATTCCGTGCCGATACAGAAAGACACACACAAACCGCATACAATGATGGACACAGCATAATGTTTCATGATTATACCCTCAAAATGAACCGGTAACAATTCTCCCTTATTATCCGGATTTTTTCGATAATTGCACGATAAATCCAGAGATAGAACCGAGCTCTTTGAGATTACCTCTTTAAACATAGCAAAATTCAAAGTACCCAACGACTTCTAAGTTACAGGCCACTGCCTGTAACCGACATACACTTTAAATTTTCGGTCAGTACTGTCCCGTTAACTTTTAATGTTTTTACGATAACATTCAATATATGAAAGACTTACAGCATATTATGACCTGTATCGATTTCAATTTGATCGTGTATGATATTGGCTCTAAACAGCTTCCAGGAGCCAAGCATGAACAATGGTCAAATTGTATTCTCGCAGATCATGGACTACTTTCCGCGGCGGCGTTTCAAGTCATGCCTCGAACGCTACCGCGGCGATCATCGCATCAAGACCTTTACGTGTCTCGATCCGTTTTACTGCATGACATTTGCTCAACTGACCGGCCGCGAGGGTTTACGCGACATCGAAACCTGTCTTCGTGCGGCTGGACCCAAACTCTACCACGCCGGAATAAAGGCTCGTGTCTCAAGGACAACAGTAGCCAAAGCCAACGAACAACGCGACTGGCGAATCTATCGGGATATCGCTCTAATTTTGATCGACCAGGCACGCCGTCTTTATGGCAATCAACCACTGGCCATGAATCTCAAACGAGCTGTTTACGCATTGGATTCCACGGTTGTCGATCTGTCTTTGACACTGTTTCCATGGGTACAGCATCGCCGGCACAAAAGTGCGGTCAAAGTTCACACCCAACTCGATCTGCGAGGCAATATTCGGGCGTTTATCCGCATTACAGGCGGTCAGACGCACGATGTGCATTTTCTCGACCATGTGATCTTCGAGGCCGGAGCCTTCTATGTCATGGACAAGGGCTACATCGATTTTCAGCGGCTGTACCATATTCATCAACAGCAAGCGTTCTTTGTGACACGGGCCAAAAACAACATGGCTTACACCCGTCGAGCATCTTATCCGGTGGACAAGAGCCGAGGCTTGCGAAGCGATCAAGCCATTCGTTTGACCGGCCCCAAAAGCTCCGTGCATTATCCCGAGCAACTGCGGCGAATCCATTACGTCGATGCCGAACTGAACAAACGGTTTCTGTTTCTGACCAACAACTTCAAGCTGTCACCGTGGACAATTACCCGGCTGTACAAGTGTCGCTGGCAGATCGAACTGTTCTTCAAATGGATCAAACAGCACCTTCGCATCAAAGCCTTTTACGGCACCACACCCAACGCCGTCAAGACACAGGTGTGGATCGCTATCAGCGTTTATGTACTGGTCGCTATTCTGAAAAAGGAACTCGACCTGGACGCCGGCATGTACGAGATTCTGCAGGTCTTGGGCGTTATGCTTTTCGAGAAAACACCCGTCAAAAGCCTGTTTTATGCGGACTTCAACAACTTTTCAAAGAGCGATATACGTAATCAATTGTATTTATTTGACTTATAATGGGACAGTACTGAAAGCATGTTTTAAATTATGGTTCATCGTAGGACTCTCTAAGATTAAGCCTCTCATTTGTGATTACAGTTCCATGTCATCGGTACTGCAGACAGCGTCACCGAGTCAAACAAAGTTACGACAACCCAGATCTACTGTGCCGGCCCCTATTTTTGACTATCCGCCTCAGCCCTTAACTGGAAACCATCCAGCTTATATAGCTGAATAATTCCACAAACACCATCGCAGATACGATAGAGTTTTTGGTGGACATATCGTTACTGTGCATATTGACTCCCAGGTAATATTTTCCCTGGCGATCTCCTTTCGCACTTATCGTTTGCATTCCCAACCGAATTATACACCGACATGATGCAGGGCTCCTCATATTATCATTGAAAACTCTATGAAGTCATGCCTGTCAAGTTCGAAATATGATTTGATTTCTTCGTCTCTTTATTCGGTTTAAGATGAAACATAGCAAATCATATGACATTACGGAGGGGCATGCAACACCCCGAATCGAACTTGATTCACATTATATTTAAGTCTCGTTTTTCAGCACAACTACGATTTCACCGCTGAAGAGTGAGGCTGGGTCCCTGCGTTCAGCAAGCGTCTTGACCAGGGTGTCGATCGATCGTTGAATGCGGCCTCGATAGAGTTCATTTCCTTGAGATATAACAACGATATCTTCATCCATATTCAACATGCGGTCATTAACACGGATGATCAGTTGTTTGATTCCATCGGCCTGAATGTTGAACTGCTGGCCCTTCAAATCTGCGACAACCACGACTCCCGTATGCTGTTCTTCCTTATTGATCGCCAGCCAATAGAAACGTGTATGGGTTACATCATCTTGTTTCCACACGATACGATTCGGCAATGGATTTCGCGTATACTTGGCCATCCACGACAGCGCTGCAGCATCCTCTCCATCAAGCCAATGGGCTTTATTCTCATAGATACTGGTCCAGTGAACGTATCCTTCGGGATCCTCCTTCTGCAAATCGTCAAGCTTTTGGCCCCACTGCTGAGCAACCTTGTTCCGATTGTACGCCGAATCTCTTCCGCCCGCATGAATCGTGAAAGCGATGTTTCTCAATCCCAGCGGGGACGCTTCATTGGGATGGCCGGCCATCATCGCCGCTGCCGCAAATCGATCCGCCATCCGGGGTGCCAGTTGATACACACCATCGCCACCCGCCGAATATCCCAGCAGGTACACCCGGTTCGGATTGACGTCCTCGAACACAATCAAGTTTTCGATCAGCCGGTCCAAAAAATCATCCATGTGTACCTGATGCCACATGTTCCAGGCGTCCGTGGGCGCTCGTGGCGCCAGATATACGCCTTCCTCAACCTGATAGAGTCGCTTCTGATTTTCCCACTGCCTATCATTCACTGGTTTCGGCGCCCCGCCCCCGCCATGCAATGAAATGTACAGGCTTCGGCCGTTTGCAGGCTTATCACCGGATACTGTGAAATAGAACGGCATCCGTAGATCCCCCATAATCAACAGGCGTGCTTCCATCTCTTTAGCACGAGTCTGCTTAATCTGTTGAATGTGGTCGCTCCAGAGCAGACTTTCAGCTTTCTGTGCATGTTCCCGTGTAAGTGCCACGGTGGCAAATTCCTGCTCCCTAAGCACAGGCCGATCACGTGTCGCAATTTCTAAATATTTCTCTAATTCTGCTACCGCATGAAGAGATGCCTCAATATCAAAGGGTCGACTATCGACAGATGGTGTTTGTTCTCTGTCTTGTTCCTGAGGCTTGGTATAGCGTCGCGTCACGTTAATTGCATGGACGTAATCGGCCCTGCGGTCCCACATTAATGGAAACACTGTTTCCGTAGGTTTGTAGCTGGTAGCATATATCGCATGCAGACGATTATCATACTGGGCAGTGGCCGCTCGATCCGTAAACCATGCCCTGTCCAGATCGTATCCAGTCGGCTCCGCCGCGCCCATGTAATGCCACTCACCATCCCAGATCTCTACCCAAGAGTGATTCCCGCTTCTGTCGGACCACAACGGCGTTCCGGCAAACCGAGCCGGTATCCCAACAGCCCGACATGCATCTACCAACAACACGGATAGACCTGTACATGATGCCATACCCGCCTCGATTGTCTCATAAGGACTTTGATCGGGTTTTGGACGTCCACGCGAGAATCTGACATGTAAGATGGAAAAGATTTTCTGATTAAGAATAGTAGCGGCCCTGCCGGGTGAATCCGTGTCGGCCACCAATGGTTTAAAACGCTTGTAGAAATCCTCGCGCCAGTCGTCACGTCGCTCGTTTATGCTGGCATAAGGAAGCACATTATTGAGGAAGAGTGTTTTCGGAATTTTGTCCTTCCATGGTGCATCGCCCCATGCGCGGTAGGCAAATCGAACGTTGTTCAACAGAAAGTCCGTTGAAAGGCTTTTCAAATCACGATCTGGCATATACGCAATTAGAAACTTTACACCTTCTTTCTGCTCCTCTGGAGCCTCGTCAAGAGCCACCTGAAGCTGCACCGCGTTGTCTCCAGCTCGTTTCATGGCTTCCTCGACCAGCCCGGTAAGGTCATCTTTGCCAAACACGAGTACACTGTTCAGTGTTACAAATAAAAGAGCCTTTTTAAAACATTGATGTTTCATGAAACACCTTTCTCAAAAATCCAAATTACCCTATGAATCCAGTACTTTCGAGCATCGCTTGTTGATGGAAATCCTGCTTTTATCCCGTTTGCTCGAATAAAAGTACGGTCTGTTTAATGACAAATATCTGAAACGGCCTTAATCACATTCCGATCAATCAAACTATACTGATTTTCCGGCGGATACAGGCAGCCCCCAAAGGTCACCTTCGGCCGATTCCGGCACGAATGATCCTCCATTGTCTTAAAAGCGGCAATATGAATTATCTTTGTGCCGGTCTGCTCGATAACAAGCGCCACATTCGACTGTTTGATCCCGCCGCCTGGCATAATTTCGATCCGATCCCCGGCTTTATCAATGAACTTCTTTATATGTGGTATCCCTTCCGGTACGGAATTCTCCTGACCGCTTGTTAAAATGCGATCCACACCCATTTCGATTAAGTGTTCCAACGCCTTAAAAGGATCGGGCGTGACATCGAAAGCACGATGAAACACTATATCCTTATCTGCCTGTCGGGTCATCGTAATAATCTTCATGCTGCGTTCCACATCAATTGTCCCATCAGGCTTTAATATCCCAAAGACAATCCCATCAGCCCCGTAATCCAATGCCAGCTTTGTATCCTGGAGCATAATATCATATTCAACTGCGGTATAGCAAAATCCGCCGCCGCGAGGCCGAATCATAACGATCACAGGAATATCGAGCTTTTTTTTTGCTTGAACAAGGGAACCCAGTGAAGGCGTCAGCCCGCCAAAAAACATTGACGAATTAAGCTCCACTCGCTGTGCCCCACCGAGTTGCGCCTCGATTGCATCCTCTACAGACTCACAGCAAACTTCCAGATAAATGTTCTTAGCCATATTCTTCTGCCTAACTATTCATAAAACAAGTCTTTTCAACGCCAGTAATTTTCCTAGAAAAACCGTAAACTTTCAAGGTTTTACTTCTCCAGAGCCAGTTTGGTCATGCGATTTTACGCATCTCAATACCAAGCTGGCCACATATCCCTCATCATCGACTCTTTCACACCGTGCTTCCATATCCTCCCAGAAGGCAAACGAAGAAAACAAAGAACGAATGTCTCGCAACAAGAGACGAAGAATCAAACTACATCAAAATAGGATTTGACCACTTCATCTGTTTTGACAAATATCTCTTCTCATGCTATCATTCAAATACCATTTTATTTTATAATTCTGGAGAAGACACCATGAAAAGAGTGAATCCAATTGCAATAAAAGCTGATATTCTAACAATCTCACTTTACTTATCGGCTGCCGACTTTGAGACGGACATCGTTGATCGTCGCAGTCGTCATTAACAGGAAAGGAAGCCATGAAGTACCTTTGTCTTTCTATAATCTTACTTTCTCTGGCTACGAGTTGTTGTTTCGCCAATACCACCGTAACAGCCTCTGAGCCCTGTACGGCTTATCTCATGGCGCATTTCGGACCTGAAGAGAAATTGTATTATGCATGGAGTCGTGATGCAAGAAACTGGAATGCCCTCAATGATGAAAAACCCGTTTTCGATCCTGGCGTCCGGTTGCGTGATCCGTTTGTCAAACGTGTTAATGGTAAATTTCATTTGGTTCATACCAAAGGCTGGGACCACCCCACCATTTTCCATTGGGAGTCAATCGATCTGATCAACTGGGTCGGAGGTGCTATTGATGTGGTCCCGCCGGACCGCAAACGTGCATGGGCGCCGGAATTTTTTTACGATGAAATAGCAAAGCTCTTCTATGTTTACTGGGCGTCGATTTATAATGGTCATAATACCATGCACATGGTCACAACGCGGGATTGGACCGACATCACTCCGGATCGCTCACAAGTGTTCTATGACCTGGGCATCCACGATATTGACCTGACGATCATTAAGTTCAACGGTTTCTACTATGGTTTTCACAAACCGGGGGATGTTGACGACCGAATGGGTAACCGGTTGTCCATATCCCGTACTTTAGATCCCATAACGAACACATTTGCCGAAGGCCGACCAGGAAAAGATGTCCTGGAAGGACAGTCCAAACCAACCGAGGGCCCTGAGGTGATCCGTCTCATCGGCCAAAACACTTGGTACATTTATGGAGATCCCTTCCATGGTCCGATGGAAGCATGGGAGACATCGGATTTTATCAAATTTAAGAAGATTGCAATACAAACGGTTCCTGGATCAAAACACTGCAGCATGCTTGCGATTACCGAAACCGAGTTACATCGTCTTCTTGCTGCCTATCCATCGGAAACCACCGTATCCTCTGTCGAAATTATTCTGCCTCACACCAAACAAAAAACCGGTACATGGCACTACAAATTGGACCAACCTTCTGCTGACTGGTTCAAGAGTGATTTTGACGATACGCAATGGAAAACAGGAGAAGGCGGTTTCGGAACAGAAGCCACACCCAATACAAAAATTGGCACTCTTTGGAACACAGAAGAAATATGGTTGCGTCGCACCTTTTCCATCGATTCGGAAATCGTGGGAAATCTATATCTGCAATTACACCACGACGAGGACACGACAGTATTCCTGAACGGCAGGAAAGCCGCCACAGTGACCTTGTGGAATACAGACTATGACCTGATACCGGTAAGAGATGAGGCTGCAAACAGCATCCAACCGGGACGCAATACAATTGCCGTGCACTGCCGACAAACTACGGGAGGTCAGTATATCGATGTCGGACTGGTTGCTCTTGAGGAAAACCGCTGGACACGTAAGACAGCCTGGAATTGGTTCAACAATCAACCCTGGCCATGCGGCTTTAATTATATACCGGCCAATGCCATCAGCTACACTGAAATGTGGATGCCGTATTGTTTTGATCCGGAGTTCATTGATAAGGAACTGGCCCTTGCCGAAACCGTGGGATTTAACTGCCTGCGTGTGGTACTGCCTTTCGTGGTATGGGAGTATGATCCGGCCGCATTCAAGAACCGTCTTGATGTATTTTTAAAGATCTGCGATATACACGGCCTTAAGGTAATGTTCGCGCTTTTTGACGACTGCGTGTTCGGTCCTATCACAGATCCTGTCTATGGCAAGCAACCCGATGTGGTCAAAGGCTGGTACGCCAATGGCTGGACTCCCAGCCCCGGTCACAGTATGGTTCGCGATCCGAAAACCTGGCCTCGTCTGGAGAAGTATGTCAAAGATATCATCCATACATTCAAGGATGATCCTCGCGTCTGGGTGTGGGATTTATACAACGAACCGACGAATGGAGGATTGGGTAATGTCTCCTTGCCGCTCGTTACAAAGGTATTTACGTGGGCGCGCGAAATCTATCCTATGCAACCGCTGACAATCGGACAGTTTAACGGGAACGGAAAGCTCAATGAGATCATCCATCGTAACAGCGATATTATCACCTTTCATAACTACAATCCGGCAGATAATCTGCTCCGCCAGATTGAGTCGCTGAAAAAACATGGTCGCCCGATTATCAATACGGAATGGCTCAACCGCGGCCGTGATTCTAATGTGGAAACCTGCTTGCCGATTTTTGCCAAAGAGAAAGTCGGATGTTTGCATTGGGGATTGGTCAACGGTAAAACACAAACCCATCTCCACTGGGGATGGCGGCCGGGAAAAGGAGAACCAAACGTCTGGCAGCATGATATTTTCCGGTCAGATGGAATACCTTATCGTCCGGAGGAAATTTCGTTGTTTCGTGCTCATATACCAATAAAAAAGTGATATCTACTATTCAGCAGCTTCAGGTTATGGGTAAGTGGCCTTATTCTGACTCCCGGATCAAAGTGGTGAATAACTTCAGTCGACAGTATGGGAAGATTTTAATGCTGGCGAATGTCAGGTATGGTCAATTTCATGATCCTTGTCGTACCGCTTTGATCCGGATGCTGGTGGTAGGGATGCCCCCCCGGATGTCCAGGCCATATCGTACGTCGTCTCCTCTACCACCTGTGCATAACTGTTTACAGAAAAAGAATTGACAGAACTGTAATGGATTATTACAATGAATAGTAACATTAAGGATTTGTAAGCTTTACATATAGTACTATAATGATCGGTAAGGTGGGGAGGGAGATGTGTCTTCCTTCGTATCTTCCCTATTCTCCGTCTACTTCTTGTTTTGTCTATTCGTTTTACCTATGAAACACAGTATATGATTCACAGGTAAGGAGGTCATCATGCGTTACGTAACGGTGATGGGATTTGCATTTACGATTGTGTCTGTCGCCATTTCTGTTCCGATTTATGTTCCGGCAGATTATGCCACGATTCAGGAGGCGATTGACGCCGCCGGCAATGGTGATATCGTGATTCTGGCCGATGGCAAATACACAGGGAGTGGTAATCGTGATATTGAATTCCGGGGAAAAGCCATTACTGTCCGAAGTGAGAATGGACCGGACAATTGTATCATCGATTGCGAAGGTTCAGAAGCGGAGCGGCATCGCGGATTCCTGTTTGTTGCCGGAGAAGACGCCAACTCTCTTCTGGAAGGCTTCACCATTACCGGCGGATATCCCGCTGGTCCTTCCATCGGAGGGGCTATTTTATGTGACGGTTCCGAGCAACCTCAGTGCTGTCCTGTGATCAGGAATTGCGTAATTACAGGGAACACAACCATAGCCGGAGGAGGGGGCATCGCCTGTCTGCAGGCCAGCCCGTGGATCGATCAATGCGTGATTTCGAAGAATGCCGCCATTCAGCAGATTGGCGGAGGAATCCGTCTGGATGGCCCATGTGAAGTAAAAATCACGAACTGCAGACTTATCTTAAATATTGTAAATGATACCTATGGAGCCGCAGGAGCGATTGGGTGTATTGGCCAGATCAGCGGGATTATATCCGGCTGTGAGATACGGGACAATGTGGCGGGTGTCGGTGGTGGAATCTATAGCGAACCGGGGGCTCTGGCCAGGATCGAACGCTGTATTATTGAAAACAATTTTGCCAGATCCGCACAGACACAGGCGGCAGGAGGAATTCACCGATGGGATGGGCCCATTGTCAATTGTGTGATCGCAGACAACCGCGGTTCCGAAGGTGTATTGAGGAACTGCTTCGGACCGATTCTTAATTGTACAATTGTTCATAACTACTGCGCTACTCCGGATCATGGCGTCCTTACGGGCTGCGTAAACTCTATCCGGAACTGCATCATCTGGGAAAACAATACGGATGCTCTACATGCGTGCGCAGAGCCGGAGTATTGCTGCTGGTCACTGGCAAGCGGCGAGGAAGGAGATTCGAACATCAAAGCGGATCCTCTATTTGCGCCGGGCAGTTCATACCATCTACTCTCCGGATCGTCATGCATTGACGCCGGAACCAATACAACTTCCGATCCTTTGCCGGATCAGGATATTGACGGTGGCGATCGCATTCTGGATGGAAACGGAGACGGTGCTGTTCTCGTGGATATTGGAGCCAACGAATTCATTCCGGACACAGGTGGTCTTTTGGTTACTGGGGGCAACCTGGAATTTGTCGGTACCCTTGAACTCGGCGAACCCGAGGGCAAAAAAATCTCCGTCAGCCGTTATGGAGACAGTTCGCTCAATTGGCACGTGGACACTGGAGGTTGTTCATGGGTGCGGATTGAACCGGCCAGCGGAATTCTCGATGAGGGAATTGATGAGGTTTTTGTATATGTCGATCCGCAAGCAGCCGGCAAAGGAGATCATATGTGTGAGCTGACAATTTCGGCCGAAGGAGCGTTGCATAGCCCGCATATGGTGCCAGTATCTCTCCATGTGGGTGATGTACACATCCTTGAACCGGGTCCAGCCTCCGCCATTCAGGCGGTTATCAATCAAGCCTCCGATTATGACACCATTGTCCTTCAGCCGGGGCGGTACATGGGAACGATTCGTTTTATGGGCAAAGCTGTAACGGTCCGAAGTATCGATCCGACAAACTGGGACATTGTACGCGGAACAATCATTGACGCTTCTTACCAGGACAGCTGCGTAATATTTCAGGGGGAAGGGCCGATGAGCATTCTGGATGGAATAACCTTAACCCATGGAATAGGACAGCATGTACAAATTTGGATGGGAATGATATGGGGTTGGTGGATGTATGACGATGCGGGACGAGCGGGCGGCGGTATATTCTGTTCAGGCTCTCCGACCATTCAGCGCTGTGTCATTGCCTGTAACGGATTAAGTCAATGGTCGGATCCTGTAACGCGTTTTGGAGGTGGAATTGCCGTTCTCGGTGGGACACCGGCGATTCGAAATTGCTTTATAACAGACAATGGTGCATCCCGCTGGGGTGGCGGAATATTCTGGAGAAGTGATGGCAGAGGTTCACTTGTCAATTGCACAATCGCCAACAACCGAGTGTGGGACCAGCCACTGCCGCATCAGGCTTATCAGGTGGATTGCTGGTCATCACCGGTTCGTATTGCTAATACGGTCATATCCGGGAACGATTTGAGCTTACTCATGGTCGATCCCCGTTTGGTGACCCATTGTTGTCTGGAGGTTGGTTATCAATTACAAGTGGGAATGCCATATCCCCACCCCAGTAATGGTATCTTTCCATATGATTTTACACGTTCAGGAGGGAATTTTATTTCCGAGGTGAGTTTTATTCATCCATGGCAGGGAGAATTGCCCATGCAGGGCGATCCGGATTATCCGCAGACGGATTTTGGCGATTACCACTTGCCCGCAGACTCTATCTGTTACGATATGGGCTCAACAGAATTGATCGATGCAGGACAATGGGATATTGACGGTCAAAAGCGGGTTATGGGGGCGGGAGTGGATATTGGGGCCGATGAAATCCAACCTTCAATACGGGTTTCACAGCCCTCCGGTGGAGAAGTATGGGCGGCCGGAAGTTCACATAAGATTCGATGGCATCGAACACAGGCTCGGAGAACAATTCTTACCAATGGCAGCTTTGAGCAACCACCTGTTGGCCAGGATGGCAGTATCGATCCTCAAATTTTGGAAATCGTGGGTTGGCAGAAGGGCCAGCGCGGCGCCCAACTGCGTCTCACGATGGAATCCTTTGTAGAGCATCCATGGAGTACTGGAGGACAAGCGGTTCGCCCGATTCCGCCAACTTCCGGTGAGCCCGGACTATATCAGGAATTAGTCAGCAAATATCAGCCTCACACCCGATATACATTGAGATTGCTGGCAGGCAATGATCGAAATGGAACAGCTCAGGAATGGCAGGTCCGTCTGACTGCAGGTGGAAAAGCCAATCCTGTGGCGCAGACCGATCACCTTGTCGGTGGTATAGCCGCACCGGGCTATTGGCTGGAGGTGATGCTGATCCATACTACCGGGGCGGCGAACTCCGATCCCATTGTGGGCCAGCCGATCGGAATTTTTCTAAATGGAATCGGTACATGGTTTGACAGGGTGGAACTCGAAGCTGAGGAGCTTATTGCGAGTAAGCATGTCACTATTGAGTTCAGTGACGATGACGATTCATCATGGAGTGTGATTGCTACCGATGCTCCGGACTTTGGTAGTTATACAATGTCGTTGCCTGATGATATTCAAAGCGACCGCTGTCGTATTCGGGTAGCAGCATCGGATGGGCCACAGGATATGATTTCAATTCCATCCAGAGTTTTTACTGTTCAATCGTACGAGGCAGGAGAGCCGCTCCAATCGATTTGGCCGACTCTAGGAGGTGGTATGCAGCGACGGGGTTTGTCGGACGTGTCCGGTCCCCGTCTTGGTTGTGTGAAATGGTCTTTTGTTACGGATGGACCGGCGGTTACGGGAGTTGCCGTTGGGACTGAAAACCGTGTTTATCTGGCCTGTGAAGGCGGAACGCTGTTTGCCCTGGATAACGAAGGGCAAAACCTCTGGTCATTCAACCTGCTACACAATTCTCCCGGTCGAATAGTAGAAGCGCAATGGTTGCTAAATGAAGGTTCGGGCTTGACGGCATATGATAAGGAGAACAGTCGTAATGCCACATTGTATGGATTTGCCGAAGATGATTCACAATGGCTGACAGATGCAACCTTTGGACAGGTCTTACAATTTGACGGCATTGACGATTATGTCGAAGCCGACACATATCGTGGAATTGAAGGCACATCGCCTCGACGAGTATCCGCATGGATAAAGACCACTGCCTCCGGAGGTGATATTGTATTCTGGGGCAGCAATACCGAATCTGGCCGAAAGTGGCGTATTCGCGTCTTTGATATCGGTGATGGTAACGGGGTGCTTCGATCTGAAATCAATGGCAGTTATGTGTTTGGAAATACGCCAATCAACACAGGGCAGTGGGTCCACATTGAGGTGATATTGCCATCGAGCAAAAGCCAGTCGCACGACGTTCGCCTATTTGTAAATGGAGTAATGGAATCGGTTGATACTGTGACATACAGCCCTGAATCGCTTTTGGTCAACACCAAGCAAGAGGAGCTGGTTTGTATCGGTGGAAGTCCGGTAACAGGCGGTTATTTTACCGGTCAGATCGCCGACATGCAGATAGAACGGTTGGCCTCCACCGGCTCCATTGTCGGGACGCCGAGTATCGGCGCCGATGGCACAGTATATATTGGAGCCGCCAACGGAAGGTTATATGCAGTTGACCAAGAAGGAGAACTCCGCTGGACACATGATACCCAGGGTTTTATTGTCTCCTCTCCGGCGATAACTTCAAACCAAAAGGTGTTTTTTGGCAGCAGCGACGGCAATGTGATTGCTCTTGCTGCCGATGGAAGCGAGTTGTGGAAGTTTGCCGTGCCAGGTCCTGGTCGGGTGGGTGGAGCAGTACTTACCTCCCCTGCAATCGGGAGGGATGGTTCGGTTTATATCGGAGGCATGTACAATTCCAGGTTATATGCGCTGGATCCGAATGATGGATCGGTTCGATGGGAAAGCGTACTTGATTCCGCCAACCGTAAGAGCATGGTAAATGCCCCGGTTGTCGCGGAAGACGGAACTATCTATGTAACACTGACCAACGATCCAAAGCTGTATTCGATAGAACCTGCTGACGGCAGTGTAAACTGGGCGAAAGATCTTTCCCATGTGCCGCAACTGCTGGCATACTGGAAATTTGACGGAGGCGAAAGCACAGGTATGCTTGATAGCAGTACATACAACCATATGTTGTCTCCACTTCAGACGGTCGAGCCTGTGTGGATTAAAGGGTATTTTGGCAATGCCTTATCATCACCTCCAATGACAGTATATCGATTCTCCTGGGATAAAGATGTCAGTTCGAGAACGATCATGGCCTGGATCAAACCGGGCGCTCCGAATGGAATCATTCGGTGGGAGCCTGTAACAAATTCGGGTGAGACATTCGATATGCGGATCGGTAACGGACCTTCTGTTTCTTCGGAATCGGCGATTCTCTATGTCAATTACAATGGACAATTTGTTATATCCGGCGGTCCGGTTTTGTGGGGCCAGCCGTGGCACCATGTCGCAGTTGTGTTGGAAGCGAACGAGATAAACAGGATATTGACCGGATGTCGTCTCTATGTGGATGGGCATGAGGTCCAAAGTCAAAATGGCTTATTCATTCCTATGCCTTTATGTATTGATCCACAATCCCCGGACAGCCCCAATCCGACCAGCCAAATGATCCTGGGACGGGTGGAAGGCCTGGATGAAGTTCGCTTGTATCGGGCCGTATTGAGCGGCGATCAGATTCGTGCGATCATGCAGGAAAGACAGGAACCGATATGGCATGAGTTGTCGAGCACTCCCAGTGATCTGAGTAAAGAGCATTACTGCTGGACCGAACCGGTTCTTGGCCCGGATGGAACTGTGTATATCAGTTTCGACGATGGTTGTGTCCGCGCGGTGGATGCAAGTGGAGATATCAAATGGATTACCTGCCTGGGAGGGCCCGGCTCTTATTCTCTGAGTATGGGAGCCGATGGACTGTTGTATGCCGCAGGCGAAGACGGCCGTCTGGTCGTTCTCGAAGAAAACGGAGCACAGGTTGCCACGTTTGATGCAGGATGGGCTACGGAAAATCCGATTCCGGACAGCTTGATCCAGCCCGGACAGGCGGATCTTAGTATGCCCGTTATCGGTAAGGAAGGAACGGTCTATGTGAGTGATTTTCATAACCGATTGTGGGCTTTGAGCTCTCTCGATTGCGGACAAAAGGATGCTGAACTCGCCTTCGAAGCGTTTCGTAGGGCCAATGTGAGCGGAGATATGCACATCAATCTTAACGATCTTGCTGTTCTCGCCGCCGACTGGCTCCAGTGTACCGGCGATGGACCGCCTTGTACCGAATCCCCATGGTCATATACCGTGTTGTCACAGCCATGGGCTCATGTCGAAGGAGACCTGAACATGGATGCCTACGTGGATCTGAGCGATCTGGCCGCCATGGCCGATTTGTGGCTGTTCCAGTATTGATACCAGCAGGGAGCAACGCGATGAAGAGCTACCAAGGAAACGTGCATATCGAAGTTGTTGTACTGCTTCTGGTGGTTGTGTTTGGCCTGATGCTCTTTTTCCCGATGGCCACTGTGGGCCGAAATGATGCCAAGGCTGCCGCATGCATGAGTCATCTGGGGATCCTGCAACGGGCATGGCTCCGATATCAGGATGATTATGACGGGCGACTGGTCGGTGGGTCCAACTACTATTCCGGTTCTCGTGGCACACCATATCGATGGGTGGAAAGACCTCTCTATGAAGTGGGGAATAATCCGGAATACAATCCCGTGCCGGGAAATAACGAAATCACACAAGAGTATCGCCTCAATGGTATTAAAAGTGGACGGCTCTACCCTTATGCGGAAGATGCTTCGCTATATCATTGCCCTTCCGACAGAACCTGGGTGGAACAAGAACATCCCTATCAACCTTACCGGAGTTATGCGATTTCGGGGACAATGAATGCCGAAGATTTCATTTATCGAAATGGATTATATGGACCGATCACGATATATCGGACTGTTACTTTTCCTGATGGCCCAAAACGAATTCTTTGTGCGGAGCGGATGGACCAAATTATCAATCCTTCCCAAAAATTCGTTTTTGCAGAAGAAGAGATCGTACTCACATCCGTGCATGGAGCGCAACCCTTTAATGCAGGTTCCTTTATTTTGATGGGCTCGAATTCTTACTGGGACTGGTGGGATGTCCCCGCCGCATGGCATCGCAATGGAAGTGTGCTTAGTTTTGTCGACGGGCATGTGGAATTACCCCGCTGGCGGGATGAACGGACACTGGGATTAATAAAGGGAACGAATTCAACTCGTATCCAACCGGACAATCCGGACTTGATGTGGTTGATTCTAGGATATCTGGTGGATGAGTGATTAGATTGCCTGCTGTGGACGAAGCAACCGAATATGTACCTAGACAAAGTACTGGAAATATGGAAACGAGTGTATCCTGTCAATCTTTCTTCTACTATAAATGTCATCATCTAAAGACATCCTTGCAATTAAGATTAACAGTTCTTTTTTGTCTAGTTTTATCCCGCCTGTTTTTTGAGCAAGAATCCATAGCTCTTTTATTATAATGGATTAATATCGTTCTGTCGGAGACTATGAGTTATCTGGATAAAGAAAAACTTTATTTTCTATTCTAAAATCCGGCAAATGAACGGATTTTATTAGGGAGTTGCTCTGTTGAAATTCTTCAAGTTTTTTGTAAAGGTAAGGATTTCAGGGGCAAAAAACGTTGTAATGTTGTCCAATGAGCCTTCACAACCAAGAAGGACAAAGTGTGATTGGTGTGTTTTTGCTGAGCTACATCTGGTCTTGAAATGAGGAAGGAACAATAAGTTTACCTTAATTGAGTGTATGGGACGAAATGAAAGAATACGAATTTATTTTCTCCGTTATGGGAAGAAGGGAGGTGAAGGCAATTAAGAAGGCTTATTCAAGTTAATAAGAGGAACAAACTGAAAAGTAATTTGGACGGAGGTATATTATGAAAGGAAAATTATATTTTCTGTGGGGGATGATGTTCCTGACCAACTTGATCGTTACCAGCACTCGAGCCGATCTGACACACCGGTATGCTTTTGATGATCCGAATGATTATATCGGCGGAGCGGACGGCACTTTGGTGAACTTAACGGACAATGCATTGTTCACCAATGGTCGATTGGTCCTGGGAAACACGGGTGCTCAGGGATCCAACGCCAATGATGGCGACTATCTGGACTTGCCCAATGGAATGATCTCCACCAATGGCAATCAGGCGACATTTGAGTTCTGGTTAACCTGGGATGGACCATCCGCCTCTAACTGGCAGGAGTTCATGTCATTCGGCACAAGCAATGCAGGGGAAGACTCCAGTGGCGGTGCAGGCTCTTCGACATATATCATGTTCACGCCACGAAGCGGTGATGCTGCTACCGGCAATAGACTTCGTTTTGGTTATCGATATGGGTCGACATCAACAGAGCGGTTTCTGGACCATAGCAGCGCCATGGCCATGGGTGAGGAGTGGCATGTAGTAGGAACTTGGGACGGAGCGGCCGGTATTGTTACCATGTATGTCAATGGCGAAGAGATCACATCGGGTGAAATTCACTTTAACCTGTCCGACATGACGGACAATAACAACTGGCTTGGACGATCCCAGTGGCCTGATCCCATGTTTGTCGGCAACTATAATGAATTCCGCATCTACAATCACGTGTTGACTGCCAAAGAAATCGCTGGGAATTACGCTGCCGGACCTGATGCCATGCCGGCCATTGTGGTCTTCCCGACGGATGAAGCGACGGACATTGGATTGGCACCGACACTGGAATGGGAACCGGCTTCGATTATACCCGGGACATTGACTGAGTATGACATATACTTTGGAGAGGATCCGGACGCCGTCGCCTTGGCCACAACAGCGGACACATCGGGTATCTATCAGGGCACGGTGAATGCCGTAATAAACACGCATGGATTGGATTCTTTGGAGACCGACAAGACATACTACTGGCGTATTGACCAGATTGCCGTGAAGGATCCTAACATCTTCGTCGTGCCCGGTCCCGTATGGAGCTTCGAGACGATTAAGACACTGCCGATTCTAACCGGTCCGGAGGATATACGTGTGTGTCCCGATGCTCCTGCAACTTTTGCATCAGGCATCGATTCCCAAACGGCCGTTGTCAGTTGTGAATGGTACAAAGTAGTGGGTGAGTTAGAAGATACCAGTGACGACATCTTACTCGTCGACGGAGAGAAATACGTGACCTTCTGTGGAGAGACAGAAACCACATTGACTATCAATGATGTGACAGCAGATGATGTCGGCCAGTATTATTGTCTGGTCGCTAATGCGGCCGGCCCGGAAGCCTCTATGGCAGCATCGTTAGGATTAAAGCTACTGATGGCACATTACGAGTTCGAAACAGCCGCCGACCCGAACGTGCCCGATAGTTCCGGTGAAAGTAACGTCGGTACTGCCGCAGGTGATCCGACTCTGGTTGCCGGTCTTGTCGGTAATGGCGCATTTGAATTCGATGGAGATGACAATGTTGCAATCCCACGGATGATCCAGGATGACTTTACGATTTCCGTATGGGTCAAGACTACACAGACGATCTCCAACACAGGCAGTGGATGGTGGACCGGTGCGGGTCTGGTCAATGGGGAGATGCCCGGAGTAGTTAATGATTTCGGATTGCAGCTTCTTGGATCAAAAGCCAGTATCGCTGTGGAGGGAACACAACTTGCTTCTGATACCAACATTAACGATGATGTATGGCATCATGTCGCCTTTACTCGAACTCGTTCCACAGGCCAGATGAAGCTATATGTCGATGGGCAAATGGAAGTGGAGGGAACCGGCAATACAGCATCTTTGACGGTACCGACCGGCTTGCAAATCGGTAAACAACAAACTGGCAGCGGTTACTTTATCGGGCGTATCGACGACGTGCGTGTTTATGATTACGCGCTAAATGAACTGGAAATCGCCGATCTGGTTTACACCGTGACAGGGGAACCCATCTGTACCGGAGAAGTACTGTATGATTTCAATAACGATTGCGAAGTCAGTCTTGAGGATTTTGCTATATTTGCATCAGAATGGTTGAATTGTAAGTGGTATCCACAGTGTTTTGAATAGCCTGTGCAGCCTGTGTAATAGCACAGATATCCTGATATGAAAGGATTTCATAAGGGGCCTGCACTTATTCAGGGTGCAGGCTCCCTATTTTCTCATGCAAATAGAGTCATTATTTCGAATAAGATTTCATGCAGGTCAATCGAGGAACGGTGATCTTTATATGAGCAAATGGCGTGGTGTTGATCGTATGCGAAAACTGATGATTTTTACTGTGGTTTTTTTGGTAATCGCGACTGTACGTGGCGAACTGACACACCGATACAGCTTTGGCGGCAATACAAATGATATAGTTGGAAGTGCTCATGGAATCCTCATTAACAATACCGGTCAGGCCGGGTTTTCCAACGGTCGATTGATCCTTGGGAACGACGGATCACAGCTTTCAGCCAGTAACGACGGCGACTATATTGATCTACCCAACGGCATGATTTCTGCCAATGGGAATCAGGCCACTTTCGAATTTTGGGTTACCTGGTACGATACCACCGGGGGCGTATGGCAGGAATTTATGTCCTTCGGTACAAGTGACTACGGCGAAGACTCCAGTACCGGTGCCGGCAATTCCACCTATATTATGATGACGCCTCGGGCAGGCAGTGATTCAAGACATTTGAGGTGTGGTTATCGACTAGGCCAAACTGCCAATGAACGAGTAATCGATCATTCAGCAGCCATGACGTTAGGTGAAGAAATGCATATTGTGCTGGTATGGGATGGCGATAATACTACCGTAACCATGTATGTAGACGGTGAACAGACAGCGCAGGACACTGCTACTCATATTGACCTGAGCGCAATGCTGGACAATAACAATTGGTTGGGGCGTTCGCAATGGAACGATGAGATGTTCATCGGGAGTTACAATGAGTTCCGTATTTACAACGAGACCTTGTCAGACGATCAGGTTATGGTCAACTACCTTGCAGGGCCAGACCAAATTGCCGGCTTTCTGCCGCTGGCATCTAATCCCAGCCCTCCGGATGGAGCCATGAATATCCCTTTGGATACAACGCTTTCCTGGCAGGTACAGATCAGTCCCCACTTGGCCGGACATCGTGTATACTTGGGGACCACTGCGGAGAGCGTCATATCAGCCACGCCGGAAACAAATGGAATATATCGTATATCTCTGTCTCCGGCTGTCATGCAGTATACCCCAGAGGATCTGGATATGGGGCGGGATTACTACTGGCGGATTGATGAAGTCGGCACAGAAGGACAGGTCTTTGGTGGAGTAATATGGCACTTTCAAACCGGCGATTGTCGTGCCTCCGAGCCAATCCCTTCTGACGGTGCCGTACATGTCCCTATCCAGATGAATCTGTCATGGAACGAGGGCTTTAATGCGATTGCCTACAATGTCTACATGGGAACTGATCCGAATCATTTGACCCGCATTACCGAAAACCTTCAACAGAATTCTTATGCCATTTCATCTCTGGATTATGTAACACAATATTTCTGGCGTGTTGACTCCATCCAGCCCGATGGAAATCCAGAAACAGGACTGGTCTGGACTTTTACTACACAGGTCAAGCCCCCGCCTTGTTTACCCGGAGATCTGGACGGAAATTGCCATGTGGATCTTGCGGATATGCTTGTTCTTGCCGACCAATGGATGTCGGACGGCTTCTGCAGTGGCTTTGACTGTGCGGATATGGATCAATCGGGATGGGTGGACGGTGGTGATTTCTCCAAACTGGCTGAAAACTGGCAAAAGAAAAAGACCGATTCCATTGTAATCAACGAGATCCATTATCATCCGGATGAAAACACCGAACCGATAGAGTTCATTGAACTCTACAATGCCGGCATACGAACTGTGGATTTGTCGAACTGGCAGATCAGTGGAGCGGTGGACTATGTAATCCCCGAAGGCACATGGCTTACAACGGGCATTTTTTTAGTCATAGGAGAAAATCCCGAATCAATAGAACAGAAATTCGGTGTTGTCGCCCTGGGTCCCTTTGAGGGACATCTGGACAATACCGGAGAGAGGCTTATCCTGCGGGATGTGCTGGGCAACAAAGTGGATGAAGTGGAATACAAGAATGAATTCCCCTGGCCTATAGCCGCCGATGGGGAAGGCGCCTCCATGGAATTGCTCAATCCGTATCTGGATAATAATCTGGCGGGCAGTTGGAGGGCAAGTGGATATACCGAACCGGAATCTGTTCGGGAGCCGGAATACCTTCTCCCCGCACAATCCAATCAATGGCGATACCGCAAAGGGATATCCGAGCCCCAGTCTGGATGGCAGGAGATCGATTATATCGAAGATACTTCCTGGCAGAATGGGCAAACGAGTATCGGTTACGATGATAACGATGACAATACTCTGTTGGATGATATGGAAGATTATTACGTCAGCGTCTATCTTCGTCATGAATTCATTATCGCCAGCGAAGATGATATCCCTCTACAACTGAAGATGAATGTCTATGTCGATGATGGCTGTGTCATATGGATCAATGGTCAGGAAATCACTCCGCGACTACATGTTGCTGAAGGTGATTTACCCTATAATGTTTCTTCCGATATGGTTGACAATCACGAGAGCGAGTGGGAGACAATTTCTATACCTGATCCGGCAAATATATTGCGCGTAGGAAAAAATGTTATAGCAATCCATGCCGTCAATGACGGAGTCAGCAGCAGCGATTTTTCGATCGATGTTTCTTTGTATGCCATTTATCATTCCGGACAAGATCAAAACGGCACATTTGGTCTGCCGAGTCCCGGTACACCAAACCATGTCCTCACCCAGGATATTCCCCCCCAGATCCGACAGGTTACCCACACTCCCGATCAACCTGCCTCGGATGACACCCCGGTCATTACGGTGAAAGTCACGGATCCCGATTCTGTATCCAGCGTGGAGTTGATATATCAAGTGGTCCTTCCGGGGCAATACGTACCTTCTCACTTCCCAGTGCCCATTGGTGTACTTCAGGATGATCCCGACTTCCTGCCCCAGAAGAATCCGGATTATTTTAATTCGGCAAATTGGACAATTATTCCCATGGTTGATACCGGCACCAATGGAGATTTGTATCCTGATGACAGTATCTTTTCTGTAACGTTACCAAGTCAAATCCATCGAACATTGGTACGATATCGTATCCATGCAACAGATGGACTTGGCAATGATATTACAGTTCCCTATGCAGATGATCCATCTCTGAACTTTGCATATTTCGTCTATGATGGGATTCCTCCGTACGAGGGAATCACGACCGAGACGCTCGAATCGTTACCGATTTATCACTTAATCACCCGAAGCGAAGACATGTATGAATGTCTGGGGTATACGCCCGGCTCTCAGATCGATCAGTACTACAACAATGCCGCCAATCCCGCTCGATTTGCATACAACTGGTGGGGAACGATGGTCTATGATGATGTGGTCTATGATCATGTTCGTTATCGTCTTCGGGGAGCCAACGGTCGATATCTTGGAGGAAATACAAAACGAAGCATGCGTTTTCGTTTTAACCGGGGCCGTTATTTCCAGGCACGAGATAAAGAAGGGGAAAAGTTTGATCAGAAATGGCAAACTCTGACAACCTACAAGGGATTTGACAACCGTCTCACACTGACGTATGCATTGAATGAGCATATCAATTACTTCCTGTTCAATCAGGTCGGTGTGCCGACTCCAGAATCATATTATTTCCATTTCCGTGTTATCAACAACGAGTTTGAAGCACCGGATCCATGGCGGGGTGATTTTTGGGGACTTGGTTTCGTCTCGGAGACGTACGACGTACGATTCCTGGAAAACCACAATCTGGAAAAAGGCAATCTATATAAGCTGATCAATTCCACAACAGACGCCAAGAAACAACAGCGCTACCAGGGCCCGAATGCCGTGGCCGACGGATCGGATCATGACAACACCGAATCCTCTCTGAATGGTTCTCGATCCAGCGACTGGATTCGCAATCATGTTCGACTGGACAAGTGGTATCAATATCACGCGCTGGCCCAGGCCATTCGGCATTATGATTACTGGCCCAGTGCGAACAAGAATGCCGCCTGGTATTTTGAGCCTGATTATCGACCTGAAAATAGTTACTTGGGACTTATGTGGACTCTTCCGTGGGATACTGATGCGAGTTGGGGACCGACCTGGAACGAAGGACAGGATCGTGTTTATGCCAGTATTTTCCCGTCTCATCCTGAATTGCAAATCGATTACTACAATGCAGTACGGGAGGTCTATGATCTCCTATGGCAGCCGGATCAGATCGAGCCGCTGATCGATGAATTTGCCAGTTCGATTGCCACCTTTGTCCAGGCCGATCGGATTCGCTGGCTAAATGCCCCCACAGATGCAGGCAACTATAATGGTTTGTTGCAATCCAGTGCAGGGATACAGGGATTGGCAGCATATGTTCAGGATATGAAGAATTTCGCATTTATCGGCGGTTATTGGCCCGGTGGAGGCGTAGAATCCGGAGGGCGGGCCATTTTCCTTGAAAGTCTGGCCAATACAGATCAAAACCAGTTTCCACAGACACCGTCCATCGAATATATCGGACCGGCCGGATTCCCTACAAATCGACTGATCTTCCGAACCAGCGCATTCAGTGATCCACAAGGGAGCAGCACTTTTTCCGCCCTGAAATGGCGCATTGCGGAAGTAACAGACCAGAATAATCCCTTGTACGATCCCTCCAAAACGCGAAAGTACGAAATCAAGGCCACATGGGAAAGCCAGGAAATTAAAGACTTTACAAACATCACCACAATGCCTGCAAGCCAGTTGAAGTCGGGGCGCACATATCGTGTTCGCTGTCGCATGCAGGATACGAGTGATCGATGGAGTCACTGGTCTTCTCCCATTCAATTTATTGCAGGTGAACCACAACCGGAAGATATTCTCACAAACCTCCGCATCACCGAGATCATGTTCAATCCGCCCGAGGAGCAGGCCCCAGCTACTTATGACAACGATGAATTCGAGTTCATTGAATTGAAAAATATCGGTTCGGTCCCTCTTGACCTATCGAATGTTGAATTCACCGAAGGTGTCATATTCCGATTTTCCGACGGAAAGATATCTACTCTATTGCCTGGTGAACTCGTCCTTGTGGTTCGCAATACCACCGCATTTGAGGCACGATATGGTACCGATACGGTTGCCTTAGTCGCTGGGCAGTATGAGAGTGGACGACTGGATAATGAAGGGGAAAAGATCACACTGCAGGACGGGAATGAAGGTGTGATACTGTCGTTTGAATACGACACAGGACGGGGTTGGCCGATAGCTGCCGATGGAGCCGGACACTCAATGGTTCCTGTTGACAGCGCACTAATAAGAGATGGGATCGGCGTTCTAGGTCATGGGGGGAACTGGAGAGCCAGCTCGTATATGTATGGCTCACCCGGCCAGGACGATCCGGTTATATCACCAAGCGTCATGATTAACGAATTTGCCGCTCACACCGACTTCAATGATCCGGCCTATCCCCAGCATGATTCGAATGACTGGATCGAATTGTTCAACATCTCCGATGACACAGTCTCCATGACTGACTGGTATCTAAGCGACGATATTCATAATCTGAAAAAATGGCATATCGGCAACACGGAGATCCCCGCTGGTGGATTTGCCAGTTTTGATGAAGTCCATCACTTCCACAATCCAATCACAGCCGGCTTTGGATTGGATAAGGTCGGCGAAGAAGTGGCCCTTTCCTATCTGCCCGGAGATGATAGGGATCGCATTGTGGACTGTATCCGTTTTAAGGGGCAAGAAAATCTGACTACACTGGGCCGATATCCGGATGCAGACGCATCCTGGTTTTCCATGTCTCCCTCGCGCGACCAGCACAATTATGCCCCACAGGAACATATCGTAATTCGTGATATTATGTATCATCCCGAAGCATTGGGAGAAGAGTACATTGAAATCTTTAATCCAACCGGAACAGCCGTCTTACTGGAAACATCCGCCGGCCCCTGGTGTATTAACGGACAGGTTGACTATTCCTTCGCCCAGGGAACCGTACTGGCGGAAGGCTCTCGCATGTTTATCGTCGGTTTTGATCCCATTATAGAGGTCAGTCGATTTACCAACTTTCAAGCCTTTTATGAAACAGACTTTCTGACACCTGGTGTTGATATCGTCGGTCCCTGGTCGGATAATCTGTCCAATACAGGCGGACGAGTTGCGTTAGAAAAACCATTGGAACCCGACTTGCCGGACACGACGACACCATGGGTAATCGTTCATGAAATTTGGTATGGCGATGATTATCCATAACCTTCTAAGGCGGACGGATTAGGCAAGTACCTGTAAAACCTGTCCGGTTATCCGGCATTCTAACTGGTGTATTGCGGGGGTTGTGTGCGCAAGACTCGCGTGTCATTTTCTGATTCTCTGTGCAACTGTAAACACGCCCCTACAAAATCTTAATATCCACTCCGACGGACTACTCGTCGGAGTGGATATTTATCTCATATTACTCTACACGTTTGTTTAGTCACATGCGCTTGAAGGATCAAGACCGCACTGCAACCATTGTGCGGCAAACGCAGCAAAATCTTCCATGTTAACTATACAATCACCCGTGAAATCATACTCAGGTTTATAACGACATAGCGGGGTCTCCGCATCAGCCAGATACCGGGTAACTATTTCATCGTCAGTCAAAGCATAATTGTAAATACGTACCTCGTCTATCTGGCCGGTGAAATAAGCATCGTTCCAGGCGCTCTTACCGATAAAATTATTGATCCGCGGTACGACATTCGGAATGGGCATCGTAACCTGAGGCGTATTGATCGAGCCATTTGCATTGTAATAGGTACACCGCAGGCCGTTCTTATACACTTTAGCTACACCCGATGCATCCAGGGTTACAGTAAACATCTGCCATGAATTCAATTCAATCGCAACCAAAGCGTTAAGGGCTGTGTTTTGAGCTTCGCCGTTCGCCGTCCGGAATTGCAATGTTGTTGAGGTGCCGCTGCGACAGAAAAAGATATTATCGCCGGGAGCGCCGTTGGAGAATTGTATGAAGTTTGCCCAGTTACCGGCAATCATCGGATAGGCCCAGAGATTTAAGGTAATCCCGGATCTGAAGTCGGCAAAACCCTCAGGCAGCTCAATATAATTGTCATATGTGTCGGATAGGCTGACCGCCTGTCCGACCTTCCCTTCGACATACGCGGGCAAAACATCGTTAGGCGTTACGCCCAGGGTCATGGGAGTGCCATCCAAACCATTGCCTGAAGCGTCACCGGGATCTCCGTTGAATGGATAATAGGCAAGTAATTTCTTAATGATAATGCTGCCAGTTCCGGAACTGCTTTCCCCACCGGCATTGGTCGCTTTAGCGTAATAGTCTCCTTCTCGTACATCGGTAATGTTGTAAATCGTTAGCGTTGATGTCGTGAGTGTTTCAACAGTATTTTCCACAATAGATACGTCGGGATCATCGGTTGTAATTTCCACATCCGGTGATCCTACCTTAAACCATTGAATCGAACCTTCCAGGGCAGATAAACTGCTGCACGTAGCTGTAAAAACAGCGGCTTCATTCGGAAAGACTGCCGAAAGTTCAGGATTTTCTGTAAAAATAGGGGATGCAGGAACAGTAGTAAAACTCCAAACCGGACCGGGGATCAGAATATCGTCCCCGCCAGGAACATCATTGGGTTCATACGCATCTATCCGCCAATAATAGGTCGTACTGAAATCCAGGGTGCCGGGATCATACGAAGTCGTCGTTGCCGGTTCTTTGGACAGTTTTTTATAAACAGGCTTTAACGTCAGGTTGGGATCATCCTCTGTTCCAAAATAAACATCCACCGTCGTAATATCACTGTCAATGATGGTCCATGAAATATCCTGGTCAACCAGCACGGCAGTAGCCCCATTTAACGGAGCAACATAGGCAAGACCATCTATCATGTCCACAAGAAACGTATGGTCCCCGTCCCAGATTGTTTCCATATTCAAGCTGTTGGTCCCGGCACCAGTGCCTGTCTGATAGGCATCTCCGCCTGCATAGGAAGCGGCACCATCGAGACCAGCGGTTTCAAAGAACCATGCCACACTATTGGTGACAGTCACATCAAAACCATACAGCGTGTCCGGTGACAAATGAATCGGTGTATCAAGCTCGAAATAAACCCAGATTCCGGTACCAGCACCCGATCCTGAACCAAAAGCACCCGGCTCGGCTCCTGTCGTGGTATATGTTTCCACGCTCAGTTCAAATCCGGCCGCTCCTTCCTGTGAAGGATCGGTGACACGAATGATCAACGGCGCGTCTGCCGTAAGAGTGTTCCACCAGGACATTTGGTCCGTAACATAGCTGACATGCTTTAACCAAAAGCCCTGCATGAAATACCCGTCGGGATCAGAACCCGTTGTAAAGGTTTGTCCCATGCCCGGTCTGTCATGCGCGATATAGGTTGATTGATCAGGGCCATAAAAATCGCCCTCGACACCTTCAACATTCCCGGCATCCGTTGTTGATTCGCCCAAATGGGCCACATCGTTAGCACCGACTGTGGGGGCTTCGCTTTGAAAGCGGACACTCGCAGCCTGTGCCAAACTAGCTAGACAAATGCTTAACATAAATAACATTGTTCTTTTCATTGTCATAACTCCATACAATTAATCAGTATTCATTAATTCCGAAACGATGGACGAATTCATGTACGCGACATCCAAAAAACAGGAATTGACTTTGTTTGCACGTACAAAGTCATCACCTCCATCCAAATCAAGAAGGGTTCCTAGACAGTGTTGTGGGATATGTTTTATACGGTTGATGAAACTGGCCGGATCCTTGGCTTTGCTCAATACCGGCACCATCACAACGAATAATATTCCGATGACGGCAACGACTACGAGCAACTCAACAAATATAAACGCATTCATCCGCCCAACCCCACACCTCACTGGCGTTACTAGACTTTTTCTGCAGAAGATTCGCTCTTAGAGATGTCCTTTTATATAGCTATATTGTAAAGGCCATTCGTGTCGAATCAACGCCATTTTGCGAATTCTCTTAACCACTTTGCGAATCCTTTGTCCTGATAAATTAATACGGATTCCCGCAGCGACAACGTTGTGGGTATATGGCAAGAAATGACTCCACATTATCGCAGACTATTGATCTCTCAGATGGCGCCTATCACCTTTTATCGTCAAGACCAGTAGACGTTATTGGAAATAGCTGGATTTATGAACCTTCAAAACCAGCCGGCACATCGGGCAAATCCCGGGTCAACACGACCGGCTTTCGACGACCCGCTTGCGTATAATCGAACGGTTGAAATCCTACCTCCAAGGCGGGAGAATCGGCCTTAAGATGATAATCATCTTGCACCGGATCGACGAAGCCGGGATCGGCGATCAGCGAATGGAGATCCTGATTTCGCTGCTGCTGCCATTGTTCCAGGCGCAAGCCGTCAGGAAAGGTGATGGGCTTGCCCATATGCCAGTACAGGTTGTAATCGAGTCTGTAATTGTTATCTTTCCAGTTGGACCCGAATAACGGGCTGTCATTATCCCAGAAGACAATATTGTGTTCAAAGAAGAAGGAGATATGTTCTTCCGTGCGCGTGCGCTGAATCTGATGCTCTCCTCCATACGCGAAAATGTTGTTCTCGATCCGGTTTTCTTTGCCATAGTGCTGATGGAATCCGCCGCGCGAACAGCGATACACTAGATTATTTTTCATTTCCACACCAGTCGAACCTTCATCGGTATAAAGACCCCAGCCTCCGTAATCGTAGGAGACCACGTCATGGAAGTGGTTGTCATGGATGGTCGTTCCTGGGGATATCCCCAGCGTATAAATACACCCCATATCGCTGAGCACACGCTGTCCGATGTGGTGTGCGTGGTTGAAAGCTACTTCATTGTGATGCGCCTTGCTGGGACCATATCCCCACACCCAGCCCAATGAAAAGGCGGAGTAGTATAAATCGTACACATCGTTATACCGTATGACGTTATAAGGAGAATGGCCTACCCAGACACCGATCGCCGCCGGGTGCAGACGACCGGCATGGGCGATCAGGCAGTCTTCGACGGTATGGTGGGAGACCAACGCCTCCTCATCGTCCGGCGCCGCTAGGGTATTGCCCCATTCGGCCGGCAAAGCGCTGCCTATTTTGATTCCGCCGGCGCCGAGATCGACCAATTCACAGCCGGAAATGCGGTTATACTGGCAGCCGGGGCCGAATCCCATGGCGTACTCACCGACATGTCGGATAGCACAGTTTTCAAAAACAATATTTCTTGCACCCATGGCCGCGACGGCGGCTCCCAGGTTGATCTCGGCCTGTGGAAAAGATTGCCCTTTTTCTCCGCGCCAATTAGCATGAGCAAACGTAAGCCCCTTAAACTGAATATTCTGCACCAGTCTGTTTTCAAAAACCAATTCCCCATTAAGCAGTAGCAGATTCTGAACTCGCGGCACAACGATAGTAGTATTCTCCAACGTTTCACCTTCACGTGGAATGTATGTCAGACGCCCCGTTAAACAATCAACATACCACTGTCCCGGCTTACCGAGTGCCTCCTTAACATTCTCAAGGCGGTAGCGATTGCCCTTCTTCAATTCAGCCCAGGAACTCATACCGGTAGTATGTCCCTGCAATGTAACTGTCCGCTCTGCTGTGTCCACCTTTGCAATCCGAAGGCGCGAAGCAGCCCATGAATGAAAGGCCACCACCTCAACATACTGCAGATTGGCCCAGTCCTTATTAATCTCGCCTTCATTAAAACCAAACCTGTCGTGCCCCTTTCCAGCCGACTGAGGGGATGGATCTACTTTACGGGCAATCTTATAGTAACCCTTTTCCGGTAATTGAGGGCGAAATCTTCGCTGATCGTTCACAAACAATTGGGTAAACCGCCACTTCCAACTCGTAACATCCGGCAAATCCACATGCCACCACCCCTTCGAATCGACCTGCCAGCCCTTAATTTCAACGCCACCGCTGAAAACCGGCCGTTCCTCTTCATAAGCCTGATAAATAATCGGAGCATTGGCAGTACCGGAATTTTCCGACATAAAGTTAAGTGGCTTTGTTAACCAATACGTTCCCCCGCGAATCGTCACAACAATCGGACGCTGGCGATCCATCTGCTCCTTTTGAATCTTTCGCACAAGTTTTTGAGCAGCCTCAATTGTCGCCAAAGGACCATCGCTCCTGTCGGTATTTGCAGCGGGCAGTTTACCCGACCACGAATCATTCCCATCGGTCGAGATATACAAATCACTCTGGATCGCATTGGCAGCTTTAGCGACTGCAACTTTAACCTGCTGTAGTTGAGCCATCTGCTCTGTGGAAATGGCTCCAATGGGGCCATCGTCCGGATTCCAATTGGGGCCCACATCCAGGGTGACTACGCCATCCTTGCCGATAACTTTGCTTACCCATTGGGCCCAGCGCTGGGCAGGATACCGCGTATCGTGCGCCGACCAGCGAGAACCTACATAGGTAAGGGCATGCCATTGAGAGCCTTCCACCCAGCGATTGGCGGGCAAGGTACCAAAAGGCTCGTTCAGTTCCCCGGCGGTATAATCCTCAGCCTGCGTCCAGCGAATCAACTTCACGCCTGGATTAAAAGTTACAATGGCTTGCGGATTACCGCGTTTTACAGCGTCGGCGTAGATACGGGCGATTTCTTCATTGAATCCTATCCATTCGTAGCCACCGTCAAACCACCAGCCTGCCACCTTATCACCATAGCGGGATGACCATTCATGGATGACCTGTGCCCACTTTTTTGCGAATAAAACATCGATTGGCTGGTCCTGCGGCCCTTGAGGTAATCCGAATGCCTTCTGTGCCACAGTATCTCTGTTAGGAACCTGACAGGGCAGATATAACATCAGTTTAATCCCTTTCGGGTACAAAGCTCGATATAAATCCAGTGGTAAATCCCGTGTCGAGCAGCGCCGGCCCGGTTTATATTCCGTAATCCGATCATAAACAGAATTGGGTGAGTTCATGAATCCGGAATTTTGTCCCAGTGTCAACACGAAATAGCCTGCTCCCACGCTTTCCAATTGGGCGGCCAGAGCATCCACATCAAAGTGATTGACCTGGGCCAGTCCCTGTGCATCTGCGGGAAGAAAGTGCATGAATACACCGTAATGCGCATTCTTGAACCAATCGGTCTTATGAGGACCGGTTTTGGCTGCCGCCCCTGCAGAATACAATAAAACAACGCTCAGAAATAACGTGACAATGCTTCCTGATTTTCGTGATGAGAAAAGAGACAACATAACGGCTCTCCTTTTAACGACAATTTTCATCCGATCGTCCAATATATAGTAACCGTAGACTTCGAGAACTATACTTCTCCTGCAATTATACATTATACATGGTTTCTGTGTTTTCCGCTATGTTTAGGATTGACGAAGAACTTTCATTATCTATTGAGCACGATGCAACGTCCGGCGATATGCAGTGAAATCCTTGTAATTCAAGGAAAACGTGTTAGTATATTTTAGTGTCAGGGTATTCGTGTGAACACAGAAGACATGATTGGGATTTGACCGTTTCTCTGCGGAAAGGATGATAAATCATTGAAGACATGGAAGAATATTATCATCGTACTTGGGATAAGAATATTTCCTCTATATGCTGCTGATTCGTTTGATGCGACCATACCGAACAGCATACCATTCCCACCTACGGAAGCACGCTTCGTCCGACTGTTAATACACAACAGTTTGCAGGGCCAACCCTGTATAGATGAACTAGAGATTTATGGCCCTGAGGTCGGTACAAACTTCGCTCTGGCCAGTACCGGCGCAAAGGCCACCGCTTCTTCCTGCCTTCCCGGATATCCAATTCATCAGATTGCGCATCTGAATGACGGCCGTTATGGCAACAGTCACAGTTGGATAGCTTCAGGGACACGGAATGAGTGGGCACAGATTGAATTTCCAGAGCCGGTATTCATTGACACGTTAGTTTTTACACGTGATCGGGAGGGACGCTATAACGACCGATTGCCGGCCTGGGTAGAGATTCGTATCTCTACGGATGGGGTACATTGGCAAACAGTGGCTCAAAGAAGCGTCTTTCCCATCCTGCCGGAACATTCTTCAAAACCAACTGATCTTTTAAATTACGCATTTGAATGTGAAGATCTAACTTGGAGCAAGTTCGATCCGTCTACACCTGTGAATCGGTCACTTCAACAAATGGAGGAAATGATCGAGAGATTCTCAATCCAGGGGCTGGATGTATCTAGAGAACGCAACGAAGTATCAGAATTCCGTCTCCACGAAAGGTTGTCACAAGGATCCTCAGGCAAGGCCATCCAACCACAGGAAGACTTTTTCATGGTTCGTATGGCAAAACGGCGGCTGTTTCTCCGTGCACCTGATTTGGAAAGGCTGGAGAGAATTCTTTTCGTCAAAAGGCATCCCTTTGAACCTTCGCATAACTACAGTGTTATCCTAGACGCCGCAGGCGGCCCTGGGGGCAGGGTATGCATTCTGGAAATACCACGTCGAAACGGCGTTCTTGTACCAGAGAGGGCGATTTTAACGACTCTGTTCGACGCTGGAAATGGTATCGTTCGTGACCCTGTAGCCAATTTTCGTGCCGATAAAATCTACTTCGCCTATCGGCAATCCAAGAATGATTATTTCCATCTCTATGTTATAAATGCCAATGGAAGTGATCTGACGCCGCTTACCGATGGGCCATTCCATGATTACTTTCCCTGTCCATTACCGGATGGCGGTTTGTCCTTTATCAGCACCCGATGCAAAGCCAGATTTCTGTGCTGGCGTCCACAAGCCTTCGTGCTTTTTCGTATGGACGCCGACGGCGGAAACATCCGACCGCTTTCACATGCCAACCTCAGCGAATGGACGCCATCTATGATGAACGACGGCAGAATCATCTGGATGCGTTCGGAATATCTCGACAAAGGCGCCGATTTCGGCCACACGCTTTGGGCCATTCGTCCCGATGGCACACACCCGGAATTGATCTTCGGCAATAACACTTTGAACTGTTATGCAAACGGTCGTGAAATTCCAGGCTCAAATGAAATCTTATGCACCCTTGTGTCTCACGGGGGTGATTTGAACGGCCCGATCGCCCTTCTTGACGTAAGTAAAGGTAGATTCAATCCACAGGCCATCACCAACATTACTCCTGATGTAAAGCCTCATTATCATATGAGCTGGGCCAGGCAACAGTGTTTTCGAGATCCCGTTCCCATCAGCCGTGACTATTATCTGTGCAGCCATGCTCCTTTCGACAGATTCGGCCTGTACATTATAGACCGATATGGCAATCGCGAACTGCTATACCTTGATCCAGAGATGGGAAGCATGTCGCCTACCCTACTGCTGCCGAGTATGGTCCCACCGGTACTAGCGAAAAGTGATGTATCTGTTGAGAAGTCCCCTCCAGAAAGTCAGTTCTTTGTTGCAAACGTTTATCAGGGTCTCGAACCGGCAGTTAAACGAGGTACTGTTAAGTATATCCGCATTTGCGAAGAAATCCGGGCTGATCTGATCCAATTTCCCAATGGCCAATATCAGTCTGATCATGAGCCTTTTCAGGACTGGTACGCGACACCGACTCACCTAATCAACGGACCCCATGGCTGGCCCAGCTATGTCGCTAAGGCCGATTGGGGTCTCGCACCGGTGGAGAAGGATGGCTCTGCCAATTTTTACGCCCCGGCCGGCAAAGTGCTGTATTTTCAAGTGCTTGATGAAAACTTCAACGAGATACAACGGATGCGCAGTGTAGTACAGTTGCAGCACGGAGAGAAACGAGGATGTATTGGTTGTCATGAGAGTCGGATGTCAAGTCCTCCTTCGGCTGGCGTTATCCCCCTTGCCATGCGGCGCCTGCCAAATTCATTGCAGCCCTCTTCATGGGGTACGGGTCCCTTTTCTTACGAGAACGTAGTGCAGCCGGTTTGGGATGCCAAATGTATCTCTTGCCATAATGATAAAGATAAACAACAGATAAATCTGACAGGACTTCTCGACACAAATGGAATTCCTGCTTCCTATCGGACTATCATTACAAAAGGATGGATTCATTATTTTGATTATACCTGGGGCCGGGAACACTCCAAAGCCCAACCGCTGAGTTTTGGTACCGTTAAGAGCAAATTGTGGGATATCCTAAAAAATGGACATTATGATGTTCATCTGACTGACGAAGAAGAGTCCCGTATAAAATGCTGGACGGATTTGAACTGCCCGCTTTGGCCGGACTACATCTTCAGGCCGGATCGTCTGACTCTTAAAACAGATGTGAATTGAAGCCATTTGTTCGGAAGGTCAGTCGATCAGGGAAAAGTGAGAGTTTTTATACAAAGTACATCGAACATTATTACGCGCGAAAATTTTTTCGGACTCAATTTGACAAACTTGGTCTCTGCGGTGGCATTCTGGGAACAAGGATTTCACAAAATATAATGGGATCTGTAAATAACAAATAAATGTATTATACAAGGTTGACAAAAAGAGTAATTCCCTAGATATTTGTTAGAGAAACCCTTCTGCCTTATCTCAAAAACCTTTCACATAATCTCGCTCTGCTATCGGAGTCTATATACCGCTCACTTCCAACAGAACAACGGGAGCTCGTCTAAGCTGTAGATCTATGATTCAAGTCCCAACAAACATATTCTAAGGAAAAGATTTAATCCAACCAATGCCACAGGAATACTTCCAAATCCATAGCATCAACACGGCCATTCCCATCCAAATCGGTCCACCCGCACGCACCAGGATCCTCGCACTCCTGCTGCAGCCAGTATTCGCTAAATCGCATAAAATCCCTCAAATCGACATCTTCATCAGCGTTCATATCGCCATACTCGGCCATTGTGCCGGCATATGTAAATTTAGCCAGGACTGTGTGATGCGCTTCCAGGGGAATCAGAATCGTATCTATCGAATCGGTATAGTACTCCGCCGGGAGATTTGTCCCGCTGGTCCGGGCCCATTTTTCAAATCGCCAACCGCCGACAAGGGACGGAGCTGTGATCGTTACCTTACGCGACCCGAAAAGGGATCGTTCATAGATCCTGGAAAATGCCCCGATCCCATCCTGTCGGCCATTGATGTCTTCGGTATCCACAACAAAATAGGGTTGATTATTCTCCGGTTGGATACGAGTGGCGATCACAACAGTAGGATCATCCGCGGCAGCATAGTCGTACGAAACTTTTAATGTAAGATCGCTGATCACTATCGGATCACAAAGCCCAGTGTTCTGTTCGGCAGTAATCGTGATGTCGGCCCAGGCAGAAGGACGCGCATAGATCATCAGATTATCAATCTGGGATCCGAGGATCGACCGCAAGAGAGATTCACTCGCTTCGCTTGGTCGTGTTGGAGTCACGGTAGGATTGATGGGATCGGCATTAAAGTCAAACTTGGTAGACCAGCTTTTTTTGTTTCGCTCTTGGACGTTATCCGAGTCATATTGATAATGATGAAAGAGGTAGACTTGGCCGTCTTCCTGGGCGCCGCTCTGGCCGGCCCGAATGAGTCGGGAGACGCCGGAATGTTCCATGCGAATCGTGATCCAGTTCACTCCGCAGCCGGTTTGCGTCTCCATCGGGACCAACTGATGGACCTGAAGATCGACGATGCGCAGGTCCCGCTCCTCCTGCCCGAAAATTCCCCGCTCAAACATATTGATCGTAACACTACCCTGTTCATTCAGCCGGGTGACCTCTTCCGATGTCAGACTGAAGGTATGGGCCGTGGACAATTCCCCGTCGATTCGTCCGTCCATGAACCGGTCCATGATCTCATCGGCAATATTGTAAAACTGTCCTTCGTGCCCTGCGGCGCTGCTGGTTAAGAGTAATCGTAACGACGAAAAATCTTCGAGCCCAAGTTCGCCCGTGCCGGATGCGATGTCAAGGAATTTGGTTTCGAAAACATCCAGATCCAGGGGCGCTCCCTGATATGGCTCCAGCAGTCTGTATTCATACGCCTTGGACATGTAGTAATGATACTTCATCAGTCGCTGGCGGGCCCGGCGTTTCATGTCCTGCAAATACACCCGTGCTCGAGGATCCAGGATCTCGGCCGCCTGTCCGGCCTGACGATTTAACGCATCAATGGCCAGAAGGTTGTGACGAATTGTGTTCGAAATCTGCGAAGTTTTCTGCATGGCCATCGCCAGATGATCCGTAAAAAGCCGCTTTTGGGCCATCAGCTCGACCACATCATCAATCAGGCTATTAAACTGCGGATCGGTCTGCTTGATTTTATGTAGCTCATTTTCCACTTCCTCATTACTGAGCTTGGTTTCCTTAAGGGTGTCCTTTAAGGCCACCATATTGGAGGCAATCTGTGATGAGGCATCCCTCAGGTTTTGCAGGTAATCGTTCAATTGCTCTTCCGTCTTGTCGCTGATGGTCACATTTGAATCCGTCATCCAATTGTTCATGGCCGCATCGAAGTCAAGGCTATTGAATTGTTTTGTAATATCCTGACGATTGACAATATCCGGCCAGGCTTCGTCGGAGAAGAATTCTTCCGTAATCGAGGTCATCAGCGTGCCGGCCCCCGTAATTAATGTTCCCTTCCAGGAAGCCCCTTCTGCCAGAGGAGACATCGTAAGCACAGAACCCAGAATTCTCGTCGCTTTTTTCCACCACGGCACTTTATGGCGATCTTTGACATTCTGCTGGGCTTGCTGGAGTAGTTCCTGCTCCTTCTGCTGCAGGGCTGCCATCACCGTACTGGTTCGAATCTGGATGTCCTGCGATTCGGTGGAGAGCGAAGAGATCAGACGCGGAATGTCTTCATACTCCACCTTTAAATTGTCAATCTGTTGCTTGAGGGATTTGCGCGCTGTTTCCAACCCTTTTAACTGCTTCTCGGTGTCATTCAGAGCGTCCCCAAGCCAATAATCCAAATAGAGGACCTGCAGGGCCTGATCGACCTCCCTCTCAAAGGCGGTGTTCGTGATCTCAAACGACAGCATGGGTGCCCAGCCGGGCGGATTGCCGAAAAAGTCCAGCCCATTTTCCATCTGATACAGATAGAGCAGAATCTCATCGCGAAGCTGTTCGAATTCCAGTTGCGACTGCTCGGAGAGCAGGTCCCAAGCCGCGGAAGCCATGTATTGATCCAGTGGGGAAAGATACGCTTCGAACAAATCCCGCGCCTCTTCGGCATATCTATATAAATACAGGTCCTTGGCATATCCAACCACCATTTTAAGGACATAGGGATGCAGCCATGAAAAGGCGTGCCCCACGCGGTAGAATTGCCCGTCCGACCCAATCCAGTATTGCGGTTCCGGCGCCGGAGAATCGGCACCGAACCTTGAATACGTAGTAATATACCATATATTGTCATAACAATGCTGTTCAAATGCAGGATAGGGAGTGCCGGGATTACCTCCACACATATCGTACTCTACATGCAATTGCTCAATTGTACCTGGCTGGGCAGAACCGCCCGAATTGACGATATAGCGACGCAGATCCAGATTGGAATGGATGTCGCCTCCCTGGCCTCCGCTGCCCGCTCGTCCGGAGGCAATAGCATCTTCCCCTGTCAAATCCGTCCAGACTGTATACCCGGAACTCCTGCAGTAACATATATTCGGCCAGTTTACCTCAACGACATTCGGCCACAATACCGGACAAGATCCGCAACTCGTCAGCGGTACAATCTGTTTTCCGTTGGCTCCATTACGTCCCATTCCAGGTTTTTGCCCATTACCTCCTCGAGCCACAATACGACATGTCTGGTCATTCTCGGAATAGAATATCTCTACATGCAGTGTAATCGCTCCCCCCTTGAGCCCATCAACTCCGTCGTCGCCCGTATCCCCGGAAACATTCGGATTGGCGTCTGCCGCCGGGATCGTAAAACTGTAGGGCGTTGTGTCGATGCGTGCCGAAGGGCCCTCGAAGCAAAGACGACGGGCATGAATCGTCACATGCGTCTGAGGCAGATACAGTGGATCGCGCACAATGACTTTGTCCGCATAGATATTCATTTCCCGAATATCGGCCCGGTTATGATAGTAATACAGATTGTTCTCATGCCCTGACTGGAAAACGATATCTTTCCCGTAAAGATTGATTGTCCAGGTAGTACGCTCTTCAGTATTGAAAAGCTCCGGATCGTTTTCAAACTCTTCCTTGATGATGAAATCTTCACTTTCCGGGTCGGGAATCGGTTGCGTTGGTTCGTCGAACAGGACAAATTCCTGCGGCAAGGCAACGACGGGAGTAATTTCCATCGTCTGGGATATTACTTGATCCTGACTCTGGGCAACAAAAGTTACCGAGAATGGATTCTTATCCTGAGGATCTGGACTATACGAAAAATGACCCGCCGCCGAATCGAACAGGATTGTTCCCTGCGGATTTCCCGTACAGAAATAACTATATGCGACCTGTCCGGGTAAGCTTTCGGTCCCCACATAAAACTCCAATTGTCCGTCCATCTGGACTTCCATCGAGGGGATCTGTCCAATAGAGAAATGAAGCGACTTGTACTCCACAGTAAGCGAAGTCTGTTCGTCGCCAACGACACAGACGGAAGTCACTTCCGGCTCCAGCCAGCCATTGATTGGCTTGCAGACGATCTTAAAGTTCCCCGCTGCCAGACCTTCCACGGTCGAGCCTGATTCCTGCCATTGATCGTCTTCCAGCGACCAGCGTGCCCCATCGACAACAGCCTCCTCCGGCAGGATAGTCACTGTCAAGGAGCCTGGAACCACAGGACGATATTCCAGTTCATAGGCACCGATGTCCACCGCGCCATAGAGAATGCGCGGATTGCCTGCCAGATCGGCTTCGGAGAGAAAATCATTAAGTTGCCATGCTTCATGCGCTCCGGCGTTAAAACAGGGCGAACCTTCCAAAAGGCGGTAATCTCCTGCGGCGGGATTGCGAAACTTCGGATCCGCTCCGCCGATGTGACAATTGATAAAGTCATACGGCCCGCCAGTCCAGTGAAATTC
>JAFGPC010000103.1 GCA_016926155.1 Sedimentisphaerales bacterium
ATATTTCGTTATCGCTTTTCAGGACAAATTCGGTATTCCGTTTCCTGCCCCGATACACACGACGCCCATACACAAAACGCACACCTGTCCGTTTGGCCTGTTCGAGAAGGACGGCCTTGACATCCGAGGCCCGATCCGTGACGGGAAAGACACAGCCGGAAGGTTCTACTTTGGTATCCAGACCGTGCTCTTGAAAAAAATGTCGCACCTGTCCCGGTCCGAAGGTGTACAGGCCATGCTTGAGAAATCGACCGAACGGCTCGCAGTCCCGCACAAACTCCTCGACAGTGGCCTCATGCGTCAGGTTGCAGCGGCCCCGTCCGGTCTTGAGCAGCTTACGTCCCGCTGTCGAGTTTCGCTCGATCACCAGCGTCTCAATACCCCGCTGTGCGGCAAAGATCGCCGCGATTAATCCCGCCGGTCCTGCCCCGACAATTGCCAGATCGCTCTTCACTTTGGGTTCTTTCCTGGGTACGTGCCAAAAGGTATCCAACTGACAATCGGTAACCAAGCCCTTCTACTTTGGAGTGACAGCCGGGTGTTCGAATTTCTCTTCCGTACCGCGTGTGGTCTTGACATGGATTACTCCTCTGTCATCGAACCACAGCGGATCGATCGCCAGAAACCGATCCCATCCGACTTGTGTGTTGTTCTGCTGATGATAGACCATCCACAGGCCGCCGTCGGGTCCGGTTACTACGCAATGATGCCCCGGGCCATAGACGCCGTTGCCTTGTTTGGCGATGGGATTTTCAGAATACTTCTTAAACGGGCCGGTCGTCGACTTGGCGACGGCGTAGCCAATGGCGTATTCGGGGCCGTTAGCGCCGCTGCCGGAATACATCAGGTAATACAGCCCTCTGTGCTTGAGCATCCAGGGACCTTCGGTAATGGCGCCGCGTCGTTGTTCCCAGTGCTCGGTCGGTCGGATAACCTCGGTCGGGTCTCCTTTTTTCGTCAACGGATCGGACATGGGCTGCACGAATATGCGGAACGGATCGCCGATCAGGACATAGTAGAGATACAGCGAGCCGTCGTCATCGGCAAACAGGTGGGCGTCGATCGCATTGGTTTCCACCATGTTGTTTTTATTGATAAACGGCCCGAGCGGATTGTCCGCGACGGCGACACCGATGAGCTTGCCTCCGGCAGGATTGTTCATAGTGTAATAGAGATAAAACTTGCCGTCGCCGGTTTTGTTGTGAAACACATCCGGTGCCCAGGCGCCACCACGTGCATCGGTATAACACTTGGGCTTTTTCTGCCAATGAATCAGATCCTTGGAGACGAAGACATCATAACCCCGGCCATCCCATGTGGGATAGAGGTAGTAGGTTCCCTTGTAGAGGATGACCGACGGGTCGGCCGGGCCGATGGCGTCGATAATCGGATTACGGTATGTCTTGGCCGTTTGGGAAATGGCCATTGATGACAGGCAAAGCAAGAGGGCCAGACAAAGCAAGCACGCGGATCTGTTTTTTTCTTTCATCGTTCGACTCCATAGGCGTTGAAACTATACTCATTTCCTTCTGCAATACACTATACAGCAGAATATGTCTTTTTTCAAGAATACTGTCATGTAGGGCTTGACCCGGCATCCAGAACGATATCGGAAGGTTTCTCTCTATGAAATTCTGTCGTCGCCTTCGTCGTCTTCGTATTCTTTGGATTTTTAGCTCAAAAACGGAAGGCGATGAGCCGGGCGCGCGCCCAGATCGATTTTTGGCCTGAAAACGCGAAGAATACGAACAATACGAAGAATACGAAAATACCTTTTCAGGGACTCCCTTACTATAACCAAAGGAAAAAGGGATTCTATAAGGTCGAAATCATGATAGTGTGCTAATCTAGTCCTATAGAAACACGAAATCCGATGAGGAAATAACAGCAATCGGGCAAGAGGCCGTAGCGGCGCGCTACTCGACAGCCATAAGCGTCGCTGCCCCAACTACCGCCACGAAAGACATGATCGGTACCATTTGCAGATCCGATAGGATTCGTTTGCGCACCTGAATCATAGATGATATACCAATCATTGCACCATTCCCACACATTACCTGCCATATCATTAAGTCCGTATCCATTGGAAGGAAAATTACCCACAGGCGATGTATATGGTTCATTTGTGTCATGCCACATTGGATGAAATCCTGACGTCATACTAATGTCGTAGACGTATTCTGGGATGCTAAAGTAGTTTGCCTGATTATGGGTGATAGTGTCCCCCCACGGAAAACGCCGTCCCCATAGATCTCCACGTGCGGCATACTCCCACTGCGCCTCGGTCGGCAGATGGTAGCCATTCTTACTGAAGTCACATTCCCATGTAGACAGATCATAACATGTTTCTCTTCCCTCCTGCTCGCTTTGCCAATTACAATAGGCGACAGCCCCATACCAACTCACGTCGACCATCGGATCATTGGACATGTCTCGTTCACCCTTGCTGTTTACAGAAAATCCCTCCCCTGAATAGTTTATTTGGCTATCTGGATACTCTGCATGGATATTGCAATACGGATAGTCAATACCCAAGCTAGGATTGTAGATAACACCATTCATAACAGTAATCAAGTTCTGTTCCAATACGGAATTAAGAAATCCACAGTACTGTCTATTGGTTATTTCATAGCGGCACATGTAGAACGATGAGACTGTGACCGTATGCAATGGAAGTTCTTCAAGTTCTCCCTCACCGAAACTGTCTCCCATCTGGAACGTTCCGCCGGGAATGAGAACCATGTCATCAGGCAGGCGATTTCCTGTTTGCCAGAGGGAAATCATTGCTGTCAGGTCGTCGATGTCCACTGCCCCTGACACGAGAAGGTCGACTCCCTGGCAATCGTCGTTCGGATCGCAGGTATCGAGCCACCACTGGGAAAGCACGGCAAGATCAGACAAATCAACGAAACAGTCCCCCGTCAGATCCGCTGATGGACACTGTGCCAGAACCGGCAATGCTGACAATAGCAGACAAAACACAAGAAACCAGACAACCGGCTTCATTTCCCTTCCTCGCTTTTTCAATGACAAAGACTTCTCGTTGTTAGCTGATGCGTTTTATCTTATTATATAAGACTTACAGGTAAAAGTAAATCCCCAAACAAGAAAGATTGGCCTTTAAGCGAATCAAGAAGAGATCTTGCAAAAATGGTGGAATGCCCGTACAATAGAGACCAAATCGGCGATTGTATAACGGGGCCATTTCATATCGTCCGTTTTGAGCGATTTCGATACCAAATGAATCGGGGCCCGCAGATTAAAATTAGGAGAGTGTCGTATGAAGAGCAACCCTAACAGGACCTCACGACGTACGTTTCTCAAACAATCCGGGGTACTGGCGGCCGCAGCCTCTGTGCCGGCCTGGTATATCGAACAATCCGCTGCCCTCGCGCAACCGGCTTCTTCCTCTTCTGCTCCGAGCGATACGGTTCGCCTGGGTCTGATTGGCTGCGGAGGTCAGGGCACCGGCGACGCTCGAAACGCCCAGCGTTACGGCAAGATCGTCGCTGTCTGTGATGTCGATGCCAATCACCTCGCTAACGCCCGCAAGACCTTCCCCGGCGCCGACGGTTACGCGGATTTCCGTAAGCTGCTGGAACGTAAGGATATCGATGCGGTTATCTGTGGAACAGTGGACCACTGGCACACGCTTGTTGCCATGGCCACGATGAAGGCGGGCAAGGATATCTATTGTGAAAAACCGCTGACACTGACCATTGACGAAGGCAAGCGGCTTGTCAAGGTGCAGCGCCAGACGGGACGCATCCTGCAGACCGGAACCCAGCAGCGCAGCAGTGCCCGGTTTCGGATGGCGGTCGATCTGGTCCGCAACGGGCGGATCGGCAAGATCCAGAAGGTTGAGGTCTGGCTGCCCGCGGGTCTGCGGCAGGGTCCGTTCAAGACGTCGCCGGTTCCGAACGGTTTCGATTATGACTTCTGGATGGGTCAGACGCCGAAGGTGGAATATGTGAAAGAGCGAACACACTTCAGCTTCCGGTACTGGTGGGAATATTCCGGCGGAACGATGACCGACTGGGGGGCACATCACAACGATATCGTTCTCTGGGCCCTGGAGCAGGACGGCTCGGGTCCGGTCAACATCGAGGGCAAACAGCTTATCGACATGATCCCCGGCGGCTTTACCGCTGCCAGCGAGTACAGCGTGACCTATACCTATGCCAACGGGATCGTGCATACCAGCAACAGCACCACGGCCAGCGAATGGCACGGCGGTGTTAAAGATCCCAACGGACAGCAGCACGGCATCAAGTTCCACGGCACGGACGGCTGGATCTGGGTGACACGCGACAGGATTGATGCTACCAGCCGCGATCTGCTCCGGGAGAGACTGCCCGAGGATGCCCCGCGTGTCTATGTTAGCAACAACCATATGGGTAATTTCATCGAGTGCATAAAAAGCCGCAAGACGCCGATCTGTCCGGCCGAGATTGGACACCGTTCGGCAAGCCTGTGCCATCTGGGCGTCATCGCCATCCGGCTGGGACGCAAGCTCAATTGGGATCCTGTTAAGGAACAGTTTGTCGGCGACAATGAAGCGAACGGATATTTAAGCCGACCCATGCGTAAACCCTATGATTATGACATGATCTGAAGTTTCGGGATCTGAATCAATAACGGGAGTCGATCCCCTGATAAGGAAAAGGAAGAAACATGAAACATCCTAATGAAATCCATCGTCGAACTTCGTCCTTTCAAACCACTGATCGCAGCGGACAAGGTATTTCGCTGAACCGGCGTCGCTTTCTAAAAACCGCCGCACAGGCCGGCGCCTTGCTTGCCATGCCCTATGTGGTTCCCGGTACTGTCCTGGGTAAGGATGGCGCTGTGGCTCCAAGCGATAAAATTATCCTGGGAGGATTGGGGATCGGAGGCCGGGGACGGTATGTGCTTGGATGTTTCCTGCAGGCACCGGATGTTCAATGCGTGGCGATTTGTGACGTACGTGCCGAACGCCGCCAGGCAGCTAAGAGACTGGTCGATTCCCGATACCAAAACAATGACTGCGAGACAACCTATGATATGAATGCGTTCCTCGCACGACAGGATATCGATGCTGTGTTGATCGCGACCGGCCCCAACTGGCATGCAACCGCCGCGACGATGGCCGCCAACGCGGGCAAGGATGTGTATTGTGAAAAGCCCTGTACCAAGAATATCTCCCAAAGCCTGCTTCTGGCAGAAACCTTCCGACGGACGGGCCGTGTGTTCCAGGCAGGCACGCAGCGACGAAGCCTGCCCAATTTCATGTTTTCGATTGAACTGGCACAACGGGGAAAACTCGGTCGGCTCGAAACCTTGTATGCTCACCCCGGCGGCCTGGGAACCAAAACCAGTGGCTGGTTGCCCACCGAATCGGAACCGCCGAAAGAAGAGGTCGACTGGGATACCTATCTCGGCCCGGCGGCATGGAGACCGTACAATAGTAAATGGCTGGATGGCTTTAATTTCGAAAAAGGCGGAGGACTGGTCGGCGGTGGATGCCTGGAATGGGGCTCGCATTGCGTGGACCTCTGCCAATGGGCCAACGATGCCGATAACACGGCCCCCGTGGAATACGAGCCGAAAAACGGACAACTGCACGCCCGATATGCCAATGGCGTTAAGCTGGTCATGCGAAATGACGGCTGGCTCCCCCTGGGTTCGTGTCCTGTCCGGTTTGAAGGCACTACCGGCTGGGTGGAGACAGGGGATAACGGTGATATCGTGGCCAGTTCACCGGACCTGCTGGTCGGAAAAGGGGCTAAGATCGGGGGATACCCGGCTGACTTCCACGTTCGCAACTTCCTGGACTGCGTTAAATCGCGTGCTTTGACGCGGGCCAATGCCGATGCCGCCTGTTATGCCCATATTGCCTGTCATGCGGCCAATGTGGCCTTGTTCCTGAATCGCAAGGTCAAATATGATCCTGTGAAAAATGAGTTCATCGGCGATGAAGAAGCCAACCGGCTGCGTTCCGAGGCGATTCGCGAACCGTGGCGAATATAAGCTGTGTGATGGGGTATATCTAAGAAAAGCTATCTTAGTACAAGGATAAATACGATGAAGAAATGTCGACGATCAATGGGATTTTTTGGGTGGATACTGGTCGCTTGTATAATCTCTGTCGGACCTAATCTGGCCGGTGCGAGTGAAAAGGAACAAGAACTGATTCGCATCATCCAATCGGATGCGCCGCCGCAGGACAAGGCGATTCCGTGCAAGATGCTAGCGATCTATGGCACGAAAGAGGCAGTTCCCGCTCTGGCAGCACTTTTGCCGGACAAGGAGCTTACATCATGGGCCCGGATTGCTCTGGAAGCAATCCCTGATCCGGCGGCAGATGCGGCCCTGCGGGACGCCATGAGTGAGTTACAAGGCAGAGTTCTGGTCGGAGTGATCAACTCGATCGGGGTTCGTCGAGATGCGCAGGCGCTCGACGGACTTATAACCAAGCTTGGCGATGAAGATGAGCAGGTGATTGGAGCCGCTGCGTATGCTCTCGGACGTATCGGAGGGGAGAAGGCGGCGGCTGCCCTGAAACAGGCACTGGCCACAACACAGGGACTCACCCGTTCGATGGTGGCGCAGGGATGCATCCTCTGTGCGGAGCGGTTACTCTCTCAGGCAAAATCCGCCCAGGCCATTGATCTATATGACACGGTGCGCCAGGCGGATGTGCCTGAGCAGAGGCAGCTTGAGGGAATTCGGGGGGCGATTCTGGCCCGTCGACTCGAAGGAATCCCGCTTTTGGTCGAACAACTGCATTCGACCGACAAGGAGCGATTCTGGATCGGTCTGCGAACGGCCCGGGAACTGTCGGGTACGGAAGTAACCAAGCAACTTTCAATCGAGATGAGCCGATTGAGCCCGGAGCGAAGGCCTCTGTTGCTCTTGGCGATAACAGATCGCAGCGATGATGCTGTATTGCCTGTGGTGTTGGCGGCGGCAGGAGACAAAAGCACAAAGGACTTGCAAATCGTAGCCATACGAGCTTTGGAACGTTTGGGAGACGCTTCTTCTGTCCCGGTACTGTTGGATGCAGCGGTTCAGGAAGATGCAGAATTGGCTCAAACGGCAAAGCTATCACTATTACGATTGTCGGGTAATGGGGTGGATCTGGCACTTCTGGCCCGCTTACCAAAGGTGAAAGGGAAAATGCTGCAAGTCCTGATCGAACTTGTTGAGCTGCGACATATCAATGGGGCGTTACCTACTCTTGTACGCAACGCCGAAGATTCCGATCCCGATGTTCGAAACGCGGCAGTGCAGGCGATCGGCGTCCTTGGGAGTAAAGAGCAGGCGGATGATCTCGTAAAGCTTCTAGTGAAGACGTCAGATGCAAGCGAACGCGACCGCATTGAAAAAGCATTGCGGGATATCAGCGGTCGAAGCGGGCCCGAATGTGTTCCTTCCCTGCTGCCTCTGATGCAGAACAAGGACAAGTCTATTCGCATTACTGGCTTGCATGTTCTGGCTATTTCCGGTGGCTCGGACGCATTGGAGGCGGTGAAGGCCGCCGTACAGGATGCGGATGAAACGGTGCAGGACGAGGCGGTCCGAACCTTGTCGACCTGGCCGAATAATTGGCCCGAGGATGATACGGTGGCCGAACCGCTTCTGGCCTTGGCAAAATCCGGCAAAAAAATGTCTCATCAACTGCTGGGATTGCGCGGCTATCTGCAATATCTTCGTGGAGCTAAAACAATCAGCCATGAAAACAAAACGGTACGGATCCGGGAATTGCTTCCACTGATCGAACGGCCTGCGGAAAAACGATTGGCCATTGGAGTTCTTGGTACGGTTCCTACGGTCGGGGCTCTGGAGTATTTGATGACCTTTGTCGAAGATCCGGCGACGAGGGAAGAAGCGTGTATGGCTATCGCCAACCTGGCAGGGCAAGAGATACAGGGCAGTTCCAAGGATCAGCGCCGGAAAATGCTTCAGACGGTAGTGGAAAAAACCGGAAACGGCGCGACAAAAAACAAAGCCCAGGAGGTCCTCAAAGAAATCCAGTAAAATCCGGAAAAGATTGCATTCAAACTTTCTTTATGCAGGTTTGACTTTAAAACCGTTGTTGAGAGGATTATAATACGGACTGTAGGGATTTTATATGGATTGGGAGAAGGAGTTGCCCATGAAAAAAATCATTTGTGTCTGGATCTGTCTGGTTGTCGGATCTGTTGCCGGCTGCAATTTGCGTCTTGGCACTTGGGCAGGAAGCTGGGAACGGATTGAGTATGTCGATCCGGAACCCGACACAGAAGTAGGAACCACTTCAATCGATCCGATAGAAATTCTTCCGGACGAGGAATCCATCCCCATTCAGGAACCGATTGAGCCAATTGAAACTTCTGAACAAGCCGTTCATGCGGAAATAGAGACAGCGGGAAAACTGGAATCCATGTGGTCCCGGCGGCAGGTGTACCTCCAGCTTGCAAGCCGACGGGGACTCAGTGATCCCTGTCAGCAGCACCTGGTGAACGCCTTGCTGGATAATTTGCTGAGTGAATCGGCGAAAGAGGAAGTCTTGCTGCAATTGATTCGCAATCCTGATTTCAGCAAAGGCACCCGTAAACTAATCCTGCAACGGCTGAACAATTTCAACACTGCAAGCCGAAAGCAACGCATTGCCTCGGCACTTGCTCATTAGTCAATATGGAAAAACCTGAGAAATCTTATAATGCGAATGGTTTCTAAAACTTTTTAAAACTCCTGCCAATCTACATTTCGGTGTTGAAAACGACCATCTCATAAGCTTATTTACAACTCGTAACGCAATTCTAATCCACCCCAAAAGTGGATAGAGTCTTAACTTATTGCTTGACATGTGAATTAAGCTTCATTATTTATGAAATAATATTCATTTATTATGAATTCCCGTTCAACATAATTGCGGTTTACAGTCCTTATGGCGACATTTTCGGAAAGACAAAGGCAAGTGAAGCAACAGGCCGCTCAGGAGGCTATCTATGAGGCCGCATTAAAGGTTCTCTCGAATGCCAGTTCTGAGGGGCTTACGATGCATGACATTGCCGCGGCGGCGGGAATCGCAACCGGAACCTTGTATAATTATTTTAAAAACAAGGAGGATCTTCTGTATTACGTGGATCAGCGACTTCATGATCAGATCCTCACAGAAGCCATAGAGATCGCACATTCTTCAATCCCTGCCAAGCAGCGTCTTAGTCTCCTCTTGCAGGAAATATTTTATTTTGCGGCGGATCACCATGTCGTATTCGATCTGGCGGAACGATCTGGAATTGTAGAGCGTATTCCAATCCAGGAAAAACAGGAATTGCTCGATCAAGCTGTCGGGGTTTTTCAGATTATTTTGGAGGAGGGTATTCAAGAGGGATCATTCAGAAAAATAAACACACGGAAAACATCGTCCATTCTTTTTGAGGCCGTTATAGGCATACTGGAAACCCAAAAATACATTGGAAACTATGATTTCACACGGGCCAGTGACGATTTACTCAGCCTGTTTTATGAATACTTACAGCCGGGGCCTCTCGTTTCAGAACGGAATTAATTAATACGAGCAGAAAATTCTCAAAAAGGGTGCAATTGCATATGAAAGTCAAACGTTTCCTTGTTACGGTCGTTAGCCTGATTGTTATTGTCGTATTCGGGCTTGCCATGTTTGTTCTTTTTACCTACAAACCCAATTTTTCGATGCCTCAGGCGCCGCCTCCGACTGTTACCGTAGCCAAACCGGTCGTACAGGCGGTGACCAATTATTATGAATTCACCGGGACAACCGTGGCTGTGGAAGAAATTGATATCCGTGCCCGTGTCCAGGGGTACCTGGAAAGCATGCATTTTCTCGAAGGATCGAATGTACGCAAAGGAGATCTGCTGTTTGAGATTGAACGTTCGTTGTATCAGGCCATGCGCGATCAGGCACAGGCGCAATTGAAATCGAATCAGGCGGAACTGTCACGGGCACAACTCGATCTGGACCGGGTGGAGGAAGCGGTTAAAACCAATGCCGTGAGCCAACAGGAAGTAAGCACCCGCAGAGCCCAGCGTGATCAGGCTGAAGCGGCTGTATTGGCGTCTCAGGCCGCCCTTCAACAGGCCCAGTTGAATCTGAGTTATACCCGTATCCAGGCCCCCATTGACGGCAGGATCAGCCGTAAGTTCGTGGATGTGGGCAATCTGGTAGGCGCCGGCGAACAAACTTGTTTAGCCACGATTGTCAAGCTTCAGCCGATCTATGTGCATTTTTTCGTTAGTGAAGATCTATGGATTGAAAAATTTAGCACTCAAACTTTAAACCGCCCGGCCAAACAGGAATTTTTTGTGGCTCGAGAAAATGAAACGGAGTTCTCCCAAAAAGGAATCCTGAATTACATGGACAATACAGTGGATTCCGGCACAGGGACAATCCTCTTGCGAGGTGAGCTTGCCAATACAGATCAGCTCTTTCTACCGGGCATGTTCGTCCGCGTCAAGGTCCCCGTAGATACAAATCCCAAAGCGATTCTCGTACAAGACAAGGCTATCAACACCGATATCGGCGGAAAATACCTGCTGGTGGTCAATGCAGATAACACGGTTCACCGGCAGCCCGTGGAAATTGGCCGTGTTCTCGGTGACATGCGGATTATTACATCGGGACTATCCACCGAGGACACCTATATCGTCCGGGGAATTCAATCCGCCCAGCCGGGAATGAAGGTCAATATTGAGACAGAAACCGAAGGCGAAATATCGTCGTCTCAAGACTCTTCAGACATCTCCGATCAAGATCGTCCTCAGGAGTAATTTGATGCTAAGCACATTTTTTATCAAACGTCCGATCTTTGCCACCGTGATTTCACTGGTGATCCTTCTTGTCGGTGCCATTACGATTCCACTTTTACCGGTTGAAAAAACCCCGGACATCACTCCGCCTACTGTCGTAGTGCAGGCTCGTTATCCCGGCGCCAACGCACAGGTTGTTGCCGAAACCGTAGCTACACCGCTGGAAGAGCAGATTAACGGTGTCGATGGTCTGTTATATATGTCCTCCAATTGTTCCGATGACGGATCCATGCAATTGACCGCCACATTCGAAGTGGGAACGGATGTGGACATGGCCACTGTACTGGTGCAGAATCGTGTTGCCATGGCCGAGCCTTTGTTGCCGGAGGAAGTCAAACGTTACGGTATTATCACTCAGAAGCAATCAACCAATATCACACTCGTCGTTTGTCTGCGGTCTCAGGATGGGCGTTTTGACGAAACCTACATGAGTAACTACATCAATATCTACTTGAAAGATGCCTTGTCCCGCGTACCCGGCGTAGGGAGTGTTATGGTTTTCGGCGCCAAAGATTTCAGTATGCGGATCTGGCTTAATCCCGAGTTACTCAAGACCCGAAATCTGTCCATCATGGATGTAATCGGCGCTATCCGGGAACAGAATGTGCAGGTGGCGGCCGGTCAGCTTGGCGCTCCACCCAGCCCGGATAATCAGGAGTTCCAATACACCATTAAAACTCTGGGGCGATTGACGACCGTCGATCAGTTTGGAGACATTGTTCTTAAAACGCGGGAGGACGGGCGTATTCTGCGACTTCGTGACGTCGCGCGTATTGAATTGGGATCCGAGTTGTACAGTTGGTTTGTCGAATACAACGGTGCCCCTTCCGTGGCGATGGGTATTTTCCAATTGCCCGGAGCCAATTCACTGGACGTGGCAAAAAACATTCGAAATACCATGAACGATCTTTCGCGTAGTTTCCCGGAAGGCCTGGAGCATGTCGTTGCCTTTGATCCGACGTTGTTTATTTCCGAATCCATCCGCGAGGTTTTATTCACCCTGGTCTTTGCCGTGTTCCTGGTCGTATTGACAATCTTTATCTTTCTGCAGGATTGGCGGGCCACTCTGATCCCGACGATTACAATCCCTGTGTCCCTGATTGGCACCCTGGCAGTGCTGATGTTATTCGGTATGTCAGTCAACACGCTGACATTGTTTGGACTGGTGCTGTCTATTGGAATTGTCGTGGACGACGCTATTGTTGTGGTGGAAAACACCCAGCGAATTATCGACGAGGAAGGTCTGTCAAGAAAACAGGCAGCCATAAAAGCCATGCAGCAGATCACCGGCCCGGTCATTGCCACAACGCTGGTGCTGCTGGCGGTGTTTGTTCCGACCGGGCTGATTGGGGGTGTTTCCGGTCGATTGTATTCCCAGTTTGCCATGACGATTTCAACAGCAACCATTTTTTCAACATTGAACGCACTGACTATGAGTCCGGCTTTGTGTGCTTTGTTCTTACGGCCCTCCCCGGGTAAACACTGGGGCTTTTTCTGGCTATTCAATAAAGTCATGGGGGGCACGACACGGAGTTATATGGCAGTGGTCGGACATATAACACGCAGTACAAGTGTGGCCATGATTTTATATGGTGTCATTCTGTTTTCCACCTTTCTCGGATTCCGTGCTTTGCCGAGCGGATTTATGCCAAATGAAGACGAGGGTTTTTTTCTATTGAATGTCGAATTGCCTCCAGGAGCCAGCCTGCAGCGGACCAAGGCAGTTACTGATCATGTGAACCAACTCCTCGCCGAGACCCCCGGGATTGCGGAATATGTCGGAATCGGGGGCTGGGCGATGCTCAGCGATGCGTTCTCTCCCAATGGGGCAACTTACTTTGTCATGCTCGACTCGTGGGACAAGCGTCCGGGGCGTGAGTTATCGGCGGAGATGATTGTACAGCAGTTTAACGGCAAACTGGCTACTATCCAGGATGCCAGTTGTAGGGCCTTTGCTCCACCGCCTATCATGGGATTGGGTATGACAGGGGGATTCGAAGTGAAGGTCCAGGATCGCGGCGCCGCCGGTCAACAGGTACTTCAGGAGACAGGGGATAAACTCGTTATGTCTTGCCTGTCCAATCCCATGATGATGTTTGCCAATAGTACATTTCGGGCGAATGTTCCTCAACTCTATCTGGATATTGACCGCACTAAGGCCAAACGGCTCGGTATTCCATTGGACATTATTTTCAATACGCTACAATCCAACCTTGGGACCTACTATGTCAACGATCTGAATCTTTTTGGGCGTACATATAAAGTATTGGCACAGGCCGATAAGGAGTCTCGCGCCAGGATTGAGGACATTCTTGCGCTGGAAGTGCCGAACCGGCAAGGGCAAATGGTTCCGTTGAGGACTTTCACCGAAGTAAAGGATCTGGCCGGACCCCAAAATGTGTTCCATTACAATCTGTATCCCTGCACGACGATTACCGGTGCTCCAAACTTTGGTTACAGCTCGGGCCAGGCTATGCAGGAAATGGAAAAACTTCTAGAGGAAAACCTGCCCTCCTCGATGGGATATGAGTGGTCCGGCATGAGCTATCAGGAGATTCAGGCGGGCAACAAGGCCCCGATCATATTTGCCTTGGCGTCGATCTTCGTTTTCCTGTTCCTGGCGGCTCAGTACGAAAGCTGGTTTATTCCAGTCAGTATTGTAATGTCCGTGCCGATTGCTCTGTTTGGCGCCGTCCTGGCTACGTATCTACGGATGCTGGACAACAACATCTATACACAGATTGGATTGGTTCTTCTGATCGGTCAAGCCAGTAAAACGGCAATTTTACTGGTAGAGTTTGCCAAACTGCATCATGAAGAGGGGCATTCCATCATCGATTCAGCGATCGCTGCGGCTCGTCTGCGTTTTCGCCCCATCCTGATGACGGCTCTGTCGTTTGTTTTCGGAGTATTACCTCTTGTCATCGCGTCAGGTGCCGGTTCAGCCGCCCGTCGGGCTCTGGGCACGGCTGTATTTGGGGGGATGCTGGTGGCAACCATCCTGGGAATCTTCCTGATTCCTGTTTTTTACGTGGTGATTCAGCGATTCAACGACTGGATCTGGCCCCGCTCCGAATAAAAGTATGGATCGTTTCTGCGCAGGTTTTATGAAAACAATTTCGGTCCAATCCAGGAATGAATGTAACTTTCCAAGTGAACAATGCGTATAATATAATACTCCAGAAAGTAACTATCTTGTGCTGACAATTTTTCTTTGTATAAGTCTTGATAATATTTTATGGCCTGATTACTGATTGTGGGACGAGTACAATGCAAATGAAGCAGAAAACACACATTGTCTATGTGCTTGGCATGATCATTTTATTGGCAATGGCTCTGGTTGTTGGCATATGTGTTTGGAGAAATCAATCCCAACAGGAGGATCTTATATCGAAAGTGGAACAGGAGGAAATCCAGACGCCGGTTATGGATGTCGTCGAAGAAGCAGAGGTCCAGGAGATGAGCCGGGAAGACAGGGAATTTTTAGCTTTGTTGGATGAAGCAATTGAAAAGTCCGACGAAACAGAACAAATTGTGGAAGGAAAAGCAGCCAGTTTACACCAGACTCGACCGGAATCAGGCACAGCATTACCTATTCGCTCTATTCTGGAAGGAAACTTCCCTCAAGGAACGGAAAATCTTCCCCAGTGGCAGCGTATATGGACGGACCTGAACCTTAGCGAGGAAGAACAAAATCGTCTTCGGGAAGGATTCCTTGTGATCTGGGAAAGATGGCTCACCATGCCGGATGAGGAACGACAGGCTGAACGGCAAAGATTGCTTGACATGAGAACTCGTTGGGAGGGCATGTCAGAACAGGAAAGAACCCAAGCCAGCCGGCGTATGCGGGATCGATTCCAACAGTGGCGTCAAAGTGGCCAAGTAGAGCTGCCGCCATTGTCTTTGGATTGATAACTTTCTTCGCTGTGTGCCTTAGCAGGAAAAAATCTCAATCATAAAAGACTGATAGCAATTCTAACTTCACAATCAATACATATTCCTTTTCGCATATACATAGAATTGTCAATAAAAGAGTTGGGAAACTCGGGAAGATGTGCATAAACCGACAATCCGAAGACCGTCAAGGTGGTTGACAGAGCCGAGACAAGCCGAACAAGCAGAATTTCCGCATTTTTTAAACTGATGTAAAGTGGACAAACAAGGCCAATCGTGATACAACATTATCGAAACCGGAGATAGGAATTGTAACCGAATTGGTTTCATAGCATGGGTGACCGTCAATGCAGCAAAGGCACGGCCAGTTATGAAGTAAGGTGAAGGAGCAATGAACCAGCAAGACAGAGGAAAGGAGAGCACATGAAAACCGGAACAATGTGGATCGTCTGTTTAGTGCTGATCGCAGTCTGGATTGCAGGATGCGGGGGGCCGGTATCCATGGAACCGAAGATCGGTGTGCTGCTGCCCGAGGCGTATAACACACCGGATGGGATGGTGTTGGGTCGGGATAATTTTATTTATGTAAGTTGCCCGAATGTCAATGATGACAGTTATCCGGCCAAAATCATTAAAATCTCTTCACAAAACAAGATCAGCGAGGTCGTGACATTACCCTTACATCCCGAAACAGGTAAGGTAGCCCCGCTAGGTATCGATTTTGGACCCGACGGACATCTGTATGTTGCCGACAATCAGAGCATGTGCGGTTTTTCCGAGCACCAGTCTCGTCTGCTTCGTGTGGTCATGCGGGAAGGAAGGGCCATCGCGGTGCAGGTGCTGGTGACGGGCTTTCTCCAGTCCAACGCCGTATCGTGCCACGGCGACAGCGTCTATGTCACCGAGACCAGTCTGGATCTGGATGCATCGCCCATGCCCAGCGGGGTATACCGATTCCGCTATTCGGAGTTCCGTGGTGAGCCGGTTCAACTGCAGCCGGGCGGTGCCGATCCGCACTTGATCGTGAAGTTCTATACCTCCAATGAAGCCTGGCGCGTCGGAGCCAATGGAATGGGCTTTGACAAGGAAGGCAATCTCCTGGTGTGCAATTTTGGCGATGCGAGCCTGCTCAAGTTCCGGTTCGGCCCGGATGGCAACGTTAAGAGCCATGAAGTGGTCGCCAAGGGGCAGGGCATGGAAAGCACCGACGGGCTCAAGGTGTGTCCGAAGACCGGAATGGTCTATATCGCGGACTTTGTCGGCAACAGCGTGCACAAGGTTGATCCATCCACCGGGCAGGTGACAACGCTCTGGAAAAACGAGAATAATTCGGGCGGTGTGGGCGGTCTTCTGGACCGACCCAGCGAGGTCTGTCTGCGGGACGACAAGATCTATGTGGCCAACATCGATTTACCGCTGGAAGGCAATGAGTACGATGCGCCGCATATGATCAGTGTGCTGCCTTTGCGTTGATAGAGAACGGATTGATGACGCGTGCCATCGTCCGGCAAACAAACGGAATGTGATAAGGGAGTTGTGCCATGGAAAACATGTCAATGAACGTGAGAATCCGTCTCAGCGTGATGATGTTTTTACAGTATATGATGCTTCCGGTATGGTGGCTTCCTTTAGCAACCTATCTTGAAAAAGTGGGTTTGGACGAATGGAAAGCCTTAATCATGAGCACGATGGCTCTCGGGTGCTTATCCTCTCCCTTGATCGGTACCTTTGCAGATCGTCACTTTGCAAGTCAATATGTTCTGGCGGTGTTAAATTTGTTTTCCGGTGTTTTATTAATTATCGGGGCGCAATTGACAAGCGGTTTAGCCGTATTTATTGCTTTACTGCTGGCTATGCTGGCATATATGCCGACGTGGGGACTAACCAGTTCAATCAGTATGGCCCATAGTCGGGCTGAGGAATTTCCAAATATCCGCGTTTTCGGTTCGATCGGCTGGGTAGCGGCGGGTATTTTCAGCATTGTTGCTCTTTACATATTAAAGATAAAAATAGATGGTACAAAGATTGTGTTTTATTGCGGTGCGGCCGTGTCTTTTATAGGGGCTGCATTTGCTTTCTTCCTGCCGCATACCCCACCCCCTGCTAAAGGCACAAAGGCTTCAGTGGTCGATGTTTTGGGATTGCGATCCTTCTCCCTCTTCAAGTATCCTGATTTTGCTCTTTATGTGGTTGTTTCTATAATGGTTACGATTGCATTTTCAATTTACTGGTCTTATTTCTCTCTCTACTTAACTGATAAGGGAGTGGAATTATTGACGTTCACTCAAAACTTTGGACAGGCCGTTGAAATCGTACTGATGCTGGTGGTACCTATCGCTATTGCAAAGATAGGGTTAAAATGGGCGATGGTTGTGGGACTGTTAGCCCAGTTGGTTCGTTACGGTTCCCTGCTTCTCGGGGAGGCTACGGGTGCGGAAATGGCGTTGGCCTATGTGGCGATTCTTGTGCACGGATTGATTTTCGGTTTTTTCTTTGTTGGCGGCCAGATCTATGTGGACCGTAAGGCGCCCAAGGAAATGAGAGCACAGGCACAAGGCTTTATGTTTCTGGCGACATTTGGAGTCGGCCTGTTAATCGGCAACTTCCTCTGTGACTGGTTGATTAAGGCTTATACGGTCGAAGACGTTCGCCAGTGGCAACCCATCTGGTTATGGACGACGATTGCATCAGCGATTGTTGTAGTACTTTTTGCAATTGCTTTCCATGATAGAACCCAGGCAGTTGAAAAAAGCGATGTGACGGCTGCGGAGGAAGAGGAGCCCGCGGTCATTTAATAGAGCGGATAATTAGTATATCTTGGCGTATACAAACCCGGCCTCCTTAGGGTGGCCGGGTTTTTTAATAAACCAGTGAGTCCATTATGATATTATAGAATGTACCTAATATGCATTTTTCTTTCTTTTGCGATAGGAACAAAATAACTTTTTTGCCGGAAGAGCAGTGATAGGATACGATGCTTGCTGTAACGTTCAGGAAAGAAATTTGCAGGCATCAGAATGGCTAAGATCGGAGGCATAGATAATCATGACGAAGGGTGAATACACAGCCCACCAGCAAAAGATCATTTCCAACTATTACGATCATCTTGATACCATTCTATTGACGCGTTTGCAGGAATTGGTGACCGATTTATATCTGGCCGATACCTCCGCCAAACAGGATCGGCTCTGGGAGCGGGTTCATAAGGCGATGCATAAACTCAAGATTCCACCGAGGATTATCGAACATATTATAGACCGGAGGGATATAGTAGTATTAGCCAGGAATGTGGAAGACTGGCTCTCCGCTTCCCGAAAAAAACGATAATCCTGTCCGGCCGGGTGGCCGATGGATGAAATA